>NZ_JAWDIE010000009.1:0-131314 GCF_037688875.1 Amphibiibacter pelophylacis
AGGAGCCTGTCCTGAATTTTGTGTTTGAGGCATAGCATCTCACCAAGGAGCATGTGTGCCACGCAAGACCAAATCCACCGCTGCTGCAGACACCACAGCCGCGCTGCCCGCTGATCGAGCGCACCCTAGGCGCCGAGATGAGCCATCATCTGGGCTACGCCCTCCGGCCAGCCCCGCCCCGAAGGCACGGCCAACCACCGCAATGGCAGGAGCGGCAAGACCGTCCTGACCGACACCGGACTGATGCGCATCGCCGTGCCCCGCGACCGCGAAGGCGGCTTCGAGCCGCAGATCATCGGCAAGCACGAGCAACGCTTCACTGGTTTTGACGACAAAATCATCGCCATGTACGCGCGCGGCATGACGGTGCGCACGACATCCAGGGGCTGTGGATCGGGAACACCTAGGGCGCCAACTTCTGAACGAAGGTGTTCAACGACCTGAAGACGCGCGGCGTCAACGACATCCTGATTGCCGTTACCGACGGCCTCAAGAGTATGCCCGAGGCGCTGGGCGCGTGCTTCCCGGCCACGACGCTGCAGACCTGCATCGTGCACCTGATCAGGAGCAGCCTGGACTTGGCCAGCTGGAAGGACCGCAAGGCGCTGGCCGCGGCCATCAGGCCGAGCTGGACGCCTTCGAGGCCAGTGCCTGGGGCCCGAAGTTCCCCACCGTCGTGGGCGCGTGGCGCCGGGTCTGGGACAGGGTGATCCCCTTTTTCGCCTTCCCGCCCGAGGTGCGGCGGGTGATCTACACGACCAACGCGATCGAGAGCGTGAACGCGCGCCTGCGCAGGGTCATCAAGACGCGCGGCCACTTTCCCAGCGATGATGCGGCCACCAAGCAGATCTGGCTGGCGCTGCGCAACATCGCGAGGGACTGGGGTCGAGCGAGCCTCAACTGGAAGGTGGTAATGAACCAGTTCGCGATACAAAACGAAGACCGATTCACACAGCCGACGCACAATGGCGCCCGACTGAAGGGCGCTGAGCCAAGAAGACTGGATTCACTCAGACTGCCACACACACAAAAATTCGGATACTCCCTAAAGGTGTGGCGCGGATCACCCGGGAGGCTGGCCAGCGTTTACAAATTGCCAGCGTAAGTGAGTTTGTCGAGGTTGACGATGGGCTCGTTAGACTATGTCAGCCAGTCGAGCACGAAGTTGCTGTCGATGAAGCCGACGCCTCCAGTAATTAATATCACATAGAACTCTTTACAGGCCAGTTAAATAACGTAGTGCACTGACTGCATGCCACCTCATATGTGTCAAATTTCGGCGACTCGCACGCTGCGCCATATGTGTCACACTCACAAAAGGATTTACCAAGACACCCCAACCATTCTTGTGTAGACGACGGCAAATATCTGCATCTTCTAGGTACATAAAAAATCGATGATCATCAAAACCATTTATTTTTCTATATGCCTCCGTGCGGAAAACCACAAACATGCCTGCAACCCAATCCACCGCAAAAGGGACTTTTTGCAATTTGTAATCTGAGACCCGTTTTCTCAATATCACGCGCTTAGCAAATCTCTGAAGAGTAGGAAAGTGTCTGGCACTATCCTCAATTTTACCTTCACTGGAAAGAACAATAGGTGCCACGGCAGCTATATTTTCATTCTGGAATGGCATTAGCAATTCATGCAGGTCAAGATATTGAATTCGAATATCTGGATTAACGACAGCAAAATAATTGCCTTTAGCTTCAGTAAATGCAGCATTGTGATTTGCACCGAAACCCTTGGGTTCGGAATTACGAATAATCCGTATCGGAAATGTATATCCAAAATATGGTGACTCATCCTCCGGAAGATTAATTGTAAGAATAACTTCGAAGGTATTCGGAGGCAGTCTGGCTAAGTCACCCAAGAGTGGAGCAATCAGCGCAGCCTGACCGTGGCTGACAATGGAAAAAGATAGACTATGGTTGGACACCGACATGATGCAGCCCATTTGCGACGTTGAGATGTAGCGAAGGATCGCGCTCAGCATTAAGCAATTGCTGATGCGGCATGTGTAGGCTCACAGAGTTAAATGCTTAAGGAAATGCCTCAAAACCCACTTTTTCAAAAATAGAACTGTTTAAAAGTAGACACTTGCGTGATAATTTTTCGCTGAAACGGGACTTTTGATGCGTTTCCTTAAGAGAAAACATCTGCGATTGCATCCAAATAGCAACTTTCAAGGTAAGCGCATGGTTCAATTGCCGCGCCTTCAGACCATTCGTTCCAAGCATTGACAAGAGGCGGTAGTTGTTTGCAGCGATCACTCGACTTTAAGAGTAACTGAGCGAAAACTTGGGCATCTAGGTCACCCATCGCTGTAAAGCGGTCAGAGTAACGTGGAGTATTGTTCCATCCTGGAGAGAGCACGTCTTGTACAGGACACTGAATACTACGACGGATACTCTCTCTACCTTCTGATTCCAAATAAAGAGTGAACAAGTTGGCATCGTAGGTCAAACCACGCTGCTGAACTTTATCCATTAAAAGCATAAGGCGCGAGAAAAGTGACGCACTTAGCAAACGCTTTAACCCATCGTGTACACGCTTAGCAGCAGTGCTGCGACCCATGCGTTGCATGCCAAAGAATAGTCGAGGCTCAAAAAAATATGTTGCATCAACTAAACTCGAATACTGAACATCCGAAGGATTTTTGACGAAGTGTCCTATGAAAATCTCATGACCACGCTCGCGCAATGCTGTGCGATAACCATTTAAAACCAAATCCGGATTTGAAAAATGAGATAAATTATAAAAAACAAATAACGGACGTCCATTGATCCGGAAGTAATCGGGACTATTGAAGCATTTTTCCAAATAGTCACAATGATTAGCAATATCACTTCTAGATGGAGAGTCAGTGAGATGCAAAATTGATGCGGAATCACCGAGCCAACGCTTTGACCACCCTTCAGTCGCCCAAATCATGAACCATGGCAGCCCAGGTACTCGAGAGAGTATTGTTGACTCAAAAGCATCCAGCTCCTGGTGAGTGTAAAACCAGTAGTGATAGATTGCAAATCCACCGAGGCCAAATTTCTTCATTTCATCTATTTGGGCTTGATGGACTTCTGGTGATGACCCGTCATAGAAGCCACGCCTTGGTGCACGACGAACCCATCTGTCTCTTAGATTTGCATTTGCGACTAAAGACCAATCTGTGAAGCCATGGCCCCAAGCCTTGTTGTTAGTCGGGGTCGGATAGAACTGAGGAAAGTAGATGGCAAACGGAGTCATATGTGTTTGCCCCGCAACCATCGCGAGGCTGAAAGTAATACGCCAGCAGCGGGGGCAACATAGCGTTTGAGAATAAGTGGATAGAGACGCCAGAAAAGCGGATCACGAGCCACCGACGAGAAACCTTCTGAGGCGTACCAAACTCTTCCGCCACGGTAATAGCGAACATCAGCTGCGAATCGTGAGTCCCAAAGTAATCGTATATTGAGCAAATGATCAGCTTGCACTCGCATCCGTCTAAGATACGGCCCATGCTCATCAATCACTTCGCGGGAATAGATGATGCCTTGGTGACATAAGTTGCGCAGTAATACTCGCCATTTTGAAGGACGACCAGAGTACACGCCTTTATCCCCCCAGTACACATCACAAAATACTGCGTATCCACCTACCTTGGCGAGCTCATCTAGCACGTTGCCAAAAGGCAGTAAAATTATATCATCTTTGCCGAGGAAAAACAGATAGCGGCCGCAACTCATACGGATGCCATCGTTCATTGCAGCGTATATTCCTTTGCGCGTTTCAGCAACAAAAGTAGTAACTCCAGCCATGGAGGCTTGGGCAACCTCGAGCTGACACGACGGCATAACTAAGACGATCTCGCACCGACTCTCGTCCGTACCGCATGCTAGTCTGACGGAATCGATACATCTCTTCAATTCAAGATCCACCTCAATTGCGGGAATGATGACACTCAGAAGCGGGTTAGTGTTTGCTTTGTGGTGTTTTTTTGGCAAAGACATAGAATTTTTTTTGAGAGAGCCAGATAATAAAAACTGACAGTACTGCAATTGGCAGCATGACTTGGAAGGATAAGAAATCTTGAGAAAAAATCATCAAAGTCGCTAGCCAGATCGAAGTTATTACAGCCCGATGCGTCGGCCTAAAGACCAACTTGACAGACATCATGTTTATACCCACCAGAAAGAATACGCCCAGCATGCCTAGCAATGCTGGGACAAGTGCAAATCCAGCAGGAAAATAGTATGTTGACAGCGCCATGAAGGAGGCATTTGCTCCGGACCCATTAGTAATCGAGAGCCCTTCCTCGTAAAGGATTACCCCTAATGGATCATTTCTAGGCTGCAAACCAAGAAGATTACCGAGCGAACGAAATGCTTCTGAAAAAAAACTGATGTCCGAGGTCTGTGACGTGCGTAGATCTAGAGCCAAAGCACGTGCATCATTGTTTAGGAAAAAGCGGCTTATTGCGATGTTAATAAAATCCGCGATCTGCAGATTTAAGAACTCCGCAATGATCAAAGATGATGCCCACATCGAAACCAGCCCAATCAGTACAATAATTATAAATTTATAGGTCCTAATTTTAGCGCGCTTGTAATCGATCAAGCTTGCTATTGCTAGCAACCAAAGAAATACACCACCCTTTGAACCAGCCAACACAGACAACGCCAAGTTGGCAGCAATAACCAAGTACCCCCAGAGGCCAAGATATCCGCGAATTGTTACTAACGACGCCACGAGAACAGCCTGTATCGTACTTATTAGAAAGCCAGCATACGTGTAATACTTGGCTAACGAACTTGCAGAAAGATAATCAATCCGTGAGCCATCCGAAAATAGACCAAAACCAGACATACTCATGTTGGGATAGGCGAGCGCCAGTTGAAGAACTAGAGTCCACATAAGCCCGCGAACCGCATCGATTTCAGAAATGAGCATCATTTCCCGCTTTAGCTTCAGTAATAGCCTAAAGAATAATGCAAGTACCGTAGTTTCAAACAGCAGGCCCGCAAATAAATCCGCTGAATCGGGACGCGGAAGAGCGAAGAATGCCACTGTGTAGAATGCAGCAGCAAATGCCGGCGTAAAGTTATAAATTAGTCCTTTGAACCATAACTTGCCAGCGCCGACCAGGGAGCTCGATAGTAGGGCAAGAAATATTGCTGCAAGCACGGTCGCAAGTTTTTGTTCTAAAATGAATTCATACATTTTTATTTAGCTTGGCGCTCCCTTGTGGATATTAGTGCGACCGAAAACAACAATGAAATAGTACATCAGACCAAAGTAACGCTGAACAATTACAGCTTCACAAATAGCAGTCAAGCCCCGCGCAACTATAAATCCACGTACTGAATATTTCAGGCATTCTGGCGCGCCAAGCGTTTAGGACACGAGCGTGTGTCATATGGTAAAGCGGCAGCTGTAGAATTAAGCTATTGCAGGCCTTTACATAATTTCGCAACGTTGATACAAGATTTACGCCCGAGCAAATAGCGTCTGCTTCGGCACCTCACTGATCCTAGCGTTGAAGCGCTACGCCATGCCGTTGGTCTGCAGGTGCCGCAGTAGCCACAGGATATGTCCGGTACTTAACGCCTTGCAGCGCACATCGAATCCGTGGATTTTCGTGTGCTCGCACTTCTTCATAGTCAAGCAATCAGTGAGCTGGCCTCCATTGTTGGTGGGTAGTTTCGGTATTTCCTGGCTACGGCCCGCTCGAGGCGGTTTAGGAAGTCTACGCTGAAGCCCTCCCTCTGTTCGTCATTAACCTCTGGAAACACCCAGCGCGAGGCCCGATTGATGGCAAAGAGCAGATAGCGCCGAGCATTAACGGCAGGTATTTGATTTCCAAGTACAGTAAGCCCTGCGCGTAGTCTTTGAAGACTTTGAGCGTGACACTGATCTCGCTGAAATCCGCAAGCGACTTGGCATGTATCTCCTTTAAGTTCGAAGCAATGTTCCAGCGCAGGCAGTGGATCAGCCTGCGCCGCAACATCGGCGCGTCGACTAACTCGCGCACGACAACTAGCAGGTCATCGAATGGCAGCAGCATGTAACACGTATTCACGACAACGGCCTCGAGGGCAAGCGTATGAGTGCTGCTGAGCTTGTAGGCCGCATGCGGGAGGCTTTGAGTTTATAGCACGGCTTACCATAGCTTTGCTGATGAGGTGATGCTGTGCCGACTCAACTAGGTGTCAAGTCTCGTGCGATCATATTCCCCGTCGTAGCTGGGCACTCTTCCGGGCCAGGGATGTGATGCGCGGCGTGATTGAATCCTTCCAGATGGTGAACCGCACATGAGCCACAGATCCACCCGCAGGCGCGCACCACGCCCCTGACTCGCACCGAGATCAGGGAGTCCAACGATACCCTGGTGGAGCTGGCCCACCGCTACAACATCACCAAAGCCACAGCCCGCAAGTGGAAGCAGCGCGAGGACCCGCACGACCTCTCGCATCGCGCCCACAAGCGCCACACCACGCTCACGCCCGCGCAGGAAGCCATCGCCGTGGAGCTGCGCTGCATGCTGCTGCTGCCGCTCAATGACCTGCTGGTGGTGGTGCGTGAGTTCGTCAATCCGGCGGTCTCCCGCTCCGGGCTGGACCGCTGCCTGCGCCGCCACGGCGTCTCGAACCTGAAAGAAATGCAGGCCAGGGTGCTGGCCGATTCCGGCGACATCAATGTCCCGTTGAAGACCTTCAAGGATTACGAACCGGGTTTCCTGCACGTGGACATCAAATACCTGCCGCAGATGCCCGACGAGAGCACCCGGCGCTATCTGTTCGTGGCCATCGACCGGGCATCGCGCTGGTTCCTCCCGAAGGTTTACGACGACCAGAGCGAGGACAGCAGCGTGGATTTCCTCAACCGCCTCGAGCGGGCTGCGCCCATGAAGATCACGAAACTGCTCACCGACAATGGCAGCCAGTTCACCGACCGCTTCACCAGCAAGAAGCGGGAACAGACAGGACGCCACAAATTCGATGTACGCTGCAGAGCGTTGGGTATCGAACACCGTCTGTGCCCGCCGAGACATCCCCAGACCAACGGCATGGTGGAGCGCTTCAACGGCAGGATCAGCGAGGTGCTGAACCAGACCCGGTTCGCCTCGGCCACCGATCTGGAATCAACGTTGATGAATTACGTGAAGACCTACAACCACCTCATTCCACAGCGGGCTCTCGGGTACGTGACGCCCGTTCAGGCACTGAAAGACTGGAACGCCAGAAAGCCTGAACTGTTCAGGAAGCGGGTTTATGATCAGGCGGGTCTTGACAACTAGGGTATTGGTTAACTCCCTGATCTCGGTACGGCTTCTGTACGTGGATCTGGCTCAAGTATGATGCTTCGTCTGGAAGGACTCAAGCATGCCGCGCAACTAATCCTAGTTCTCGAACAGCGCCCTGTCTCGGCGGGGAATATGATTGAACGGAACTGAACTGCCGGCAACGTCACTGCAACGATCCAAAAAAATTACTTACAATTCCTGTCCAGAAAAGCCAAGCGAGCAGGACGCGATGGCTATGCCAGTAAATACCGGCTCCATAAGACTAAGCATACCGCTGGCAGTTGCGATGACAAAGCTTATGTAAAGCTCGTGGTCAGAGCTAGAATCGGTTGTATGCAGGGCGCAGAGCATCGAAATTACGAACATCACAAACACTATACTTTTGCGTGAGCTATGTCGAGCGCGCCAGACCAAAAATCGGGTAACGACAACCCAAATAGCTAGTGCAGTGTTCATTGTGTGATCTTGTCGCTCGTATTGCGTAACATGTGTATCAACAGCAATAGCTTAGCAGGAGAGACCTGTATGGAGGCAATTTGCAGGATGGCTTAGTTTGGTTGAAAACTTTGTCGCGGCGCGGTGGCATCGACCGCGAAAAGACTATCGTTAAGAAGAGTGCGTCAGGGCGAGGTGCAAGGTGACAGTTCTGCAACAATCGCTTGGTACGTCCTGGAAAAGCCGAGGATTCGATTCTGGTGGCGGTCTAGCGCCGAGGGGACGTGCGGCAGATCCAAGCTTGACCAGTTGCCGCTCAGCACACGATCCATGCACATCGCAAGATCATCACTGTCGTCAGGAGAGAAGAATAGTGCCTCACCAGCTGGGCATTGTTCTCGATGCACCGGCAGGTTCGATAGCAGAAGCGGAACACCTACAGCTTTCGCTTCCTCTACCGTTGTGCTCCATCCTTCAAAGTGGGAAGGGTTAATCACTGCAGACGACTGCAGCATCAACCGGAAGATGTGCTTGTAAGGAATCAGCCCCAGCAGCTTGAATGCATCCTGCAGACCGAGCTCCGCAATACGATATCGCAATGCTTCGATATGGGCAGGATTGCGGTAGTCCGACAAAGCGCCGCTGCACACAATCTGGGACTGCGGCCAACGCTCGCGTAAACGAGCCAGTGCCTCGACCGCCAAGCGATGGTTCTTGTGAGCCCAAAACTGATTAGGTAAATAAAAAAATTGATCGGCCAAGCCGTACAGCGACGTAAGGTCCTCCTCTCCGTTTGCATCCAGATCCGGTCGCATCGAGCAGAACTGAAGCACGCGCGCTTTGTCAAGATGGCTAGGAGAGAATTCCGCGAGGTCGTCACGCGCAGCGAAGCTGCTGACTATGACAAGATCAGACCGATCCAGAATTGTCTTGAACTGAGAGTCGCGTGACGCAAGCTCACTGGTGCTAAAGAAGTGCGGTAGATGCACGTGCTGGAAGTCGGGAATCCAAGCGATCGTGGGCAGGGTTCCCGATTCACGTGGATCACAGTGAGACACCACATCGACACCCTCGCGTACCAGAGCACGGTTCAGAAAAAGTGTTCTACCAAAGTAACGTTTGCAGAGTCGATCGAGGAACCATGCCGGACTGTATCGATTCATCGCGCTGCATCGAACGAAAGTCACCGATGCTGGAAAATCAAAGCCCGCAGAATCGATATTACTGCCTATGAATGCTACCGGGCGGATACGGCGATCATGGTCTGCGTCCATTGCACCAAAGAGCGCGCGGAAGTAGTTCTTGCCTCCGTACCAGTGTTTCCCATCGGAAAAAAACAGGAAGGCAACCACTCTCGGCTGTACGTCACACATCACCGCGCTTTTGGTTTCGGTCATTGTGCGGCTAATCATGCCGATCCCCCGCTCCACCAGCTTCAGGCAACGATTTGAACCATGCAGCGTAACGTGCTAGACCATTCTCAAGCTTCACCTGAGGCGCCCAATTCAGCAAGCGTGTTGCATGGCCGCAGTCTGAGGTGAGACGGCTGGGATTGCCCTTGTGGAGCTCACCGTTGAAGTGAATGCCGCCGACGTGTCCATAGGCGCAGGCTAGGCCGTCTAGTAACTGGCGCGTCGTCGCGTGAACAGCACCACCGTTGAAGACCTCGAAAGTCGACTGCAGCTTGTGGCTCGCAAGCGTAAGCAGAGTTGCGGCATCGTCAACGTGTATCCAGTCGCGCAGTTCGTTGCCCGTGCCAAAAAACTGGTTCTCACCGCGTCTGAATTTATTGAGTGCATCCCAAAGTAGCTGCTTGCGCAGTCCTTCGCCGTAAACCGAGAAAAGACGCACGATGCTGGAGGCCACTCCGAAGAAGCGGCTGTAAGATTCACACAGCGCCTCCGCCGCCGCCTTGTGCACACCGTACGGGGAGATGGGCGCACGTAAGTAGTTTTCTGTAACATCAAAGTCACCTTGGTCGCCATACACGGCTGCACTCGAGACAAGCACGAAACGGGTGCGACGGGCACCAGTCAGCCGGATCCACTCAAGCGCCGCTGCTGTGCTTTGAGTCGCGCGCTCAAAGTCTGAAAAGGGGTTAGTGTACGAAAATGATACTGCGCCACTACCACCACAATGCACGATGCTGACTGGCTCCTCATCAGCGGTGACACGATCCAGCGCCTCAATACTGATGTCAGCCTCGAGCCAACCGGACAGGCCCCATCGGTGCCACTCGTGGTCCGTCCATTGGCCGTGTCCGACACCGAGTACGCGATAGCCGCGCCTGGCCAAGGCCAGTGCCGTGTGGCGACCAACGAAGCCGGCGGCACCGAGCACTACGGCGGTTGCGGAGCTTACCTCGGGTGATACTAGTTCTCGCGGACACATTTAGCATTGCCCCATGTCGCTGCCTGCAGCCAAGTAGGGCATGCGCGGATCTTGGTACTCGCGAATCTGTTTCAAATAGTTGTCAGAATCTGGGAGTGCCTCTTCATCAAGGGCAGTGAAGTCGGCGCTGCGGACCCAAGTTCGACGAGGGAAACTGTAACGTCGACGCACGGTCGCCGGAAACCCAGCCACCTGTGAAAAAGGAGGAATGTCACCTGTGACCAGTGCGCAGGCACCAATAACGCAACCATGACCAATGGTGACGTGACCAAGGACTCGTGCGCCGACACCAAAAAATGTGTTGTGCCCTACTTTGATAATGTCACTGTCAGTCGTTCCTGTTGTAATACAAGGGCGTAACGGCTCGTTAACGATATGACTGCTGCCTAAAAAATGGCAGTCGTTTGCCGTAAGCACGTAGTGACCAATTTCGATACGTTTGCCAGAAGAGAAAAAGTTTCTTCGACCAATGAAACAGTGATCGCCGACTTCGATTGCAAGATCGTCGCCATGTCGATGGTTAACATTTAGCCAGCAGTCCTGGCTCAGCACGCTGTTACTACCGATGCCTACGAATGAGCGGCCTAGTATTTGAACCGAGTGATGTATGTAAGCCCCTCGACCTACTGATACGCGGCCGTGAGAACGCATTTCAGAAATACGAGTCTGAATTCGAGGAGGGAGTGCGTCATGCACATTACGCAGCAAATTCCTAAAAGCTGAGTTAATCATATGGTCACTCATATTTTTTCATACCGCGAATTAGGTGGAGCGCACAGATATTGCAGATGACCATGGGAGATATCGTTAGCAGCAATGCGGCCAATGGGACGGATGCGATTCCTACGCCCAAATTCATGAAGTAAGTGCTCAAGGGTATCATGCATACGATTGAAGCTACACCTAATAAAATTTGCAACCGAATTTTTTCAAACGAATTCATGAATACAGCACCAACATAGGCTAACGCTTGAGCCACTGCCAGACCAGCAATGGCCAGCGCTTCACGAGTTTCAACCTGAATCCGATGTTGCGTCCAAAGACTAACTATGCTGGGGGCTGCGAACGCTCCGAGTAGTGCGACAGCAAAGAAAAAACCAGCAATCATGGCCAGATTCCAAAAAATATTCTTCAATAATTTTTCGTTTCTAGCGGCACGCGCCCTTGTAATCTCTGGCCACATGACCCCAATTACTACGGAGTAGAGGCTTAAACCCACTTGATACATCTTATTAAGTACGTCGTATCGTGCAACTTCACCAGCGCCCAAATGCTTGAATATCAATATATTACCCAAACTATATAGTACTAGTGACGACAACTGCAGCACAAGAAATTCAAGACCCACACTTAAGCGGCCACGAGGAAGACCGGCAATAGAAACGCCGAATAAGCGACTAAAGGGCAAATGTAACTTACTTAGCGCTAGAGCAAAAACAAGGAGTAACGAGACCAAGTAAAAAAAACTCCATATAAGTGCAAGACTATTTATCGATGGAGAGTGATCTATCCAAGCCCAGAATCCAATGCATACAAAAAATGCCCAGCCTCCTGATGCTTGCAGAATAGCTTGTACACCCGTGGCTCGAGCTCCTTGTAGCACACTGGCACCAAGCATTAGAGGGAGTAGCATCAGTATTGGCAAATAGAGCAGCAGCATCGCGTACGAATTTCTCGGTGCTACATCCCCAATCGCTATTGTAAAAATAAAACCAGCAGAGGCTATCAGCCCAACGTAACAAAGCAACCGGAAAAAACCAATGAATTCGAAACGAACCGCTTCGGAATTTGTGTCATCCAGTGATGCGACGGAATTGCGCATGCTGTTGCCTACGCCTAAATCCAACAGGCTAATAAAAGCGACCAACGACGTCAATGTCACCCATGTGCCATATTGCTGAGTACCTAGCATTTGCAGTAGAAGAGGTACAGAGAATATGGAAACCAAAAGCGACACAAGCTTTGCCGCCATCGACCAGACAATGTTTGAGCGCGCTGACCGAGGATCGATCATACAGTGGCCTTCCACAGTCTCCATCGCATCCTCAGAAGTCGTAGGCGGGTCATCAACTTGATGTGACGAGGGGCCTGATGTCGTACCAGAAAAAGTTTCGCATTCTCTACCTCACCTTTTTTGCACAGGCTGTTCAGGCCTGTCAACAGGTTTCTGGTATAAATTTCGTCGCGGAAGCGCTCAATGTTTACTTGCCGCGAAGGAGGCTGGTGTCCAGTCTGCAGCAATTCAGCAATCTTGCTCGTCCATAGTTCAACTTCACTCAGCCACTGATCGGTAGCTTGACGGGCATGAGTTAACGAACCACTCCAAATGCGGTACTGGCCAATCACAGTCGGCACGAATGCAGTACTACCAAGCAGTGCTGCACGTTGGATTAATTCGCTGTCAGACGCAGTCAATTCAAAGCGTTCGTCAAACCCCCCGATTCGGTGTAATAAGTCAGTACGGAACAGAACGCCCGGCATACGCGCGTTGACTCCAGACTCGAAGTGCAGGAAACCATCTCCAAGTGCACACAACTCTTCTTTCTCGGGAGCCCAGCCTTTCCGTATATTTCCATGTTTGTCTACGAAATCGCATCCGAAAATAATCATGTCTGTACTAGGATATTTCTCGATTGCTTGGTTAATAGTTTTGAATGCAGTAGGCAAATACAAATCATCATCTGAAGGGATCAGGACATGTGTTGCATCGTCGGGCACAAGGGAGACTGCGCGGTTCCAGTTAACAAAGATTGGCAACAGTTGGTCTGCATGGTGGATGTTGACGTTGCTTCCGAAAGGCATCACAAGGCCAACTAAACTTCCGTCGTTATCACTTACGCTGATAGGTATGTGAGCAGGCAAGGAACGCGTCAGCTCCAGCAAAAGTTCAGGTCGTCGGTAGGTGGGAATCGCAACAGCGATCTTAGTAGGTTTCATGTCGATTGGCCTCCAAGAACAGACCCTGCCACCCAATCTAGCATACGTGAGACACCTTCCTGAGCACTCACCTCGGGGGCCCATCCGGTCAAGTGATGTATCTTCCTGCTGTCTGCCACAAACACGCGCTGATCACTCTCCCGGGGAGGTAGCTTAGTGTATAGGAGTGTCTGCCCGATCTCAGACCCCAGCAGGCGGAACAGCTCGAGTAATGAGAGGCTGTTAGCAATGCCTCCACCGATGTTGAAAGCGTGACCGGCAACAGCATCCACATGCTTCAGCGTACTGAAGTACAGTGAGATCATGTCTTCGCTGTGCAATACGTCACGCACTTGTTTTCCATCGCCGGATACAGTGAATGGTGTTTGGCGCATACCGGCGCGCGTCTCCGCAGCCATCAGGCAGAACCAACCAATCCAGCCTTGGTCAGCCGTGGCGAACTGTCGACCACCGTACATGGAGGAGTGACGAAACACGACAGTCTTTAGACCGAAAATGCGATGGTAGTCACGCAGATACTGATCTGCCGAACCCTTGGAGCAGCCGTAGGGCGAGTGAAAATCCAGAGGCGTCTCTTCATCGAAGCCATCAGGATGCTCAACGCATACATAACGTGTATCTGTTTCACGGTATTGGTACTGCTCAAGATCGCCGTAGACCTTGTTGGTTGATGAGTAGATAACAACCGCCTCCGGCGCATGCGCGCGCACAGCTTCAAGCAGGTTAAGTGTGCCCAGTGAGTTGACCTCGAAGTCCATGCGCGGATCCGCGATAGACGTCGTCATAGCGACCTGACCAGCCAGGTGGAAGATTGAGTCGGGTTTAATGCGCGCGATCACGCGCTGTACGTCGTTTGCATTCCGTATGTCGCCATGCACGAAGTCAAAGCGGCCTTGTGCGCGGAGCCACTGCAGATTGCTCTGCGAGCCATGCCGACACAAGCTATCAAACACGCACAAGTCGATGCCTTGGGATAAGGCATGAGCCGCTAGGTTAGATCCGAGGAAGCCGCATCCACCAGTAATGAGTAATTTCATGATTAGATCTTGTAATAGTGTTTGTAGTCAGGTTTGCATGCGTGACAAGCTCAACGTCCTGAATTTATTAATTGCCTAATGCCATCAGCCAATGGTACGGTCGGATTCCATCCCAAGCGACGGAGTCGCGCCGTATCTGCAGCGCAGAGCATGGCTTCATTTGCCCGATATTGCACGGCGCCGAAATCCAAGACCGTTTCCGCACCTGCTAACTGCCGTACCATTTCCACAAAACTTCGTATCGTGACAGCTTCCCCAGACCCAACGTCGATTGCATCACTCGTAGCGAACTGATCTCGTAGTTCTAAGATACGGTCGTACGCCTGCACCACATCGTCAATGTGGATGAAGTCCCGCAGTTGCTCTCCTTCGGTCAAAGCGAGGCGTGGCTTGTTTTGGCGACAAGCTTCGATGACCTGAGTAATGAACTTACTGTCATCGTCGCCAGGTCCGTACATTTGTTGCAGTCGGATGTCGATGAATTTCAGCCGTTGCGGTGTTGACGCAGCGAGTGTTGTGCCCCAAGCAGAGAACTGACTCTTGCTCAGAGCGTACAGGCTTACTCTTGGTTCCAACACGGTACCTGTGTTTAAGAATAACGTCGGTGGCGTGTCATCAAGCGACATACGCTCCAGAATTGCCTGTAACAATGAGACGCCAAGGCGTATATTGGCATCCATCACGTCCAGCGCAGACTCGCCTTTGCGTCCATAGGAGCAGGCCGTGTGCACGATCGCATCTGGCATCGCCTCGCGTACGACGGCCGCAAGCTCGTCAGGCGTGGACGCACGCATCACCTTTACTGCAGCCAGCAGATCTTGGAGCCGGTCGAGACACGAAGATGGCCTTGCTATCAACGTCAGCTCATGCCCTCGCTCAGCCCAGAAGCGAACAAGAGCACTACCGAGAAAGCCGCTTGGCCCGGTTAAAAGGATGCGCATGGTCGCAGGGGTAAGGTTAGAAATTCACGCCGAAGAACTCTTCCAGTTTGCCGGCGATGTAGTCTAACTGCTTCTTGCCGAGCGCCGGGAATGTACCCAGCCAGAAAGTCTGGTTCATCACGACATCGGTGTTAGTCAACTCGCCGCTGACGCGGTAGTTTCGTCCGGCCATGTAAGGCTGTTTGGTCAGGTTGCCTGCAAACAGCAGTCGGGTACCGATCTTGTTCTCTTCCAGAAAATTGATTAGGTCTGCACGTTTGATTCCGGCGCTATCCTTCACGATCAAGGGGAAACCAAACCACGATGGTTCGGAGTTCGGCGTCGCTTCCGGCAGATGCAGAAAATCGGCTACGCTGGCCAATTTGGTCTTCAGGTAAGCGAAGTTTGCACGTCTCTTTGAGATGAACTCTTCCAAGCGATCCATTTGAGCCAAAGCACAAGCAGCCTGCATGTCGGTGATTTTGAGGTTGTAGCCCAGGTGGCTGTAGGTGTACTTGTGATCGTAGCCGTCGGGCAGGTCGCCGCCCAGTTCCTTCTTCGTCCAGCAGAAGCGCTTATCGCAGGTGTTGTCCTTGCCGGGCGGGCAGTAACAGTCGCGGCCCCAGTCGCGGAAGGACTCAGCGATCAGCTTCAGCTCGGGGTTATTGGTGAACACGGCGCCGCCTTCACCCATCGTGATGTGGTGTGCTGGGTAGAAGCTCAGCGTGGCGATGTCGCCAAAGGTGCCGACCAGCTGGCCTTTATATGTCGCGCCGAGGGCGTCGCAACAGTCTTCCACTAACCACAGGTTGTACTTCTTGCAAAGCCCGGTGACAACGTCCAGGTTGAATGGGTTGCCCAGGCTGTGAGCCAGCATGATGGCTTTGGTCTTGGGCGTGATGGCTGCTTCGATCTTGTTGGCGTCGATGTTGTGAGTGGCGAGATCTACGTCTACGAAAACAGGTACCGCGCCGAACTGCAAAATCGGGTTGACTGTCGTCGGGAATCCCGCCGCGACGCCGATGACCTCATCACCTTGCTTTATCGCGCGATCACCAAGCTTAGGGCTTGTCAGCGTTGAGAAGGCTACCAAGTTGGCTGACGAGCCGGAGTTCACAGTAATCAAGTATTTGACGCCCAAGAATTGAGCCAAGCGTTGCTCGAACATCGCATTGAAGCGGCCAGTAGTGAGCCAGCCGTCCAACGATGCGTCAACCATCATCTTGAGTTCGCCAGCACCAATCACCTTTCCTGACACTGGCACGGCGGTCTGTCCAGGGACGAAGGGTTTGGGTGCATATGCGATATCGGCGTACTGCTGGACCAAATCGCTGATTTGTGTGCGAATCTTGTCAAGTTGTGGTTGAAAATTAACAGGGGTTGTGGTCATGAGTCGGCTCGATATTGGTTAATTTGATTCAGGCAAACAGATCTCATGTCTTGGCCGCTAAGCCAGGCATGATGCCATTCTGTGATGCGCCTTAAAGCGGTCTCTAGGGACCAACGAGGCGCCCATTGAAGGCGCTGACGCGCCTTTGAAATGTCCAGTTTCAGAAAGCTTGCCTCATGCGGATGTTCACCTGGCTGCAAGGTCCAGGAGGCGCTATCGCCCCAGGCTTCGCACAGATGTTCAACGATCCATTGCACAGTCCGTGCATCCTCATCGCGAGGCCCGAAGTTCCACCCCTCTGCGTCGGTTTGGCCATTTGTGTACAAACGTTCAGCGAGCAGCAAGTAGCCAGAAAGCGGCTCTAAAACATGCTGCCATGGGCGTATGGCATGAGGGTTACGAATGAGAACCGGCTGTTTATCCTGTAACGCGCGGAGCACATCCGGTATCAAACGGTCCAGCGCCCAGTCACCCCCCCCGACGACGTTGCCCGCCCGGGCCGTGGCCATCGCGGTCCCTGCGTCTTTGAGAAAAGACTTGCGATAAGCCGAACTGACCAACTCTGCGCAGCCCTTGCTATTGGAGTAAGGGTCGTGACCTCCCATGGGCTCATCCTCACGGTAGCCCCAAACCCACTCGCGGTTCTCGTAGCACTTGTCCGTTGTGATGTTGACGATTGCCCTAACCGAGCCAGCGCTGCGTGCCGCCTCGAGAACGTGCACCGTGCCCATGACGTTGGTGGCGTAGGTTTCAATCGGTTGCTGGTAAGACAGTCGCACCAGTGGTTGCGCAGCCATGTGGATGACGATCTCAGGCTTGAAATCATCCATCGCTGATTTGACTGCAACGTAGTCCCGTATGTCGGCGATGTGGTGCTCCATGCCTTCGGCTACACGGGCGACATTGAACAGTGCCGGTTCCGTCGGTGGCGTCAATGACAGGCCGCGTAGAGTGGCGCCCATGGACTGCAGCCAGAGGCTTAGCCAGCTACCTTTGAAGCCGGTATGGCCAGTAAGAAGGACGCGCTTGGCACGCCAAAACTCAGTGTTGGTCTGCTCCATGGTCAGGTCAATCCCACTTTTTCCAGGGCGCCTTACCAGAAGCCCAAAGCTCCTCTAAGAGATGCTTGTCCCGAAGCGTATCCATGGGCTGCCAAAAACCGTGGTGTTCAAAGGCCATGAGTTGGCCATCCTCGGCAAGTTTCATCAGTGGCTCTTGCTCCCAGATAGTGCTGTCGCCATTCAGATACGACAAAACCTTTGGACTAAGAACGAAGAAGCCACCGTTGATCATCGCGCCATCGCCTTTCGGCTTTTCTTTAAAGCTTATGACCTGACGGCATTGAATGTCCAGCGCACCAAAACGGCCGGGCGGTAAGGTGGCAGTGAGGGTGGCGTCTTTGCCGTGTTGGCGATGAAAAGCAATGGCCGCAGAGATATCGATATCTCCCACTCCGTCGCCATATGTAAAACAAAAAGCCTCATCATCCTTCACGTATTCAGCAACTCTGCCGAGACGTCCGCCTGTCATCGAGTCATCCCCGGTATCTACAAGGGTGACTTTCCATGGCTCAGCACGTTTTTCATGCACGTGCATGGTGTTGGCTTGCATGTCGAAGGTAACGTCCGACATATGCAAAAAGTAGTTTGCAAAATACTCCTTGATGACGTACCCCTTGTAGCCGCAGCACACCACAAAATCATTAATGCCGTGGTGCGAGTACATTTTCATGATGTGCCAAAGTATGGGCTTGCCACCAATTTCTACCATAGGCTTCGGCCGGGTTGATGTCTCTTCGCTGAGCCTTGTTCCAAGTCCCCCTGCAAGAATGACTGCTTTCATATCTCGTCTTCAATATGGTTGATGTTAAATACTGCCTGAACTGACAAATGCATCGGAGTAAAAGCGCGCCATGGACAAACCAGCATTGGAAAGTAATTTTTTTGCAGCGTAGATCATGGCGTCAGAGCCGCAAGCGTAAACAGCTGCTTTGCTTAGATCCGGCGCTGTAGATAGCAAAATATCCTGAACATAGCCTGTAGCACCGGTCCAACCTTCGTGCGGGCGAGAAATCACAGGGATATAACGGTGCTTACCAGGGGTGGCCGCTATGTCAATGTATAAATCTTCGGTTTTCCGCCCGCCCCACAGCACGGTAATGGACTGGGGCTGCAGGTCTTCAGGAACATGCATTAACGATTCCAGCATGGCTTTGACCGGCGCTATGCCGGTGCCTGTCGCCAAAAGAAAGATATCACTGTTTTTGCATTCGCGAAGGAAGAAGGTGCCCAGCGGTCCGGTCAAACGCAACAAGTCATTAAGCTTGGCATGGTTAAACCAGTAGTCACTCATCGCGCCGCCGTTAACGGCTTTGATATGCAACTCAAGCAACTTATCTGAAAAACTTGCGTTTGCCAGCGAGTAACTGCGTCGTGTGCCGTTGAGACCAATTACGTCTATGTATTGACCAGGTATGAAAGAGAAGGCTGAGGTAGGAGGAAGCCTGAGTTTTACTCGCAGAACATCGGATGCTAGCTTTTCTAGCTCGGCAATCCGGCAGGGGAGCGTTTTAGGCTGAGGCAGAGTAATACCCCCCAGATCCTCTATGTCCAGCTCAACATCTGTTTCCGCTGAGCGCACACAAGTGAGGATCCAGCCAGCCTCAATTTCCTCGGGGCTAAGACCCGTTTCTTCAGTTCGCGGACACGTTTGACCGCGTTGAACAAGCGCTTTGCATGTACTGCAGCGGCCAGTACGGCAACTGTAGGGCAGTGCGATGCCAGCAGCCGATGCGGCGTCCAACAGAGAGACTCCAGATTCTGCGACAAATTCCCGCCCACTGGTTAAATGAATTATCGCCACAGATTATTCGACGCTGACGTTCACGACAAACCCGTTGGCCTTCAGCAGAGCGTGTTGCTTAGCCGCTTGCAAGTCAGCAGCCACCATTTCGGCGCACATCTGTTGCACCGTGATCTCAGGTGTCCAGCCCAGCTTGGCCTTGGCTTTCGATGGATCGCCGAGCAGGGTTTCCACCTCGGTGGGACGGAAGTAGCGCGGGTCGACGCGTACGACGATCTGCCCGGGTTTGAGCGCTGGCGCTTTGTCGCCCTCAATGCTGTCAATGATCGCGACTTCGTCCACCCCTTGGCCATCAAAGCGCAACTTGACGCCCAGTTCAGCAGCCGACCATTCAATGAACTGGCGCACGCTATATTGGACACCGGTCGCAATCACATAATCTTCAGGCTTCTCTTGCTGCAGCATCATCCACTGCATGCGCACATAGTCTTTGGCATGGCCCCAGTCACGCAGCGCATCCATATTGCCCATGTACAGGCATGGCTCCAAGCCCTGAGCAATGTTCGCCAATCCGCGGGTGATTTTGCGAGTCACGAAGGTTTCGCCGCGACGTGGACTCTCGTGGTTGAAAAGAATACCGTTGCAGGCGTAAATGCCATAAGCCTCGCGGTAGTTCACAACGATCCAGTACGCGTACATTTTGGCCACAGCATAGGGGCTGCGAGGATAAAACGGCGTGGTTTCCTTTTGTGGAATTTCTTGCACCAAGCCGTACAGCTCGCTGGTACTGGCTTGATAGAAGCGCGTCTTTTTCTCAAGGCCCAATATCCGAATGGCTTCGAGAATACGCAGCGTGCCAATGCCGTCAACGTCTGCCGTGTATTCAGGGCTTTCGAACGACACGGCCACATGGCTCATGGCACCGAGGTTGTAAATCTCGTCTGGCTGAGTTTCCTGAATAATGCGCACTAGGTTGCTGGTGTCGGACAAATCACCGTAGTGCAACTTGAAGCACGCATTGTCGATATGAGGGTCTTGGTAGATGTGGTCGATGCGCTGGGTGTTGAACAAGCTACCCCTGCGTTTAATGCCGTGGACGATGTAACCTTTTTCAAGCAGAAACTCGGCGAGGTAGGAACCATCTTGACCCGTGATGCCGGTAATGAGGGCCACTTTTGGGGTTGCACTGGGTGTTGTCATCATTTGTTTTCTCTATGTTTATGCGGCGTAACGGGCCAAAAAGTCTTCGTAGGCGACTTTCAGGCCTACTTCAAGTCCGACCTGTGCTTGCCAGCCCAATGCGTTAAGACGGGTGCTGTCCATGAGCTTGCGCGGCGCACCGTCAGGCTTAGTAGGGTCAGTGTGGATGGGGCCGGTGTAGCCCACGGTTCGAGCCACGGTTTGTGCCATTTCCAAGATGGTCACGTCTTCCCCACAGCCCACGTTAATGTGGCTGAGCATGGGCTGGGTGTACTGGCTATAGGTGGCTTGGGGCAAGTTCATGACGTGCACACTGGCTGCTGCCATGTCGTCCACATACAAGAATTCGCGCTTGGGTGTGCCGGTGCCCCAGATGGTGACGCTGGGCGCCTGGCTGACCTTGGCTTCATGGAAGCGACGAATCAGCGCCGGAATGACGTGAGAGTTCTCTGGGTGGTAGTTGTCGCCAGGGCCGTAGAGGTTGGTGGGCATAACGCTGCGGTAGTCCACCCCATGGCTTTGGCCGTACTGCCGGTTGTAGCTTTCGCACAGCTTGATGCCAGCAATCTTGGCAATGGCGTAGGGCTCGTTGGTGGGTTCCAGCGGGCCTGTCAGTAAGGCGTCTTCGCGCATGGGCTGATCTGCCAGCTTGGGGTAGATACAGCTTGAACCCAGGAAAAGCAGCTTTTGCACGCCATTGCGAAAGGCCGCATCGATGACGTTAGCCTGCATCGTCAGGTTTTGATAGATGAATTCGGCCGGATATGTGTTGTTTGCGTGTATGCCGCCCACTTTGGCTGCAGCGAGATAGACTTGATCAGGGTTTTCGATAGCAAAAAACTGGTTAACATCCACCTGATTAGTTAAGTCCAGTTTGGTATGCGTACGTGTGACGATGCGCTCGGCCGGGTGGCCATTCGATAACAGATGGCGCACGATGGCTGAGCCCACCATTCCACGGTGGCCAGCGACGTAGATTTTAGAATGTTGGTTCACGGTTTTGCACGCCCGTAAGTATCGTCAAAACGAATGATGTCGTCTTCTCCTAGGTAGCTGCCAGACTGCACTTCGATGATTTCGAGTGGTATTGTGCCGGGGTTGGCTAGGCGATGAACCTCGCCTAGCGGTATGTAGGTGGATTGGTTTTCTGTAAGGGTCAGCACCCGGTCACCGTTGGTGATTTCGGCGGTGCCCGTCACCACAATCCAGTGTTCGGCACGGTGATGGTGTTTTTGCAAGCTGAGGCTGGCTTTAGGCTTGACCTGAATGCGTTTAACCTTGAATCGACCCCCCTCGTCTATGCTATCGTACCAACCCCAGGGGCGATGCACTTTTCGATGCAGCGTGTGCTCTTCTCGCTTTGTTTTCTGCAGCTGGTTGACGATATGTTTAACGTCTTGGCTGCGGGATTTATCGGCAACCAAGACGGCGTCGGGCGTTTCCACCACGATCAGGTTTTCTACACCGACCAAGCTGACAAGGCGGCTTGTTGCATGCACCAAGGTATTGCGGCTGTCGGTGGTCAGTACATCACCTAAGTGCGCATTGCCAGCTTCGTCTTTTGGCAAGACATTCCAGACGGCATCCCAAGCCCCCAGGTCATTCCAACCTGCGTCTAGCGGGACCATCTTGATGGGGAAGTTGCTGCCCGGGCAGTGTTCCATGGCTGCGTAATCTACTGACTCGGAGGAGATGGCAGCGAATTCAGCCTTGCCCGGGCGAGTAAATGCATTGTCAGCGCTGCGCTTGTCCCAAGCGGCCTGCGTGGCTTGTAGAATATCTGGTCGGAACTGTTCGAGCGCCTTCAGCCAAGCAGAGGATTTGAGCACGAAGATGCCAGCATTCCAGTAGTAGCCGCCTTCGTTCAGATAGTTTTCGGCTGTGGGGGCGTCTGGTTTCTCAACAAAGCGACGGACATTATGTATGCCGGCATTCTCTTCAGGTTGGTTGATTTGGATATAGCCATAACCAGTCTCTGGCTTGTTCGGCATCACACCCAAAATGACGATGGTCCCGTTGGCAGCCTCTGCCACTGCTTGTTGCATGGCGGAAGTGAAGGAGTCAGCTTTCACCACGGTTTGATCAGCTGGCGTGACGACCAAAACAGGGTCAGCTCCGTCTTCCATGGCTGCTAGTGCCGCCAATGTGAGTGCAGGTGCAGTATTTCTGCCCACGGGTTCCAAAAGCGCACATCCGAGTTCAACGCCGATTTCGCGAAGTTGCTCTGCAGCGAGAAACCGATGGTCTTCACCGGTAACGATGAGGGGTGATGCGACCTGTATCTGTGCATTGCCTAGATTTCCTAGGCGCAAAGCGGCTTGTTGAAACAAACTTTTATCGCCTGTTAAACACAGAAACTGCTTAGGGAAACCAGTGCGCGACAGTGGCCACAAACGGGTTCCTGAACCACCGCAGAGAATTACAGGGGTAACGTTGATCATGCTTTTTGAGTTCTTTCTTCGCTGGCTTTTTCAACTTCAGACACCAAGGCTTCAATTTCGCCCTTCAGCGCCTCGTATTCATCCATCTTGCGCTGCAAGAACCGGTGGGCAATATCGGCTTTCTCTGCCATGCCAGTTGGGGTCAGCACATAAACGTAGCCAAACTTGTTCTTGGAAGTGGCGAAGTTTTTCATCTTCACCAAGCCCTTTTCCATCAGCGCTTTCAGACAGTAATTCAACCCACCTACACTGATTCCCAGTTGCTCGGCCAGCTCTCGCTGGGTCAAGTCAGGGTTGTCTTGCAGAATGCGCATGATCCGGAAATGCGTGTCTTCCTGGATCTTGGCTTGGCGGCTGGTCATGCTTATGGGGCTGTTTTGTGTTGGCGTGAAAGCTGAATCGGCTTTGTGCACGCTACCGCCGTGCCGTGACACGCTCGGCAGCGCGATGCGTGCGCATCCGTTCAACATTGAACACATTCTAGCGCCTGCCAACTGCGCTCGGCCGAAAAAAACTGCCAACTACTCCACCCTCGCCAAGTCTCCCGCATCCACCCGCATCTCGACCTTCCTGCTCATGATCTCCAGCAGAATCAGCGCCCTCCGTTCAGCGTCCGCTGTCTGGTAGATGGCTTCGATGCCGGCAAACGGCCCTCGCGTGATGACGACGGTTTCGCCGCTGTGGAACAGCGCTTCCAGTGGTCTGGCCTGCTCACGCTCGCGCAGAAGGTCCACCAGCGCATCATCCACGCGCGCGGTTTGCGTGCCAAAGCGCACCAGCTGGCTCACGCCCAAGGTCGAGCGGATCGGCGCCCAGCTCTTGGCCTGATCGCTGCTGTCCAGCTGGATGAAGAGGTAGCGGGGGAACATGGCCTCGGTCACCACGAGCGCCTTGCCACGCCGCACGCGCTCAATGCGCATCTGAGGCAGGTAGCAAGCGTAACCTTGACGCTCCAGATTCGTCAGGGCGATGGTCTCCTGGCGGGGTTTGGTGTGAACCAGGTACCAGAATGTCGTGAGGGTGGCAGTGCTCTCAGCGGTGCCAGGAGCCGTTGCCGTCTCGCTCAACTCAGCCTCCACCCAAACCTCACCACCCTCACATAAACCAGGTGGTACACCGCCGCACACAGTGCGAAACTCAGCACCAGCAGCGCCGTCGAGTGATAAAACAGCAGCGCACAGGCGCAGGGCAGCGCGCAGTAGGCCCACAACGGGGGGCTGGTCATGCCGTTCTGGAAGGGCTGTGAGTAGCCCTTGAACCAACGGCGTGCGATGCGGCCGTAGATCAGGTGGTGCAGGTGCGCCTTGTCGGGTTGGCCGGGATGGTGGCCGTCGCGCTTGTGGCGGCGCCAGATGCTGGCGAAGACCTCGATGCTGGGGTAGCCGCAGATCAGTACGCCCGTCCAGACCGACACTCCTTCGTTGCGCATGGGCAGCATCACGGTCAGCCACGCCAGCAGAAAGCCCGCCAGGTAGGCACCGCCATCGCCCAGGAAAATCTTCCCCCAGGGGAAGTTCATGGCGCCAAAGCCCAGCATGACAGCGGCCAGGGTCAGGGCGATCTGGGCGAGCACCGGGTCGTCGACCTGCAGTGCGACCAGCGCCACGGTCCCAAAGCACAGCACCAGCGTGCCCGACGACAGGCCGTTAAAGCCGTCAACGATGTTGACTGCGTTGGCGATGCCGCCCACGCAGAAGGCGGTGAACAGCACCGAGAACGGCAGCCACAGCAGCAGCCAGTCCAGGCCCCAGGTGTTGGCGTGGGTCAGGTGATAGTCGGTCAGCCACCAGGCCAGCACGCCGCTGCCTATGGTGGCCCACAGCCGGGTCCGTACGCTGATGCGCTTGGTGATGTCCTCGGCCATGCCAAAGCCGAAGCACGGCAGGCTGGCAACCAGCATCTGCAACATCAGCATCACGTCTTCGTTGAAAGGGTCACCACCCCGCCCGCGCATTTGGGCGCCCAGGGCCGCAATCAGGCCGAACATCAGGGCGACGCCGCCGATGCGCGGGGTGGGCGTGCGGTGCATTTTCTGCACGCCGGACAGGCCGTCCATGCTGAAGCGGCCGTGCCAGCCCTGGGTCAGCACCAGAATGGCGGCGGTGGCAAAGGCCACGACTCCGCTCAGGCAGATGCTGGACCAGTCGAGTGTGTGGGTTGTCATGACGGTGTCTTGAAAAGGCCCCTGCCGGGACGATCCATCGGCAGAGGCCTTGCTGGCATTTTAGCGGTTCTGCCCGCTAAAGTGTTGCGTCAGAACGGCGCTTCCAGCAGCACCTGATCGCTGCCCAACTCGGGGTTGATCTGCCACAGCTGGAGGGCGGGCACCTCCTGCAGCGGGTTGGCGAGGTCGGCCACGCAGTCGACCAGGCCGAAGCGGGCGCTGCTCTCGGTCTCGGTGATGGCGTTGACGCAGCGGTTTTCCGACACCGAGTACAGCTGCACGGCGCCTGTGGTGCTCGGGATGAAGGCGAACTGCTGCCGCTGGCTGCCCGGCACGCAGCCGATGGTGGTGATGCGCTTGTCATCGCCGACCGCCTTGCACTGGCCGGTGTGGTCTTCCAGCATCACTTTGCCAAAAACCCAGGCTTTGCCCGTGAAGGTGATGTCGTTCGAGACCTCGTGCACGATCAGGTTCTGCGCGTCGAAATCGGTCTCCTCCTGGTAACGGCCCAAGGCAAAGCCCAGCGCCACATTGCGCAGCGCCACGCGCGTGATCGAAGGCAGCGGGTCGGGCGGCGCGCCACCCGCATTGCTGCCGTCTGGCGTCGTGCCGGGCTGTCCGGCTTGGCCGGGTTGGCCGGGCTGAGCCGGAAAAGGGGGAAGCACGCTGTTCTGCGCGCAGGCGGCCAGCAGCGCGCTGGCCAGCAGGGAGAGGGTGAGGCGCTTCATCGCTGGGCTCCTGAGCCGGTGGGGTTGAAAAAGACCGGGAAGTGGTCGGACGAGAGCTGCGTCGTGCGCCGCCGCGATGGCGTTAGCGAAGCGGCCAGCCCGTCCGGAATCACACCGACGGCGTTGCCCAGCACGGCGTAATCCAGCGTGTTGCCCTGGCGCTGGGTGGGCGCGCCCGGGTCCAGCACGCGGGTGTGGTTGCGCGCGGGCGCTTCCAGCTCGGCGCGCAGGCGGCCGGGCGGGCGGTTGAAATCGGCCAGCAGCATCCAGTTCGTGGCCTGCCACTGCGGATTCGGGTGGTTCTGGAAGAAATCGTGCACTGATTCGACCATCGCTTCCGCGTCCGGGCCGCCGCTGGCCAGCGCGTGGCCGCTCAGGAAGGCGTCGTTGCCGATGCGTATGCCCAGAACGGGGCGGCTGACCGTGGTGCTGGGCGGCACGACGAAGACGTCGTCGGCCTGCCGGTTGCTGACCAGCGCCAGGTTGACGCGGCGCGCGCCCGTGTCAATGTCGGCGAAGTAGATGAACAGGGTTCCCGGATCGCTGGCGCCGCGCAGTGTGCCCAGCGTCCAGCGCAGCTCGCGCACGGGCGTGCCCCGCCCCAGCACTCGGCCGGTATCGACGGCGTTGAAGGGCGGCTGGCCGGCCTCCTGGACGGCCAGGATGTCGACGGCTTCGGCGCCGGAAACCAGCTGGCGCACGTTCACGTTCCATTTGCTTTCGGTGCTGGCCGACGCGCCCTGCAGGTTCCAGGTGGCGGTGCGGAAATCCTTCGGATCAGCGTGCGCCGCACAGCTGCAGGCCAGCAGGGCGGCGGCCAGCGCGGCGCGGGCGGGGATCAGGGTGTGCGGCTTCATCGCGCGGCTCCTTGCTGTTGTGCGGCCGGCGGCGGGCCGTTCGGGTGGTCGGGATCAAAGGCCGGTGGTGTGGGCGAAGGCCGGATCTCGGCCTTGGCGGTGTGCGCGAACGCGTTGCTGATGGGCGCCGAGAAGCTCCAGATGAACTCCGGGTTGACGTGGCCGTGATCGTTGGTGACCAGGGAACAGTCGTTCAGGGCGATCGCCCGCGCCCAGCGCGAGGAATGCGACATGTCGGTGTTTTCCAGGCGCACGCACTGGCCGGTGAAGCGCGACTGCAGGACGAAGCCGCCGCCCGACACAGGCAGCAGCGAGAAATCGCCCCGCTCGTCGCGGCAGAAGGCCTTGTCCTGCGCTAGAAAGGGGAAGGGAAAGCGCGTCGTTTCGCCCGAACTGTCGCGCTGGCCGATGCAGCTGCCCAGCTGCACGTTGCGAATGCGCACGCGGCCGGGCCGGGTGCCGGGCTCCATCGTCCACTCGCGCAGGTCGTCAAAGCCGCTTGCCGTGTCGCGCGGGAAATAGCCCCACAGCGCTTCGTTGGGGCGGCGCGACCACGCCGTCATCAGGCGTCCGAACTGCGACATCAGGGTGAACTGCGCCGGATCGGCCGGACGCGGCACCCGGATGGGTGCATTGCTCGGCGATGGCGCCGTGCCAGCCACGAGAGGCCCGGGCCGCGGCAGACCGGCTTCGGCGGGATCGACCAGCGGGACACCCGCCTGCGGCGGCGGAAAATCACCCCGGTCGGCCAGGGGCGCCATCTGTATGGCCAGGTCGTCGTCTGCGGGGGCGGCCCAGGCCGTCAGGCTGGCTGACGTCAGCAGGGCCAGCACGGGCAGCAGAGCGCTGTGGGTCCGTGGCGCCACGGTGCCCCGGCGGCGATTGCGGGACTGCGTCTGTGGAATCATTTCTCATCCTTCGTCTTCGTTGCAGGAAACGGACGGCTGTTAAAAACAGACGCCACCTGTGAACTATCGACGGATGAGAATTATTCTTAAGTATTTTTGTGACAATTTCCCGAAATTGACGCGCTGCAACGTCAGATCGGGCTCAAGTCGGGCTCAATCCCGCCGGGCCCACGCCTGCAGCCGGGGCCGCAACGGCAGGAAAAGCCGATAGGCGCCCTCCGCCAGCCACGACACCGGCGGCACACCCGCAACATGCCCCAGCCAGCGCCAGCCCGGCAGCGAACGCCACAGGCGCGCAAAAGCGGCGGCGCCATCCAGAAGCTGGCCCTGCGCGTCGCGCACGTGAAAGCGGCGCATCGCCAGTTCGCACGTCAGGCCATCGCCACACGGTTCGCCCCGGCTGACGTCCACCCACGCGATGGGCTGCAGCGGGCGCAGCCGCTGATAAAAAGCGATTTCGCGGCGGCACAGCGGACAGCTGCCGTCGAAGTAGACGGTGAGCGCGGGGGCGGTGTCAGCGGGGCTGGGCATGTCGGGCGTCCTGTGCAGCGAAGAGACGCAGGCATCGTGCCATTGTTGGCGTGCGGGGCGTGGGCCGGACTCAAAAGGCGCTCCAGAAAACGGCGATACCGCCGATACGCCTACGACATCCACCCGTATTCTCTCGATAGGCCCGATCATGAAATGGAATCTGCGCATCTCTCACCTGCTGGGACTGCAGGCCGCCCTGTCCGTTCTGGCGATTGCGCTGGTGCTCGGCGTGTCGCTGTGGGGGCTCAAGGCGAACGAGGACAACGCCGGGCGCGTTTACGTCGCCAAGGACGTGGCCGCCGACATCCTGCCGCCGCCGCTGTATCTGATCGAAATGCGCCTGGGCCTGTCCCGCGTGGAAGACGGGACGATGACGCCGCAGGAGCTGGCCACAGACGTGGATCGCCTGGCCAAGGAATACGAGGCGCGTGAACAGTACTGGCGCGCCCACCCGCCTTATGGTCTGGAGGCCCAGCTGCTGGGCCCGCAGCACGAGGCTGCGCTGCGCTTCATCGCGGCCGCCCGCGAAGTGGCCCGGGTGGCGGGCAGCGGGGATCGCGCCACCATCCACGCCGCCATCGGCCGCGCGCACCAGATTTACCAGCAGCACCGCGCCGGGGTCGATGCCACGGTGGCCGAAGCCGCACGCTTCAGCGATGCGACCATGGCCGCTTCGACCCGGACCAGCACCTGGGTGGAATGGATCGCGCTGGGCGCAGGCGCCCTGGCGCTGCTGGCCCTGTCGGCGCTGGCCTTGTGGGTGCGCGGCCGCATCCTGGAGCCGGTGAGCGAATCGCTGGCCATTTCGCAGCGCATCGCGCAGGGCGATCTGTCGCAGCCGATTGCCACCGATCGCCCCGGCGAGCTGGGCGAGCTGCTGCGCGCCCTGAGCGCCATGCAGGACGCGCTGATCGACATCGTCAGCCAGGTGCGCACCGCCACCGACGGCATCAATGTGGCGTCCAGCGAAATCGCCACCGGCAACCTGGACCTGTCCAACCGCACCGAACAGGCCGCGTCGCGCCTGCAGGACACGTCCGGATCGATGAGCCAGCTCAGCAGCCACGTGCGCCACAGCGCCGATGCCGCCCAGCAGGCCAACCGTCTGGCGCAGGACGCCACCGGCATCGCCCGTCGCGGCGGCGAAGTCGTCGAACAGGTGGTCAGCACCATGACCGGCATCAGCGAGAGCAGCCGCCGCATCGCCGACATCATCGGGGTGATCGATGGCATCGCCTTCCAGACCAACATCCTGGCGCTCAATGCCGCCGTGGAGGCCGCCCGTGCGGGCGAGCAGGGCCGCGGCTTCGCCGTCGTGGCGGGCGAAGTGCGCAGCTTGGCGCAGCGCAGCGCGGGCGCGGCGCGCGAGATCAAAGACCTGATCGGCCACAGTGTCGAGCGCGTGGACGCGGGCAGCCGCCTGGTCGCCGATGCGGGCAGCACCATGCGCGACATCGTCGCGGCGGTCGGCCAGGTGACGGGCGTGATCGGCGAAATCACCACGGCGTCTGGCGAGCAGAGCGAGGGCATCGGCCGCGTCAACGACGCCGTCGCCGAGCTGGACCAGATGACGCAGCAGAACGCTGCGCTGGTCGAGGAAAGCGCCGCTGCGGCGCAGAACCTCAGCGATCAGGCCAAGCGCCTGGCCACGCTGGTCGAGGTCTTCCGCCTGAGGGGCCACGGACAAGGCAGCAGCCCGCTGCGTCCAGGTCAGAGGGCCACCCCCGCCGATCTGGCCGCGCAGGCGGTGGGCCAGGCGCGCTACACGTCGGCGCAGTCTGCGGGCCACGCGGCGAGCACCTCCTGAGGGGCCGTATCATCGCGGGATGAATACTGACTTCATCTCCTACATGGACCACGGCGCGGGCGGCCCGCCCGAGGTGCTGCACACCGCCACCCGGCCGCGCCAGACGCCGCAGGGCCAGCAGGTCGAAATCGCTGTCGCCTTTGCGGGCGTCAACCGCCCGGACGTGCTGCAGCGCTCGGGCCTCTACCCGCCCCCGCCCGGCGCCAGCCCGCATCTCGGCCTGGAAGTGTCCGGGCGCATCGTGGCGGTCGGCGACGGCGTACAGCGCTGGCGGGTGGGCGACCGCGTCTGCGCCCTGACGCCCGGCGGCGGCTACGCCAGCCACGTGCTGGCCGACGAGCGGCACTGCCTGCCCGTCCCGGACGGCATGGATCTACGCCACGCCGCCGCGCTGCCCGAAACCTTCTTCACCGTCTGGACCAACGTCTTCGAGCGAGCGCACCTGCGCCCGGGCGAGCGCCTGCTGGTCAAAGGCGGATCGGGCGGCATCGGCCAGACAGCGATCGCGCTGGGCGCGGCCTTCGGCGCCGAAGTCTGGGCGACGGCGGGCAGCGCCGCCAAAGCGCAGGCCTGCCGCGAGGCGGGCGCGCAGCACGTCATCCTCTACCGCGAGACGGATTTTGTGGACGCCATCACAACCGGCACGGGCGGAGCGGGCGTGGACGTGATCCTGGACATGGTCGGCGGCGCCGACATCGCCCGCCACCTGCGCTGCCTGGCGCTGGAGGGGCGGCTGGTGCAGATTGCCTTCCTGGAAGGCAGCCGCGCCGAGATCGATCTGATGCCGGTGATGCTCAAACGCCTGACGCTGACGGGCTCGACGCTGCGCCCGCGCTCGGACGACGACAAGGCCGCCATCGCCCGCGCCCTGGAAGAGCGCGTCTGGCCGCTGCTCGCCCAAGGTCGCGGCCTGCCGCGCATCGATGCCGAATTCCCGCTGGCCGAAGCAGCCAAGGCGCACACGCTGATGGAGAGCGGCGCGCACATCGGCAAGATCGTGTTGCGGGTGGGGGACGGGGATTGATCCTCGCCCTGATCTGATCAGCCCTGCAGCCGGGCGTTGCCTTGGAAGCGGTGCTCGCAGCCTGCGCGGGGGCTGATCCGGATGGATTGCCCGACGCGGTAATCCAGCGCGCCTTCGGTGCGCACCGTCATCGAACCCACGCCGGTGATTTCGGCGTAGAGCACTGTATCGGCGCCCAGGTGTTCGATGTGGCGCACCGTGGCGGGCCAGCGCCCGGTGTCCGTCGAGACGTCCAGGTGCTCGGGGCGCACGCCGTAGACTTCACAGCCCATGTCGCGGGCCAGATTGCCCTCGAAAAGGTTCATGCTGGGCGCCCCGATGAATCCGGCGACAAAGGGGCTTTTGGGCTCGCGGTAGAGATCCATGGGCGCGCCGACCTGTTCGACCCGGCCCTTGTTGAGCACCACGATCTGGTCGGCCATGGTCATGGCTTCGACCTGGTCGTGGGTGACGTAAATCATGGTGGCGCCGATTTTTCGGTGCAGGTCGGCCAGTTCCACGCGCATCTGGCCGCGCAGCGAGGCATCGAGGTTGGAGAGCGGTTCGTCGAAGAGGAAGACCGACGGATTGCGCACGATGGCCCGGCCGATGGCCACGCGCTGGCGTTGCCCACCCGACAGCGCCTTGGGCGTGCGGTCCAGCAGGTGCTCGAGCTGCAGGATTTCGGCGGCGTGCTTCACCTTCTGCTCGATTTCGGCCTTGGGCCGCCTGGCGATGGTCAGGCCGAAGGCGATGTTTTCGGCCACCGTCATGTGCGGGTAGAGCGCATACGACTGAAACACCATGGCGATGCCGCGCTCGGCCGGTTCCAGCTCGGTCACGTCGCGGTCGCCAATGAAAATCTGCCCGCCGCTGGCGGCTTCCAGACCGGCCACCATGCGCAGCAGCGTGGATTTGCCGCAGCCCGACGGGCCCACCAGCACGGTGAACGATCCGGCCGGGATTTCAACATCCAGACCTGGAATCACGGTCACGCCGGACGAATAAGATTTGGTGATGCCTTTGAGGCGGACGGGATGCATGGCAGTTCTTTCTTGTGCGTCGCTAAATGGCGCGTCAGCGCGTCAGCCTTTGACGCCGGTCGAGGCGATCGAGGCAATGAAGGCCCTTTGCAGGCTGAGGTAAAACAGCAGGACAGGAATGGTGATGACGCTGAGGTAAGCCATCATTTCTCCCCACGCGATATTGAGCTGGAAGAAATACTGCAGGCCGACCATGATGGGCCGGTACTGCTCGGCCTGTGCGGTCATGACGGGCCACAGATACTGGTTGTACATGGCCAGAAACTTCAGGATGGCCGCCGTGGCAAACACTGGCCCAGCCAGAGGAACTACCACGCGGCGGTAAATCTGAAAATAGCTGGCGCCATCCACCCGGGCGGCTTCGACCAGATCGCGCGGCAGATCGCGGAAATACTGCACGAACAGGAATATCGTCAGCGCATCAGCTATGAAAGGAATAATCTGCACATGGTAAGAATTCAGCCAGCCGAATTCGATGCCATTCATGCCGATCCAGGGCAGCTTGTTGACGATGAGCAGCAGCGGAATCGCAATCGATTCAAACGGGACAATGAATGTGGCCAGAATCACCGCCATCATCACATTCTTGCCGGGAAACTCCAGAAACACGAATGCGAAGGCCGCCATCGAGCAGATGGCCAGTGACAGCACCATGGTCACGCCCGTGACCAGCAGCGAGTTGAAAATGAAGTGGGCGATGGGCACCCGGTTGAAGGCGGCGCTGTAATTCTCCAGCGAGACATCGCCCACCGGCAGGAAGGCGCGCAGCGAAGTCGCGTCCTGCAGCAGCTGCAGATCGGGCTTGAGCGAGGACACGATCATGAACACGACCGGGAAAATAAACACCAGCGCGATCCAGCACAGCAGCACGTAATTCAGCGCCTTGCTGGCCCACTGGGGCGCCCGGGAATGCGTCATGGAATGGGACATGGGGATCTCCTTGGCGGGTCAGCGGGTTTTTTCGCGCGTCAGCCAGCGCTGGCCCAGCGATATCACCAGAACGATCAGGAACAGCAGCACGCTGATGGCCGAACCGCCGGCGATGTCCTGGTTTTCATACCCGCGCTGCACGGCCTGGAAAACCAGCGACTGGGTGGAGTCCAGCGGCCCGCCTTTGGTCATGACGTCGATCTGCGGGTACAGCGTGAAGGCCTGCATGGTGATCACCACCATCACCAGGATCGCGGTATTGCGCAGCCCGGGCCAGGTGACATAGCGGAACACCTGCCAGCGCGAGGCGCCTTCCAGCGCCGCCGCTTCATACAGCGTGGAGGGAATCGTCTGCAATCCGGACAGCCAGACGATCATATGGAATCCCACCCCCTGCCAGACCGACATGGCCATAATCGACCACAGCGCGGTCGAGGGCTGACCCAGCCAGTCCACGGGCTGGATATGGCCAAAAGACAGCATGCCCAGCAGCGCATTCAGCAGGCCCGAATCGGCCGAGTAAATAAAACGCCACAAAAAGGCCACCACCACCATGGAAATCACCACGGGCATGAAATAGATGGTGCGAAACACGTTAATGCCCCACAAAGGCCGGTTGATCAGCAGCGCCAGCAGCAAAGCCAGCCCGGCCTGGACAGGCGCCACCACGATCACGAAAAGCGCGGTATTGACCAGGGCTTTCATGAAGAGGACATCGCTGGCCAGCACATAGACGCGCTGGTCGCCCGTCCAGTCAAAGTGAAACCATTCTTTTTTGCGGTCCAGGTGGGGGTATTCCGGATTGCCGCGCGTGTACTGGCGCAGAGAGGGGTATTGCGGCTGGCCGCTGTCGTCGCGCACGGTCTGGCCCTGCGCGTCTTTTTCGGGCGCCAGCACCAGCGTGCCCAGGCCCAGCATCTGGCGGTAGTTGTCCAGCCCGACATACTCGGTCGGGTTGGGCGACACCAGGCGCTGGTTGGTGAACGACATGGCAAAAGCCAGCACAAAGGGCAGGATCAGGAAGACCGCCATCAGAATCATGGCGGGCGACACCATGAGCAGACCGGCCCGGCGGGCGCGTGCGGCGCCGGGAGCGGAACGGGGAACGGACTGGCTCATGGGGTTCTCCTGACTGGGGCTCAGCGGTAGCCGTTGTTCTTCTTCAGGTCGGCGTCGATGGCGTCGGCGGCGCTGTCCAGAGCGTCGGCCGCATCACCGCCATTGGCGATGTCCGACAGGGCCTTTTCAAACGCGTTCGAGGCCAGGGCGTAGCCCGGTGAAACCGGACGCAGCGTGGCCTGGCGCTTGGACAGCTCGAAGAAGACCTCCAGCGGGCCGCCCTTGGCGTAGTTCTTCGTCATGGCGGCGGCGCTGGGCGTGGACGGGATCAGGCCGATGGCGTCCGAGAAGGCGGCCAGGTATTTGTCCTGAAGCGCGAAAGCGATGAAAGCGTTGGCGCCCTTGGCGTTTTTCGTGGTGGCTGACACGCCGAACTGCCAGGACGCGGCGCCGATCTTCGGGCCTTTGCCGAAATCGGGGGCGGGCAGGAAGACCAGGTCTTTGCCGTATTTTTTCAGCGCGGGCAGGGCGGCCCAGTTGCCGTTCCACTGCAGGGCGTATTTGCCGTCCAGGAAGCCGGTGTCGCGCTCGGCGCCGCTCTGCGAAGTGCCCGGGGTCAGCTTGCGGGTGAAGAGGCTCTTCCACCACTCGCCAAACGCCACACCGGCCGGGCCGTTAAGCACGCCGTTGGATTTGCCCGCGGCCGGGTCCAGCAGGTTGCCGCCCGCGCTCTGCAGGAAGGGGCCAAAAGCGTAGGAGTACCACTCGCCCTTCCAGGCCAGTCCCATGTCGATGGGGTACTGGAACTTGCCGCTTTTTTGCAGCGTGACCAGGGCCGCGTCAAACTCGGCTTTGGTCCAGGGCTTGTCCAGCGTCGGGATGCGGATCTTGTTGGCTTCCAGCACCGATTTGCGCGCAAACACGGCCACCGCCGCGTCCCACAGGCCCACCGAATACACCTTGCCGTTCCACTTGCCGATGGTGCCGGGCAGGAAATTGTCCAGCTTGCCCTTGGGCAGATCCAGCGGCTGCAGATACTTCGACCAGGCCCAGTTGGGCATGATGGGCCCGTCCACGTCCATGATGTCGGGCAGCTTGCCCGCCACCGCCGCCGCCACCACCGAGGTGTTGTAGGCCTCCTGCGGGAACTGCTGCAGCGAGACCTTCCAGTCCTTCTGGCTCTTGTTGAAGTCGTCGATGATGCCCGTGATGATTTTCTTTTCGTCCGGGTTGCCTGCACCGTGGTACCACATGGACAGCGAGGTCTGGGCCTGGACGGACACGGCCGTCAGGGCGGCAAAGGCAACGGCGCCAAGGCGCAGGCAGGCGGAGAGGCGGAGGGTCATGGTCGGCTTTCGCTCAGGTGAGTGGATCTGGCAGGGTCTGCGCCAGCGCGGTTCTGAAGAATGGACAAAATGACAATGTTGTCATTTGTCTGAACTTTAGGCAGCAAAGAGGGCCGAATCCATCGGGGCAAACCCTGGATCGCGGCATTAAACAACGTTGTCTTTTTCTGGGATGATGAAGGCATGAGCACGATCCACGATGTCGCCCACCTGGCGGGGGTTTCGATCAAGACGGTGTCCCGCGTGGTCAACCGGGAATCCGGCATCCGCCCGGCGACGCTCGAGCGCGTCACGCAGGCCATCGAAAAGCTTTCCTACCGGCCCCACCGGGGGGCGCGCATGATGCGCTCGGCCAAATCCGGGCTGGTGGGCATCGTGACGGCGCGGCTGTCGCTGTCCGGCGGGCCCAATGACGACATCGGCCTGTCCGACATGCACCTGCTGCGCGGCGCGCACCGCGTGTGCCGCGAGGCTGGCATGACGCTGCTGATGGCCGATGCGGCTGGCGACCCGAACGCGGTGGCCGATCTGCTGGACACTTTCGCCTCCCACCAGGTCGAGGGCGTCATTTTTGTGGCGCCGTCCCACCAGCTGGTGCCCATGCTGCTGAAGTCCGACGTGCCACTGGTGCTGGCCAACTGCTTTGATCTGCTGGGAACGACGTCGGTGCTGCCCGACGACGCGCTGGGCCAGCGGCTGGCGGTGGAGCGCCTGGTGGCGCTGGGCCACCGCCGGATCGGTTACGTCGGGCTGCCGGAAACCAATGTGGCGGGCCGACTGCGCAAGGCCGCGTTCATCGAAACCTGCCAGGCGCAGGGCCTGAGTCCAGCCGATTGTCCTGCGCTGATCGGGGCCACCGCCGACGGGCCGAACACCTTCGCCCCCCTGGCGGCCGCGCTGGCCGACCTTGTGGCCCGGCCGCAGCGGCCGACCGCGCTGTGCCTGGGCAACGACATCATGGCCCTGCACGCCATCCGCTGTCTGGAGCAGCTGGGCCTGCGCCTGCCGCAGGACATGGCCCTGATCGGCTACGACAACGATTCCACCCTGTGCAATGCGCTGCGGCCCCGGCTCAGCACCATCACGCTGCCCTACGAGGCCATGGGTGCCCGGGCGGCCGAACTGCTGCTGGAGCGGCTGGCCCAGCCGGATCAGCCCGCCCAGACCTGTCTCGTGCCCTGCGAAGTGGTCCTGCGCGATTCCTGCCCCGCCCTGAACTGAACTGCTGACCCCATCTGATCCCCGGAGCCCCCATGCCCGCCATCGACCACCGCCCCATTTTTCACCTGACCGCCCCGTCGGGCTGGATCAACGACCCCAACGGCGTCTGCCACCACGGCGGCCGCTACCACGTGTACTACCAGCACAACCCCGGCGCCAACCGCTGGGGCGACATCCACTGGGGACACGCCAGCAGCGCGGATCTGGTCCACTGGCGCGACGAGCCGCTGGCGCTCGCGCCCTCGCCCGGCGACGATCAGGGCGGATGCTTTTCAGGCAGCTTCGCCCGGGTCGATGGTATGCCCACGATGTTCTACACCGGCTACACGCCGCAGCGCCAGGTGCAGTGCGTGGCCACCAGCCAGGACATGATCCGCTGGACCAAACACCCGCAGCGCACCCTGGCCGAGCCGCCGCCGGGCGTGGAGGCGCACGATTTCCGCGACCCCTACGTTTTTGCGCACGAGGGCTGGTGGTACATGGTGCTGGGCGCCGGGCAGGAGCACCGCCGCGCGCAGTGCCTGATCTACCGCAGCCCGGACGGCGTGCACTGGGAGGATCGCGGCGTGCTCTTTGCCGCGCCCCACGCCCGCCATGGCGTGATGTGGGAGTGCCCGAACCTCTTCCCGCTGGGCGACCGCTGGGTGCTGACGGTCTCGCTGTGGCAGGGGCCCGGCGCGCTGGCCTGGGTGGGCCGCTTCGAGGGCGAACGCTTCCTGCCGGATCACGAAATGGTGCTCGATGGCGACAGTGGCGCCTTCGCCCACCTGGCGATGCGCGCGCCGGACGGCCGCACGCTGCAATGGGCGTGGATGAACGAGCAGCGCGACCAGGGCCTGATCGATCTGGACGGCTGGGCGGGTGCGCTGAGTGTGCCGCGCGAACTCTCGCTGGACGCCCGGGGCCGCCTGCTGCAGGCCCCGGCGGCTGAAGTGGCGCTGCTGCGCGGCGATGCGGCCGACGTGGCGGCGACCGGGCTGGATCAGGGCGTGCTGCACCGCTTCCAGGGGCGGCACCTGGACATCGAGGCCGTTTTTGAAGCGCCGGAGCGCGGTCGCCAGGGCCTGAACCTGTGCGCCGCGCCGGATGGCAGCGAGTTCACCCGCGTGGTCTACCAGCCCGAAATGCGCCGCCTGAGCATCGAGCGCGCGCGCAGCTCGCTGACCCGCGAGGTCAGCCACCAGAATCTGCACGCCCACCTGGCGCTGGACCCCGCCGAAGCGCTGGAGCTGCGCGTCCTGCTCGACGGCAGCGTGCTGGAGGTCTTCGCCAACCGCCGCGTCTGCCTCAGCACCCGCGTCTACCCCCAGAGCGCCGCCAGCCGCCTGGGCGAAGTCTTCAGCGAAGGCCCCGCGCGCGCGCAGTGCGCGGTGTGGCGCATGCGGCCGATGTGGGCGGGGAAGCGGGCTGCAGCGCTGTCCGGCCCTGCTGACCTATGATGCATCGGACCGTTTGCCCGAAAGTACGCCATGTCTCCCTTTGATATCCAGCTGCTGATCACCGCTTTAGTCAGTGTGCTTGTTCTGGTCGCGCTGATTGTGTCGCGCATCCGCATGCACCCCCTGCTGGCCTTGCTGATTGTCTCGGCGGGTGTTGGTCTTGCTACAGGCATGGCGCCCACGGATATTGCCAAAAACCTCACCAGCGGAGCGGGCAAGACGCTGGGCGCTGTGGGGGTCGTCATTGCGCTAGGAGCCATGCTGGGCAAAATCCTGGCGGATTCGGGAACCACCGAGCGCCTGGCCAGTGCAATCCTGCGCCGCACCCCGGATCGCATGATTCCCTGGGCGATGACGCTGGTGGCTTTGGTCGTCGGAATCCCGATGTTCTTTGAAGTCGGACTGGTGGTGATGTTGCCGCTGATTTTCAGCGTGGCACGAAAGCTCGAAAGCCGGGAGCATTTCCGGGGCTCTGCGTATGTTTATGTGGGCGTCCCGGTGATCGCGGCGCTGGCGGCCATGCACGGAATGGTACCGCCGCACCCGGGGCCGCTCACCGCGATCGCCACGCTGAAAACCAGTGTCGGACCCACGATGGTTTACGGTTTCATCGCCGCGCTACCCGCCATGGCCCTCGGCGGGCCGCTTTACGGCGCTTTCCTCACTCCCCGCATGACGACCCGACCCGACAGGGCCCTGCTCGACCAGTTCACCACCACAACGCAGCAGGTGGGACCTGCGCCCACTCAGCCAGGCGTGGGCCTCGGCGTGCTGGCGGCCCTGCTGCCCGCGCTGCTGATGCTGGTCAATGCTCTGGCCGAAATGCTGCTGCCTGCCCACGCCCCTTTGCTGCGCGTCTCTGCCTTCCTGGGCAACCCGCTGATCGCCATGCTGCTGGGTGTGCTCTTTGCGGCGGTTGCGCTGGTGTATGCGCGCGGCGGATCTCCCGAAAAACTGCGTGAGGCCCTGGGGCAGAGCCTGAAACCCGTGGCCAGCATCATGCTGATCATTGCGGGCGGCGGTGCTTTCCAGCAGATCCTGACGGCGGCCAAGGTGGGCGATGCCATCGTGCACCTCACCCACCAGTTCGCCTTCCCGCCGCTGGTTCTGGGCTGGCTGATCGCCATGCTGCTGTCGGTCTCTACCGGGTCGGCTACCGTGGGCATCGTGGGTGCCGCTGGGCTGCTCGCGCCACTGGCGGGCAGCGATCCGACCTTGAACCTTCCGCTGCTGGCACTGGCCATCGGCTGCGGATCGCTGTTTTTCAATTACGCCAACCACGCCGGGTTCTGGCTGGTGAAGGAATCCTTCGGCATGACGATGGGCGAAGCCACCCGGACGATTTCCGTGGTGCAGTCCATCGTGGCCGTGGTCGGTTTGATCGCGGTACTGCTGTTCAACTTGCTGCCTGCGATCGGGTGAGTGCCCCTCCGGTTATCCCGCCGCCATAGCCAGCATCACGACCATGTTGGCCGCATCGGTTGGCGCCCGCGATTGTCCCGACCCCGCCGTTATGGGCTTGTAAGTGACGCCCCCACGCTGGACAGACTCTGGCCGTCACACATGCAGCGGACTGCTTTCATGCGGCAGATTCTGCCCCCGTGCGTTTCGCCGGCGATCAGCCCCGCAGCAGCGGTTCCACCGCCAGCGCCAGCGACAGCAGATGGCTGTCCTGACCGCCCGCTGCGGCCAGGCTGAAGCCCACCGGCGCCTCGCCTGGCGCGTGGCAGGGCAGCGAAATGGCGCAGCCGTCCAGGACGTTGATGATGGCCGGGTTGCGCAGGATCAGGCCGTTGGCGGCGAAATAGGCCGTGTCGCTGCGCTCCAGATCGGCGATTTTGGGCGCTACGACGGGTACGGTGGGCATGACCAGCGCGTCGAAGCCGGAGAGCAGCGCGCCCATGTCCTCGATCCAGCGCTGGCGCCGGGCCAGCAGTTCGATGTAATCGGCGGCTGTTACGTCACGCCCAGCCTGAATGCGGACCAGTACGCGTGGATCGTATTCGGCCTGCCGCGCGGGCAGAAAGCGGCGGTGCCAGGTCCAGGCTTCGGGCGGCGAAAAGCCGCCTTTGGCATTGATTCCGGGCAGCTCGTCCAGCGGCGCCACGCGCTGGTGCACCAGCTGCACGCCCGCCTGCGCCAGGCGGTCCAGGGCGCGGGTCCAGCTGGCCCGGACCGTATCGTCCATGCCGTCCAGCACCACATTGTCCGGCACCAGAAATCGCAGTCCGCGCACGGTGGCGGGCCGCAGGCCGGTGTGGGGCTCGCCTGACAGCACGGCGTCCATGGCGATGCAGGTGCTGACGCTGGTGGCCAGCGGGCCCAGCGAATCCAGTGTGGGCGACAGCGGCACCGTGCCCTGCAGCGGAACGCGCCGCGCCGTCGGCTTGAAGCCGACCAGGCCGCACAGCGCGGCCGGAATCCGCACCGATCCGCCCGTGTCCGAACCCAGCGCGGCGACCGCCATGCCCTCGGTGATGGAAATGGCCGCGCCCGATGACGAGCCGCCCGGAATCCGCCCGCCGCCGTCCGCATCGCGCTGCCACGGGTTGCGCGGCGTGCCGTAATGCGGGTTGATGCCCAGACCCGAAAAGGCGAATTCGGTCATGTTGGTGCTGCCGATGATGACCGCGCCCGCGTGGCGCAGGCGCTGCACCGCTTCGGCCGATGCGCTGGCGGGCGGCGCGCCATCCAGCACGCGCGAGCCGGCCCGCGTGGTGTAACCGGCCACGTCCAGCAGATCCTTGACGGAGATGGGCAGCCCTTCGAGCGGTGAGCGCGCCAGCCCGGCGGCGCGCAGCGCATCGCTGGCGTGCGCCTCGGCCCGCGCTGTCTTGCGGAAAAGTCGGGTGAACACACGGGGCCCTTCGCCCGTTTCGGCACGGGCCAGCGCGAGCTCGGTCAGGGCGACCGAGCTGATGCCCCCGGCCAGGTCTGCAAGGCCAGCCGGCGCTGTTTCCGGAAACGGCGTCACAGAGGATGTCAGAGAAGGGGAGCGCTGCATGGAATGTCCTTGGCTGGGGCTACAGGCCGGGATTGCGCGGGCACAAAAAAGCCCAAGTGCCTGAAACACTTGGGCTTTTTTGATGGTGTCTGGTCGGGGTGAGAGGATTCGAACCTCCGGCCTCTACGTCCCGAACGTAGCGCTCTACCAGGCTAAGCTACACCCCGAAAATGCAGCCCGAGATGATAACCCAAATTTTGCCGTTTGCGTGCGGCGCGTGCAAGGCCGGGCGGGCCGTCGCGGGCTGTCAGACTGTGATGGACTCGGCCAGTATGATCGGGCGATTGACTGACTTGCCTCTGGACGGAATCCCCATGACCAACCGCATCGACTGCGCCGGCCTTCAGGTCGCGCCCCAGCTTCAACAGTTCATCGACAGCGAAGTGCTGCCCGCCGTGGGCCTGACGCCTGACGCGTTCTGGCCCGGATTTTCGGCCATCGTCCACGACCTGGCGCCCAAAAATGCGGCCCTGCTGGCCGAGCGCGACCGCCTTCAGACGGAACTCGACACCTGGCACCGCGCCCACCCCGGTCCCATCCAGGACATGGCGGTCTACCGCGACTTTCTGGAGCGCATCGGCTACCTGGTGCCGCAGCCCACCGGCGTGCAGGCCACCACCGCGAATGTGGATGACGAGCTGGCGCGCCAGGCCGGTCCGCAGCTGGTCGTGCCCATTCTGAACGCGCGTTACGCGCTCAACGCCGCCAACGCGCGCTGGGGCAGCCTGTACGACGCGCTCTACGGCACCGACGCCATCCCCGACAGCGATGGCGCTGAGCGCACGCCCGCTTACAACCCGGTGCGCGGCGCCAAAGTCATCGCCTACGCCCGCGCGGTGCTGGACCAGGCCGCGCCGCTGGCGGGCGGTGCCAGCCACGCCGACAGCACCGGCTACGCGGTGGTGAACGGCCAGCTGGAAGTCAGCCTGAAGGACGGCCGCCGCGTGGGTCTGCAGGACGCGGCGCAGTTCCGCGGCCATCAGGGCGATGCGGCAACGCCCACCGGCATCCTGCTGCAGCACAACGGCCTGCACATGGATGTGCGCATCGACGCCAGCCACTCCATCGGCCGTACCGATGCGGCGCACGTGGCCGATCTGGTGATGGAATCGGCGCTGTCCACCATCCTGGATCTGGAGGATTCGGTCGCCGCCGTGGACGCCGAAGACAAGGTGCTGGCCTACCGCAACTGGCTGGGCATCCTCAAAGGCACGCTGACCGAAGCCGTCAGCAAGGGCGGCAAGACTTTCACGCGCGGGCTGAATCCCGACCGGGTTTACACCGCGCCCGACGGCAGCGCGCTGGCACTGCACGGCCGCAGCCTGATGTTCGTGCGTAACGTGGGCCACCTGATGACCAATCCGGCCATCCTGTGGGGCGAGGGCCGCGAGATCCCCGAAGGCATCATGGACGCCGTCATCACCACGATGATCGCGCTGGTCGACCTGCGGGGCCTGGGCACGCCCGGCATCCGCAACAGCCGCACGGGCAGCGTCTACATCGTCAAACCCAAAATGCACGGCCCGGCGGAAGTCGCCTTTGCGGCGGAGATTTTCAGCCGCGTCGAGCAGCTGCTGGGCCTGCCGGACAGCACGGTCAAGCTGGGCATCATGGACGAAGAGCGCCGCACCAGCGTCAACCTGGCCGCCTGCATCGCCGCCGCCGCCAGCCGCGTCGCCTTCATCAACACCGGCTTCCTGGACCGCACGGGCGACGAGATGCACACCTGCATGCAGGCCGGTCCGGTGCTGCGCAAGGGCGACATGAAATCCAGCGCCTGGATCACCGCCTACGAGAAAAACAACGTGCAGGTCGGCCTGGCCTGCGGCCTGCGTGGTCGCGCCCAGATCGGCAAGGGCATGTGGGCCATGCCCGACCTGATGGCCGCGATGCTGGAGCAGAAAATCGCGCATCCCAAAGCGGGCGCCAATACCGCGTGGGTGCCCAGCCCCACGGGCGCGACGCTGCACAGCCTGCACTATCACCAGGTCAAGGTGGCCGACATCCAGATCGCCCTCGAAGACGCTGCCGCCAAGGCCGATCCGGCCCAGCAGCGCGCCAGCCTGCTGGACGGCCTGCTGACCATCCCTGTGACCGCGACACCCGACTGGTCCGACGCCGAGAAACAGCAGGAGCTGGACAACAACGTCCAGGGCATTCTGGGCTATGTGGTGCGCTGGGTGGACCAGGGCGTGGGCTGCTCCAAGGTGCCCGACATCCACAACGTCGGACTGATGGAAGACCGCGCCACGCTGCGCATTTCCAGCCAGCATATCGCCAACTGGCTGGCCCACGGCGTGGTCAGCGAGGCGCAGGTGCGCGCCACCTTCGCGCGCATGGCCCAGGTGGTCGATGCCCAGAACGCGGGCGATCCGGCCTATAAATCTCTGGCCGCTCACCCCGAAGGCGCCGCCATGCAGGCCGCACTCGACCTGGTCTTCAAAGGCCAGCAGCAGCCCAGCGGCTACACCGAGCCACTGCTGCATGCGTGGCGGCTGCGGGTGAAGGCGGGGGGCTGAGCGCTGCTATCATTTCCCCCATGAGCGCCACCCCCCCCTCCTTCAACTGGCAGCAGACCTGCAGCGACAAGAAACAGCTGCGCAGGCAGCTGCAGATGGAGCGCCAGAACATGGCGCAGCGGGCTCGCAGCACCGACGATCTGCAGACGGTGCTGCGCCTGTGGCTGGCCACGCGGCGCGAGAAAACCATCGGCGCGTACTGGGCGATCAAGGGCGAGTTCGACCCGCTGCCCGCGCTCTTTCGCTGGTGGGAGTCCGACGGGCCCAATGCGCGCCAGGAGCGGCGCATCGGCCTGCCGGTCATCAACCGCGAGACGCGCCACCTGACCTTTCACGTCTGGTACCCCGGCTGCCCCATGGAGGACGATGCCTACGGCATCCCCAAACCCAAGGACACCGAGGCCTTCCACCCCGAGCTGCTGCTGGTGCCCTGCGTCGGTTTTGGTCCGGGCGGCTACCGCCTGGGCTATGGTGGCGGGTTTTACGACCGCACGCTGGCCGATCTGCAGCCGCGTCCGGTGACGGTGGGCGTGGCTTTCGAGCAGGCTTTCGTGCCCTGGCTGAAGCCCGAGCCGCACGATGTCCCGCTGGATGTCATCCTGACCAACCAGGGCGTGGTTTACGACCGCCACGACTGACGGCGCGGACGCTGGCGCAGGGCGTCGGCGCTGTAGATCAGCAGCGCAATCCAGATCAGGGCGAATCCCGCCAGGCGCGCGGCGTCCAGCCGCTCTTCAAACACCAGCCAGCCCAGCGCAAACTGCAGCGTCGGGCCCAGATACTGCAACAGGCCCAGCGTACCCAGGCTGACGCGCTGTGCGCCATAGCCAAACAGCAGCAGCGGGATGGCGGTGAGCGGCCCGGCCAGCACCAGCCAGATCCAGGTTTCCGCGCTGTGACCGCCGCTGCCCTGCCCCAGCCAAAGCAGCGCGGGCAGCGCGATGGGCGCCAGCACCAGGGTTTCGAGCGCCAGGCCTTCCAGGGCGCCCAGGCGGGCCAGCTTTTTCAGCAGGCCATAAAAGCCGAAACTGCCCGCCAGCGCCAGCGCGATCCAGGGCGCCGCGCCCTGCGCCACCGCCATCCACACCACGCCCGTGGCCGCGATGGCCAGCGCGCCCCACTGCAGGCGGCGCGGGCGCTCGCCCAGCACCAGCACGCCCAGCAGCACGTTGACCAGCGGGTTGATGAAATAGCCGAGGCTGGCCTCCAGCACATGGCCGTGGTTGACAGCCCAGACATAGATCAGCCAGTTGCACGACAGCAGCAGCGCGGCCGCCGTGAAGGTGGCCAGCACGCGCGGCTGGCGCAGCACGGAAGTCAGCCAGGCCCAGCGGCGCTGGATCAGCAGCAGCAGCGCGACGAAGACCAGCGACCAGACCGAGCGGTGCGCGACGATCTCCAGTGCGTCCACCGCCTGCAGGCGGTGAAAGTACAGGGGAAAGAGTCCCCACAGGATGTACGCGGCCGCGGCGGCCCAGAGCCCCTGGTTCATGGTGGTGCGGCCCCTGGAGGGCGATGCCGAAAGTGACGCATCTTAGCGGACGCCGCCTGCACCCTCGCCCGCCAATGCGGTCCGGGAGTGGTAAGGTTGTGGCGGAGGCTCCAGCAGGTGCGGGAGCCATTTTCAGCAGTTCAAGGAGAGCCCATGTTTCCGGAGTACCGCGATCTGATCAGCCGCCTCAAAGGGCATGACATCCACTTCACCCGCCTGTTCGACAAGCACAACGAGCTCGATCACGTCATCAAGAACAAGGAATCCGGCCTCGATCCCAGTTCGCAGACCGAAATCGAGCAGCTCAAGAAAGAAAAGCTGCACCTCAAGGACCAGCTTTACGTCCACCTCAGACAGGTCGCGGCCAAGGAATAAGGCCCGCCGCAGGGCCGCGCGGCTGCCCCTGCACAAGCGCCCGCACCGCGCCTTCCGGGGCCGCCGTGCGGGCGCCCTGTCATCCGCGCTGCAGCAGCGCCTTGCGCAGGTCGGGCGCGCTGGTTTTCTCGCTCAGCCAGATGCCAAAGAAGATCGGGCAGAAGCCCGCCGCGCTGATCTGGCCGGTCGGCGTGCTGTTGTGCCAGAAGCGCGCCGAGTCACCCTGCCACACGCCCCAGATCGTGTCCCCGGACGAAACGCCCGGCAGCACCTTGGCCATCAGGGGCTCCCACTGATCCATCTGCGCGTCGCTGGCGCCCAGGCGGCGCATTTCCTGCACGCCGGCCTGCACGAAAATCGACGACGACAGCCCCCGCTTGTAAACCAGCTGCAGCGCCAGCGGCGGTTGGCCGGGCGCGCCGTCGGCGCTGGCCCACAGCGTGGCGCGGTAGAGCGAAATCCCCAGGCGGCTGAAATCGCCGCTGCCCCAGCGCATCAGGCCCTCGACGGGCGGGCCCTCGGCGGCGTGGGCCAGGCCCGCGTGGCCCAGCAAAGGCGCCAGCGGGATCAGCGCGGAAGCACCCGCCACCTGGCCAACACGGCCCAGAAACTGGCGGCGGCTGGAAGAAGGGCTGGACCGCTCAGGCGTGTTGCAGTTCGAATTGGATGACATCGGTGGTTCCGGCCTGGAAGCCGGCCTCGCAGTAAGCCAGATAAAACCGCCACAGTCGGCGGAACGGAGCATCAAAACCCAGCGGCGCAATGTCGTGCCAGCGCGCCTCAAAGCGCTCGCGCCACTCGGCCAGGGTGCGGGCGTAATCCAGACCGAAGGCGTGCGCGTCGCTGACCTTCAGCCCCTGGCGCCGCGCCTGGCGCTCGAACACCTGGCGCGACGGCAGCATCCCGCCCGGGAAGACGTGCTGCTGGATGAAATCGGTGCTTTTGCGGTAGGCGGAGAACAGATCGTCGCGCAGCGTGATGGCCTGTACCACCGCCTTGCCGCCCGGTTTGAGCGACTGCGACAGCGTGCGAAAGTAATGCGGCCACCAGCGCTCGCCGACCGCTTCGATCATCTCGATCGAGACGATGTGGTCGTAGCGCTCGCGCGTGTCGCGGTAATCCTGCAGGCGCAGATCGGCCTGCGGCACGCGCTGGCGGGCGAACTCCAGCTGCGCGGGCGACAGCGTCAGGCCCGTCACGGCCAGGCCGTCCTCGACCGCCATTTCGGCGAAACCGCCCCAGCCGCAGCCGATCTCCAGCACGTGCGCGCCCGTGGGTTGGCCGCCGTGCAGCCGGTCCAGGATGCGGCGGTATTTGGCGCGCTGTGCGCTCTCCAGCGTCGCGTCCTGCCCGGGCAGGAAGAGCGCCGAGGAATAGCTCATCGTGCCGTCCAGCCACTGGCGGTAAAACTCGTTGCCCAGATCGTAGTGGGCCATGATGTTGCGCTGGCTGCCTTTGCGGCTGTTGCGGTTCAGAAGATGGCGCAGGCGCGCCATCAGCAGCCGGGGCCACGAGCCGTACACCGCGCGGCGCAGCGCGGCGTGGTTGCGCGCCAGCAGGGTCAGCACGTCGGCCAGGCTGTAGCCCTCGCCCGCGTCCCATTCGCCCTCAATGTAGCTCTCGGCCAGACCGATGTCGCCGTGCGCCAGCACGCGGCTGAAGAGGGCCTCGTCGTGCACGCGCAGGGCCGCCACGACCGGCCCATGGCCGAAGCGGTGGCGCTGGCCGTCGGGCAGATCGAGCTGCAGGCTGCCGCCTTCCAGGCCTTCGAGCAGTTCCAGGACGGTGCGGGTGTTGCGCGAGCTGGCGGGCAGCGGCGCACGGATGGTGTTCAGTGCCAGAGTCATGATGCAAGCTCCTTGCCTGAGGCCGCGGGTGTGCCGTCGCGGCCGTGAAAGGGAACGCCCTTGATCCACAGGATCAGGGCCTGCCAGTGGATGCGGGCGACCACGCCCAGCGTCATCATCGGCATGCGCGCCAGTGCGCCCAGCAGAGCGCGCACGCTCCAGCCGCTGGCCCGGCCGGCCAGGGCGGTCTGCAGCAGCGGGCCCTGGTCGTCGTCGTAATCGATCCAGGCCACAGGGCGCTGCGTGTCGCGCTCGAAGCGGAAGCGGTAGCCGCCCTGGATCTGGTTGAAGGGCGACACATGCAGCGCCTTGTCAGCGGTCAGCTCGTCGCCGGGCTGGATGGCGCGGCCATCGGCGTGGTGTAGCAGGTAGTTGTGGCGCTGGCCAAAGGTGTTGCGCACTTCGGCCAGCACGGCGCGCAGCGCGCCCTGCGCGTCGTGGCAGTACCAGAAGCTGACCGGGTTGAAGGCGTAGCCCAGAATGCGCGGCATGGTGTGCAGGACGATGTCGCCATCCACTGGCAGACCGCGCTCGCGCAGCAGGCCGTCCATCCAGGCGTCCAGCGCCGAACCGTCGCGCGGGCCGTGATCGCGCGGCTGAAAGGAGAGCAGGTTCCAGCGGCCCACGCCAAACACGGCGCAGCGCGCTTCGTCCAGACGGCGCAGCGGCAGCTGCACGAAAAACGTCGGGTAGTGGAAAACGTGATCGCGCGGGCGCAGGCGCCGGTGCATGACGCGGCCCAGAAAGAGCTGGGGCGCTGAAGCCGTGGCGGGCGTGCTCATGCGCTGACGGCCTCCGGCGCGGGCGCAGGGGTCACTGACACGCTGGACGCCGACCAGGGCGGTTCGATGCCAAAGCCGCGAGCCACGGCCAGCGCCGACATCAGCCCATCTTCGTGGAAGCCGTAACGTCCCCAGGCCCCCGCCAGCCAGATGCCGCCTTCGCCCTGCACCTGCGGCAGGCGCTGCTGCGCGGCCACGGCGGCGGCGTCAAACACCGGGTGGGCGTAATCGAACTGCGCGTGAATGTGCTCCTGCGCCACCGGGCGCGGCGGGTTGAGCGTGACCACCACCGGCGTGCTGAAGGGCAGCGGCTGCAGGCGGTTGATCAGGTAGGACACGCCCACCGACGCGTCGGCTTGACCCGCGCGGGCCGGGCTGTCGGCCAGATAGTTCCAGGCCGACCACAGACGGCGGTCGCGCGGCAGCAGCGCCGGGTCGGTGTGCAGCACAGCGCGGTTGGGCTGGTAGCGCACGGCAGCCAGCACCTCGCGCTGGCCGGGGCTGGCGGTGTCGCCCAGAATCTCCAGACTCTGGTCGCTGTGGCAGGCCATGACGACCTGGTCAAAATCCTCGGGGCCGCTGTCCAGCAGCAGGCGCACGCGCGGCGCGGCGCCGCTCTCAGCCGCCAGACGCTGCACGGCGCGCACGGGCGAGCCGGTGCGGATGTCGTCGAGTTGATCAGCGATGCGGCGCACGTACTCGCGCGATCCGCCCTGCACGGTGCGCCACTGCGGGCGGTCGAAAATCTGCAGCAGGCCGTGGTTGACGCAAAAGCGCACGAAAGGCGCCAGCGGCATGTCCTGCATCTGCGCGGTCGGGCAGGACCAGATCGCCGCCGCCATCGGCAGCAGATACCAGTCGCGGAAAGCGGTGCTGTAGCGCCCGGCATCCAGAAACTGGCGCAGGCTCATTCCGCCGCTGGACTGGCCCTGGGCGTGAGCGGCCAGCCAGGCGGTGCTCTCGCGGTTGAAGCGCAGGATGTCGCGCAGCATGCCCCAGAAGGCTGGGCTGACCAGGTTGCGCTTCTGGCCAAACACGGTGGCCAGCGTGCTGCCCGCCCATTCCAGGTTGGGCTGGTTCAGGCTGACGGCAAAGGTCATCTCGGTGGGCACAGAAGGCACGCCCAGATGCGCAAACAGTGCGATCAGGTTCGGGTAGGTGCGGTCATTGAAGACCAGAAAGCCGGTGTCGACCGGGTGGGTGTGACCATCGACCGTGACATCGACGGTGTTGCTGTGGCCGCCCAGACGAGGCTCGGCTTCGAACAGCGTGACGCGGTGGTGGCGGGACAGCAGCCAGGCGCTGGCCAGTCCGGCGATGCCCGCGCCGACGACGGCAATGCGTTGCGGGGATGAAACTGTGTGGGCAGGCATGAATGTCTCTTGGGGATCTTCTGTTGTTGTGTGCTTGGACATGTCCTGATACGCGCAAGCCGCGCCTTTGGATGCAGGTGCGGTGCGCAGTCTGGGCCCGCCGGGGCGCCTGCTGCCCCCTCAGGCGGGGGGTTCTGCGGGGTGAGAGGCCGAGGATGCGGCCAGCGCCTCGCGCATCTGGCGGATGACGTGCGCGTAATCGCTCTGGCCAAAAATCGCGCTGCCCGCCACGAAGGCGTCGGCTCCGGCGGCAGCGGCGGCAGCGATGTTGTCCACCTTGATCCCGCCATCGACTTCCAGACGGATGTCGCGCCCGCTGGCCGCGATGCGCTGGCGCACGGCGCGGATCTTGTCCAGTGACGTGGGGATGAAGGACTGCCCGCCAAAACCGGGGTTGACGCTCATGATCAGGATGAGATCCAGCCGGTCCATCACCCAGTCCAGCACCGACAGCGGCGTGGCGGGGTTGAGCACCAGCCCCGCACGGCAGCCCGCCCCCTGGATCAGCGACAGCGTGCGGTCGACGTGCGCGCTGGCTTCGGGGTGGAAGCTGATGATGTCAGCCCCGGCGGTGGCAAAGGCCTGCGCCAGCTCGTCCACGGGCTGGACCATGAGGTGGACGTCGATGGGCGCAGGCGTGCCGTCGGGTTTGACGGCGTGTTTTTTCAGCGCCTGACAGACCATGGGGCCGAAGGTCAGATTGGGCACGTAATGGTTGTCCATCACGTCAAAATGAATCCAGTCGGCGCCAGCGGCCAGCACGCTGCGCACCTCCTGGCCCAGGCAGGCAAAGTCAGCGGCCAGCAGGCTGGGCGCGATGACCGAAGGGATTCCAGAAGCGGCGGCAGGGCGAGGTGGCGTCATGTCGGAGTCGGGGGGTGGGTTTTTCGGCCAAAATAAGGTCAGACTGTCCATCCAAATCATACCTGTCCCCACCTGCGCCCATGTCCCACCCTGAATTCTCCTGTCACGTCGTGGTCAATCCCCTGCACGCCGAAACCGACCCCGGCCAGAACCGCCACGCCTTCGCTTACACCATCACGGTGCGCAACACGGGGGACGTGCCCGCGCAGCTCATTGCGCGCCACTGGCTGATCCACGACGCCAGCGGCGGCACGCAGGAGGTGCGGGGCCTGGGCGTGGTGGGCAAACAGCCCATGCTCAGCCCCGGCGAATCGTTCGAATACACGAGCTGGGCGGTCATTCCCACGCCGCAGGGCAGCATGGAAGGCAGTTACCTGTGCATCACCGAAGCGGCGGAAACCTTCGAGGCCGCCGTCCCCGAATTCGCGCTGGCGCGCAGCCAGCACCTGCACTGAATCCTGCACCGAGACCTGGACCGAGATGCCCATGATGACGATCTCTCCCGCGCACCCTCGCGCGCGTTTTTTTGGCCTGGCCGCTCTGGCGCTGACGGCCTTCCTGTCCGCCTGCACCAGCCCCCGTCCGCCCTCGATGGGCGCCGCGCAGCCCCCGGCGATGCCGTCGCAGTCGGTGGCGGCGCAGGACCCCAGCCTGACGCAGCTCAGCGGCCCGGCCGAAATGCGCCAGCCTGCGTCGCGCTGGCTGGCCGTGCCTTACACCGCGCTGCCGGGCTGGCAGCAGGACGATCTCTCGCAGTTCTGGACCGCTCTGCAGGCCAGCTGCGGCCGCGTCAGCCGCGCCATGGCGCCCGTCTGGACACCGGTCTGCCGCGACGCCGCGCGCCTGAACAATGCGCCCGCCGACCAGCAGCGCCTGTTTCTGCAGCGGCGGCTGCAGCCCTACCGCATCGAAGCCGTGTCAGGTGCGGCGGCAGCGCAGCCCGATGTCGGTCTGGTCACCGGTTATTACGAGCCCATCCTGCACGCCAGCCGCCTGCCCCAGGGCGATTTCCGCGTGCCGCTGTGGCGTCCGCCGGCTGATCTGAAAACCCGCGTGCCCTACTGGACACGCCAGCAGCTGGACACCCTGCCGCAGGCGCAGGCCTCGGTGGCGGGGCAGGCCATCGCTTACGTGGCCGACCCGGTCGAGGCGCTGATCCTGCAGATCCAGGGCAGCGGCCGCGCCATCATCACCGAGCCCGACGGCCGCCGCATTTATTCCCGCCTGAAGTTTGCCGGGCACAACGGCCAGCCCTACCGATCAGTCGGTACCTGGCTGATCCAGAACGGCCAGATCACGCCCGCTCAGGCCAACTGGCCGGGCATCAGCGACTGGATGCAGCGCAACCCCGACCGCGTGCAAAGCCTGCTGTGGCAGAACCCGCGCGTCGTCTTCTTCCAGGAAGAAAAAATGGCCGAGCTGCCGCCCGGCGCCGACGCCGATCACGACATTCCGGGCCCGGTGGGCGCGCAGGGCGTGCCGCTGACGGGTGGGCGCTCGATCGCGGTCGATCCAGGCAGCATCCCCTACGGCACGCCGGTGTGGCTGTCCACCACCGAGCCCATCAACCTGCAGCCGCTGCAGCGCCTGGTGATGGCGCAGGACACCGGCACGGCGATCCGGGGCGCCGTGCGCGCCGATTATTTCTGGGGCGCGGGCCAACGCGCCGAGCAGGCCGCTGGCCGCCTGAAAGCGCCGCTGCGTCTGTGGGCGCTGTGGCCCCGTCAACTCTGAACGCGGAATTGCGATCATGAAAAAAGGCATCCTGCTGAGTCTGCTGGCCATTGCGCTGATCGTGGTGGCGGTGCTGCTGATGCTGCCCGTCGGTTACTTTGACCCGGACAGCGCATCGCCGCAGCCCGACACGGCGGCGGTGCCCGCTGCCCCCGACGCAGCCCGCCTGCCCGCGATTGGCATCAATGGTTCGGCCGACCCGACCGCGCCCCTAGCCCCCGCTGACCCGAATGCCGCGCTGCAGTCCGGCCAGGCGCCGGCCGCGCCGGGGGCGGCCAACCCGGAGCTGGTCGAACGCGCCATCCAGCAGGCCGAGCGCGAACTGCACAGCGCCCCCAACCCCGCCAGCGACGCGCCGATTCCCTGCGACAACGACCTGTCGGCGACGTCGGACTGCCCGCCGGGGCTCAATGGACAGCGGCCGCAATGACAAATGTCCATACATGCGTGTAGCATGTGCTCATGAAAGTTGCGGGCTTCGACTGGGATGACGGCAACTGGCCCAAGTGCGGCAAGCATGGGGTTTCCCGGGAGGAGATCGAGCAGGTCCTGAGTGGCGCACCGCAGGTCATGCCCGACCCCAACCCGGCAGAGCCCCGCTTGCGCGCCATTGGACAGACTCTGGAGGGCCGCCATGTTTTTCTGGTGTTCATGCTGCGCCCAAAGGCCTCAGGTCTGTTTTTGCGCCCCATCAGCGCCCGTTACATGCACACAAGGGAGATCCTGCGCTATGAAGAATCCCGCTAAACCCATGCCGACGCTGTACAGTGACGAGGCGGCCGAAGAGTTTGTGGCGACGGCTGATCTGACGCAGTACGACCTGAGCGGTTTCAAGCCGATGCAGTTTGAGTTCCAGTCCAAGTCGGCGGCCCTGAACCTGCGGATTCCGCCCAGCCTGCTCGAGGCGCTCAAACGTAAGGCCAGCGCCAGCGGGTTGCCTTACACCCGCTACGTGCGTCTGCTGCTAGAAAACGATGTGGGTCGTCCGGATCGGGCCACGCGGTCTGGAACTGATCTGAACTGATCCCCCACAACCCCGCCAGCGACGCGCCGATTCCCTGCGACAACGATCTGTCGGCGACGTCGGGTTGCCACTGACGCGAAGGAGTGATGATGAGTCCCCAGTCTCTCTTTGTCATCGTTTTCACCGACCGGCCTGGTCAGGGAGCGCTGAGGGCTCAGCACCTGACGGCGCATATTGCCTGGCTGGAGGATCAACGCAAGATCGTTCCCGTCGGCGGGTCACTGCGGCGTGAGCTGGGCGAAACCCCAGTTGGCGGTCTGTGGCTGGCCCGGGCCGATTCCAAAGAAACGCTCGACGCGCTGATTCGCACCGACCCGTTTTACCTGGCAGGCTTGCGCCAGGGGTGGGAAATTTTCCACTGGTCCAAGGCCAATGCGGAGCGGCTTGAACTGATCTGACCTTTCCGCGAACCTACCCACCCCGCCCCAGCGGTGAGCGCTGTGAGGCTTGGCGGGCCTGGCCCAGGGTGTGGATGCCCTGGGTGGCCAGCAGCGGGATCAGGCGCAGCAGAACCTGCGCAGTGACCAGCGCGTCGCCCAGCGCGGTGTGGCGGTTGACGACCGCGATCTGCAGGCGCTCGCACAGCGCGTCCAGGCTGTGCGAGGGCGCGTCGGGCTGCGCCACCCAGGACAGCAGCATCGTGTCCAGCACGGGCTGATCGAAGCGCACGCGGCACACGCCTTCTTTCAGCATCAGAAAGCGCATGTCAAACGCCGCGTTGTGCGCCACCAGCACGCTGTCGCGCGCGAAGGCGTGGAACACCGGCAGCACCTGCGCAATGCCGGGCTGGCCGCGAACCTGATCGTCGGTGATGCCGTGAATGGGGATGCCGGCCAGCGGAATCGGCTGCCCCGGATCAACCAGCTGCTCGTAGCCTTCGTGCGCCAGGCAGCGCCCGCCCACTACACGCACCGCGCCGATCTGGATGATCTCATCGCCCTGGTCGGGATGCAGGCCGGTGGTTTCGGTGTCAAAAACGGTGTAGATCAGATCGGTGAGCGGCCGATCGTCCAGCGCCGTGTCGCTGGCCTGGCGCGTGAACAGATCGACATCGACAAACTCGGGGCGAGCGTCCAGCGTGGTCAGCGCCGGCGGCGCCGCTTCGGTCTGCGCCAGCGGCAGCTGCAGGCGGAAATAAAGCTGCTGCAGCGTGCGTTCGCGCTCCAGCCAGAAGGCGGCGTGGTGGCGCGCCAGCACTTCGCGCACGGTGAAGCCCAGCGGCTGGCCCTGCAGCGTCAGCGCGTCCTGCTCCCAGGCCATGGCGGCTTCGGTGCTCATGGCCTGGCCCAGCCAGATCAGGTCCAGATACGCCGTGTCGTCCGTCGCCGTCAGGCGCAGTTGCACAAAGCGCACGTCGCGTTCGTCCTTCAGGCGCTCGGCCAGCGCGGCCAGCATGTGGATGAGCGCGTAGCTGTCCACGGACAACCAGATTCCCTGCGCGGCGGCGGCCTCCAGCAGGTCGGTGGGGCGTGGCATGACGCGGTCCATCTGGCGGCGCAGCAGACTCAGCAGGTCGCTGGCGGACAGCTCCTGCAGCGGCCAGCGCACCGAATACTGCTGCGCCGTGCTGTCCTGCAGCGCCTGCGCGCGGGCCTGCAGGCGGGCCAGTGGCTCGGTCGCGGAGGCGCTGTGCAGCGCGGCCAGCGCCTCGTCGGCCAGACCACGCCAGGCGGCAACGCTGGACTGGTTCTGCGCCTCGCGGGCCAGATCATGCGTCAGATCGTCCAGCAGTAGCACGTAGGCCTGCGGATCGCTTGTGGCGCCGGGCTGGGGCGCTGCGTCCAGGCCGCGCACGGCGCTGATCTGCACGCGCACCAGCTGGCCCTGTCCGCCCGTGGTGACAAAGCGCGTGCGCGCCGTGCGGGCCGGATCGCGCCGCGTCAGCTCGACCAGCTGCTCGATGGCGTGGGCCAGCAGGCGCGCGTCCAGCGCGTGGTACAGGCTGCGGCCCAGGCCCAGCAACTCGCTGCCCGCGCGGGCGGCAGACTGGCCTGAAGCGCCGGAGCCGGAAAGGTGACCGGAAAGGTGACCGGAAAGGCGACCAAACATGCCGCGCGCCTGCTGGTTGTAGAGCAGCACGCGACCTTCCGGGTCGCAGACGACCAGGCTGTGGCCCAGTTCGTCGATCAGCGCGGCCAGGCGCTGCTTTTCGCGGGCCACGCTGGCGCTGGCGCGGTCGATGTGGCCTTGCAGATCGTCGCGCTCCTGGCGCTGGCGCTGCAGCAGACGGTTGAGCGAGCCCAGCAGCTCCTGCACCGGCGCGCCGCCCGCCACGGCGATGTCACCAGAGACGCCGCCCGCTTCGCGCAGCTTCAGCGCCTGCGCCACCTGCGGCCACGGCGCCAGATGGCGCAGCCACAGCGCACGCAGCGCGGCCAGCAGGCCGCCCGCCCAGATCAGCGACCACAGCACCGTCAGCCCGCCCCGGTCTGCGCCCGCGTGCTGCCAGATCAGCAGACCGCCCAGCGCGCCCAGCGCAGACCAGGCCAGCACAGCCGCCCACAGCAGCAGCACGGGGCGAGGCAGGGCGGCGGTGGGGCTCATTGGGGTCTCCTCATCGTTTATCCGAGTGTTTGCTGCGAGAAAGGTCGGCGGGGCACACTGCGTGACAACATCCTCCATGCATCTTCCACCACGCTGACAGCCTGGCCATCATGTCCGACAAAAACACCCCGACAGTTCCACCCGCGCTGGAGAGTGCCGCCGTTCTGGCGCCTGACCCGGCCATGGCGCTGACCGGCACGCCGGTGCGCGAGCTGCTGCGCAAGGCGCCCATCAGCGTGGCGCCCGGCACGTCGATCCGCGATGCGGCGGTGCTGATGAGCGAGCACGGCGTCTCCTCGGTGCTGGTGGTGAACGAGGGCCGCCTGCAGGGCATCGTCACCGACCGCGACCTGCGCCGCCGCGTTCTGGCGCTGGGCCGCGAAACCAGCGCCCCGGTGCTGGAGATCGCCACCCTGCTGCCGCGCACGGTGCAGGCGCAGGACACGGCGTTTGACGTGATGCTGCTGATGGCGCGCCACAACATTCACCACGTGCCCGTGCTGGACGGCGCGGCGGTGGCGGGCATGGTCACGTCCAGCGACATCCTGCGCCAGAACAACGGTTCGGCGCTGGTGCTGGCCGCCGAAATCTACCGCCAGCCCGATCTGGCCGGTCTGGTCACGGCCAGCGGCCGCATCCGCACCGTGCAGCGCCAGCTCGCCGCCGCGCGTGCCAGCGCCTACAGCACCGGCCACATCGTCACCGCGCTGACCGATGCGCTGACCGCGCGTCTGCTGCAGCTCGCCGAACGTCGTCTCGGGCCACCGCCAGTGCCTTACGTCTGGGTCGCGGCGGGCTCGCAGGCGCGCAACGAGCAGACGGCCAAATCTGATCAGGACAACGCCCTGATCCTGGATGACGCCTACAGCCCGGCGCTGCACGGCGAGTATTTTGAATCGCTGGCGCGCGAGGTCTGCGCGGGGCTGGATGCCTGCGGATTCGTGTTCTGCCCGGGCGAGATGATGGCGCAGACCGACACCTGGCGGCAGACCGAATCGGCCTGGAACGCGCTCTTTGCCGGCTGGACGCGCCAGCCCGACCCGACCGCGCTGATGCTGACCTGCGTGTTTTTCGACCTGCGCGGGGTTTACAGCGGGGGCGGCAGTGGCGATATGTCGCTGCTGGAGCGCGTGCGCAGCCGCGCGCTGGGCTCGACGCGTGGCAACAGCCTCTTTCTGGCGCACATGGTGCGCAACGCGCTGTCGCACACGCCCGCGCTGGGCCTGTTCCGCCAGCTCAGCACTCGCCGCAAAGGGCCGCACAAAGGCACCATCGATCTGAAAATGAACGGTGTGGTGCCCATCGTTGATCTGGCGCGGGTCTACGCGCTGGCGGCGGGCCGCCCCGAGGTCAACACGCACGACCGGCTGGAATGTGCCAGCCGCAGCTGCGAGATCAGCGAACAGGACGCGCGCGACCTGCGCGACGCGCTGGAGTTTCTGTCCTCCACCCGCATCGCCCACCAGGCGGCGCAGACGGCGCAGGGCCAGCTGCCCGACAACCACCTCGATCCGCAGGAGCTGTCCAACTTCGACCGCAAGCAGTTGCGCGACGCCTTTGTCGTCGTCCAGACGCTGCAGGCGGGGCTGGGCAAGCGTTACGCCCTCTGACGGCCGGGCCGCTCAGCGCAGCGTCAGGGCGCAGCCCGCCACCATCAGCGTCACCCGCTGGGCCTGCGCGGCCATGGCCTGGTTGAGCCGCCCCAGCGCGTCCACATAGGCGCGCACGGGCGCGGCCAGTGGCACGACGCCCAGACCAATCTCGTTGCTGACCAGAACCACCGGCCCGGGCGCCGCCCGCAGCGCGTCCAGCGTGCGCGCCTGCAGATCCAGCCAGGCGGATTCTGTGAGCGCATTGTGTGGCGGCGGTGGCATCAGGGCGTTGACCAGCCACAGCGTCAGGCAGTCGATGACCAGCAGGCGCTGCGGGCTGCTTTGCGTGCGCACGGCCTCGTCCAGCGCCAGCGGGCATTCCAGCGTGGCGGCGGCGGGCAGGGTGCGGGCGCGGTCGGCGCGGTGGCGGGCGATGCGCTGGGCCATTTCGCCCGCCGTGTCCTGCGCGGTGGCGATGAACAGGGCCTCGTGGCCCGCGCTGCGCTCCAGCCAGTTCCGGGCGGCTTCCTCGGCGGCGCGCGATTTGCCGCTGCGCTGTCCGCCCAGGATCAGGTGCAGCCCGGCCGTCACTGCACGCCGCTGGGGCCCGGCGCGCCCTGCGGATCGGGCGTGAACAGGTGGGCGACATCGACTGCGTCGTAGCGGTAATGTTCGCCGCAGAACTCGCAGGCGATCTCGGCATGGCCACCGCGCTCGGCCAGCAGGGCCTGCACGTCGTCGTGGCCCAGGTGGCGCAGCATGCCGCCCACGCGCTCGCGCGTGCAGGTGCAGCCGTAGTGCGGCGTGCGCTGGCCCATGTCCAGCAGGGTGTCTTCCCAGAATAAGCGGCGCAGCAGCTCAGGCGCAGGCAGGGTGAGCAGCTCTTCGCGCTGGACGGTGGCAACCAGGTGGCTGATGCGCTCCACCGCGTCGTCGTGCGCGGCGCGTGTGGCGCTGTCGCGCTCGCCGCCCAGGTTGTTTTCTCCCTCGAGTGGCAGGCGCTGGATGAGGATCCCGGCCGCCGTCTCGCCGTCAGCGGCCAGCACGAAGCGGGTGTGCAGTTGTTCGCTCTGCTGCATGTAGTGCTCGAGCGCGTCGCTCAGGCGGTGCAGGGGCTGGCCGCTCGCGTCGTTCAGGGCGACGATGCCCTGCCAGGCCTGCTGGCCCGGGCGGGCGCGGCCGGGATCCAGCGTGATGGCGCAGCGGCCCAGGCCCCGCGTGTTGACCAGGCGGGCGAGGTCGGGGTTGCCGTGCGCTTCGGGCGGATGCTGGCTGTGCTGCGGCCCCGTCCATTTGCAGGTGGCGCGAAAGCCCAGGTCGTGACGCGCCTCGGCGACCAGCAGTTTCAGCGCGGCATCGCCCTGGATCTGCAGCTCAAGAGCGCCTTCAAATTTCAGATTGGCCTGCATCAGCACGGCGGCGGCGGCCAGTTCGCCCAGGGTGTCGCGCACGGCGTCCGGCAGCGGGGCCAGCGTCTGGCGGCGGCGCAGCAGCTCGCGCCAGCTGCCGCCCAGACGCACCAGCAGGCCGCGCACGGGCAGGCCATCGAACAGGAAAGACTGCAGCACATCGCCGCTGTCGGAAGTCATCGGGGTCATGGCAGTCGGCGTGCGGTGTCGCGGTGGCGCTGGGCGGTTTCCACGTAGTGATCGGCGCTGCGGCGCAGGCCGGCGATTTCTTGTTCGGTCAGCGCGCGCAGCACGCGGGCGGGGCTGCCGACGATCAGGCTGCCGTCGGGGAACGATTTGTTCTCGGTGACCAGCGCATTGGCGCCGACCAGGCAGTTGGCGCCGATGCGCGCGCCGTTGAGCACCGTGGCGCCCATGCCGATCAGTGCGTTGTCGCCGATGGTGCAGCTGTGCAGGATCACGCCGTGGCCGACGGTGACGTTCTCGCCGATGACCATGGGCACGCCCAGATCCGAGTGAATGGTGCTGTTGTCCTGGATGTTGCTGCGCGCGCCGATGCGAATCCACTCGTTGTCGCCCCGCAGCACGGCGCCATACCAGACGCTGCTGTGTTCGCCGAGTTCGACGCGGCCGACCACGTCGGCGCTGTCGGCCACCCAGGCGCTGCTGGCCAGTCGCGGGGTATCATCACCCAGTTGATGGATCGCCATGTTTTTTCCTGTTGCGGCCGCCATGCTGGCAGCCCGGTCTGGAGGGGTCTGGAAGGTCTGTGATGCCGCAATTCTACGATTGGCGCCCCGCGTGAGAGCCGCTGCCCCCGCAATCCCCCCGAACCCGTCCAGGATGGACCCAAGCCCGCCCGCTGGCCCACGCCAGCAGGCGCTGGCGGCGCTTGTTCAGGCGGATGTGGATGCCAAGCTGGTGGCCACGCAGCAGCTTTGGGCGCAGTGGCAGGCTGCGCAGGATGGGCCGCAGGCGGATCGTCTGGCCTGGCTGGATGCCGCCCGCGCCTGGCCCGAACCGCCGGAGGTTCCGGGCCGCCCAGCCCGCCCGCGGCTGCTGGACCCGAAATCGGTGCCCGCGCGCAACCCGGCGTCCTTGGCCGGTCGCCAGGCGCTGCTGCACGCCATTGCGCACATCGAGTTCAACGCCATCAACCTGGCGCTGGACGCGGTCTGGCGCTTTGCCGGAATGCCCGAAGATTTTTACGGCGACTGGTTGCGTGTGGCTTTTGAGGAATCGCAGCACTTCTCCCTGCTGCGCGATCACCTGCGGCATCTGGGGGCCGATTACGGCGATTTCGATGCCCACGATGGCCTGTGGCAGATGACGCAGCGCACCGCGCATGACATCGTGGCGCGCATGGCGCTGGTGCCGCGCACGCTGGAAGCGCGCGGTCTGGACGCCACGCCGCCCATCCAGGCCCGGCTGCGCCAGGCGGGAGACACGGCGGCGGTGGCCATTCTGGACATCATCCTGCGCGACGAAATCGGCCACGTCGCCATCGGCAACCGCTGGTACGGCTGGCTGTGCGCCCGTGAAGGGCTGGAGCCTCTGTCGCACTACCGCCGCCTGGCGCGCCAGTACGCGCCGCCCCGCCTGCGCCCGCCCATCAACTGGCCCGCGCGCGAAGCCGCCGGTTTCACCGAGGCGGAACTGGCTTGGCTGAGGCAGGAGGTGGGATGAGTCGGTTCAGGCGAACAGATCGGCGTGCGTGCCCGCGCGCACAAAAATCAGCAGGCCATGGCGGCTGAGGTTTTCTAGTCGGTAAATGAGCAGGAAATCACCCCCGGCATGGCATTCCCGGTGCCCGGCCCAGTCGCCCGCAAGGGCGTGATCCAGCCACTGCGGCGCCATCGGGCCACTGTTGGAGGCCAGCAGCGCCATCGCCTCTTTGAGGCAGTTCATGTCGTAGCGTCCCGAATGCGTCAGCCGCTGCCAGTCTTTGAGAAACTCGCGGGTGTAGTCCGTTGCGTGAGGCAGTGCTGCCCGCTTACGACTGGCGGCTGGCTTGGTCGAGTTCACTGATCAGCTGCTTGACATCGCTGAAGCGGGCGCGGCGCGTGATGGCGATCTGCTGGCCTTCGGCGATTGCGGCCCGGCTGCTGGCGGTGGGCGCCTTCAGTGCAAACGGCAGCTCCTGATCGGCCACGACACGGGTCAGGAAGACCCGGATGGCGTCGGACACCGTCAGGCCCATGGCGGCCAGTGTTTCTGTGGCCTGGGCTTTGATGTTTTCGTCCACGCGAACATGGACCATGGTGCTAGCTGCCATCGGGCCTCCTGCCTTCAACTTTGCGTCTGAATGAGAGACATTGTATCTCGCCCGACGTCTCTGCAGATCACTGTGCGCCCGCCAGACCCCACCACCCGCGCACCACGTCCGCCACGGCCTGGGCCAGTTTCGGGTGCTGGTCGGCGTCGAAATGGATGCCGTCCACGGCGCTGCTGCGGATGATCTGTCCGGCATCCAGAAAATCGGCGCCCGCCTCGCGGGCCACGGTGGCGTAGGCGGCGGCCAGGCCCTGCGAGCGCTCCGGGGCGCCTGCAAAGCTCTCGCGGGTGGGTTCAGCGACCACGATGGGCGGCGGCGCCACAACCAGTACGCGGGGCGTTGCGCCGTTCGGGCCACATTCGGCCTGGTGGACCAGTTTGAGCAGCTGCGCCACGCCCAGTGCGATGTCGATCGTGGGCAGGCCAAAGCGCTGCTTGCAGTCGTTGGTGCCCAGCATGATCACGATGCCATCCAGCGGCAGGTGCGTGGCCAGCAGCATGGGCAGGGCGTCTGAGCCGCGCCGCCAGGGCGTGAAAGGGTCTTCCAGGCAGGTGGTGCGTCCGCTCAGGCCTTCTTCGATGACATGAACCTGCGGCGCCAGCAGCGTGGCCAGCACGCCCGGCCAGCGCACATGGCGCGGGAAACGCACCGGCGCGCTGGGGTCGGCGCCCCAGGTGTTGGAATCGCCAAAACACATCAGGCTGCGGGCAATGACGGGGGAATTTTGTGCGGTCATGGTCGAAGACGTTGAGCAGTGGAAAGAGCAGTTTCGCACAAACCGGACCAGGGAAGACCCCCATGTCCTCCTGTCACATGTCCAATATCATATGGGCAGTCAACCGGATTCCGGTCCGACCGTCCAGCCAGACCCAACAACAGATCCCCCAACAGACCACGGAGACAGGACATGAGCCAGATCACCCCCCAGAACCGCCAACGCCGCGATTTTCTGCGCCTCAGCGCAGCCACCGGGGTGGCGGCCGCTTTGACGGCCGGCCTGGCCGCCTGTGGCAAAGGCCCCGAATCCAGCGGCAGCATGGCGGCAGCGCCTGCGGCAGCGGCCGATGGCACGGCGGGGGCGCCCGCTCAGGACGTCAACGTCATGATCGGCTACAACAACAACAGCAGCTGGGATCCGGTCAACACCACCGGATCGGCGTTCGCCATGGCTGCGCACAACCACATTTATGAGGCCCTGTTCGACGGCGATCCCTACACCCGCGAGCCCTACGCCGCGCTGGCCAGCGCCTTGCCCGATGCCGAAGCGCTCAAGGGCAAGGATCTGACCGTGACCCTGCGCGAAGGCGCCACCTGGCACGACGGACAGCCCGTGGTGGCCGATGACGTGGTCTACACCTTCGAGCGCATTCTGAATGCCGAGAAGCGTGTGCTGCTGTACGCCTTCTTCGGCACCTGGCTGGACAAGGTCGAGAAAAAAGACGACCGCACCGTCGTGCTGCACATGAAGTTCCCCTTCCAGGACGCGCTGAAGCGCCTGTCGGTGGCCAAGATCGTGCCCAGGCACGCCTACGAGGGCAAGAGCGACGAATGGCTCAAGGACGGCAGCAACCAGATCGGCTCCGGCCCTTACCGCGTGACCCGCTATGTGTCGGGCTCATTGGCCAAATTCGAGCGCTACGACAAGTACAACGGCCCGCTCAAGCCGATGATCAAGACCATGCAGTGGAACGTCACCGTGGACGCCTCCGCGCGCGTGGCGCAGCTGACGGCCGCGCAGGGCGGCATGCTGGCGTCGGACAACATCCCGCAGGACAACATCGAATCGCTGCAGCAGGCGGGCATCACCGTGGAAGGCGCTGGGTCGATGAACATGCTGGCCCTGGTGTTCAACGCCGCCAAAAAGCCTTACAGCGACCTGCGCGTTCGCCAGGCCCTGTTTTACGCCATCGACACCGACAAGCTGATGGCCATCGCCATCAAGGGCAAGGGCAAGCTGGCGTCGTGCTACCTCAACGAAGAGAACCCGTCTTACAGCAAAGCCAGCGATGTCTACGCTTACAACCCCGACAAAGCCAAGGCGCTGCTGGCCGAAGCCGGGGTGAAGGGGCTGAAGATCACGCTCAAGGCGGTCAACATCAGCTGGCTGGCCACGGCGGTCAACACCATCAAGGAATCGTGGGACGCCATCGGTGTGGAAACCACGCTGGAGGTCATGGACACCGCAGCGCTGGCGTCGCAGATGGCGTCCAAGGGCGATTTCGACGTGTCGGCCTGGTCCAGCAACCCGACGCAGTTCAGTATTGACGCCGATCTGAACATCCGCTGGTTCTACGCCGCCGATTCCAAGCACCTGCAGTGGTCGGGCTGGGACAAGACGGCCGACTACAAAAAGCTGGAAAAAACGCTCAACGACGCGCTGGCCAGCGCCGACGCCACCGAGCACAAAAAGCTGCTGGACAGCGCCCTGGGCACCATCGCCCACCAGGCGGTGATTTACCCGGTGATGCACATGCAGCTGTTCTCGGGCTGGCATGCGGACAAGCTGGAAGGCATGAAGGCGCTGAACTACCCGGGCCTGTATCTCAATCGGGCCAAGCGCATCGCCTGATCAGATCAGACCACGAAAGGACGGGCCGTGCAGGTTCTGAACATCATCCTGAGACGACTGCTGCTGCTGGTGCCGCTGCTGGTGGGCATCGTGCTCTTCGTTTTCATCGTCATGCGCTTCTCGCCGGTCGATCCGTCGGTGGCGGTGTTTGCCGAAGGGACCGTGGACGCGACCCAGCTGGCCGAGTTTCGCCATCAGCACGGGCTGGACCGGCCGCTGCCGGTGCAGTTTGTCAGCTTCCTGGGCCAGCTGGCCCAGGGCAATATGGGACGCAGCCTGGCGACGGGGCAGAAGGTGTCGGACATCATCGCCACGGCCATGCCGCTGACCATCCAGCTCACGGTGCTGGGCGTGCTGATCGCGATGGTGCTGTCGCTGACGCTGGGCGTCACCTCGGCCATCTACCGCGACCGCTGGCCCGACCAGCTGATCCGCGTCATCACCCTGGGCGGCGTGGCGGCGCCGTCTTTCTGGGTGGCCCTGCTGCTGGTGCAGTGGCTGGCGATTGGTCTGGGCCTGTTCCCGGCCGGGCGTTACATCAACCCGAACGATTCCATCTCCGGCTGGCTCATGACGATGACGCTGCCTGCCCTGTCACTGGCCCTGCCGGTGGCGGCGCAGATGACGCGCATCATCCGCACCTCGATGGTCGAAGAGCTGGACCGTGATTACGTGCGCACCGCGCGCGGCGGTGGTCTGCACCCGCTGGTGGTGGTGGCGCGCAATGTGCTGCGCAACGCGCTGATCAATCCGTTGAACGTGCTGGGGCTGCGCATCGGCTATCTGCTGGGTGGCGCGGTGGTGATCGAGACCATTTTCAATCTGCCCGGCATGGGCATGGTGATGATCAATGCGGTGCAGAACAACGAGCCCGCCATCGTGCAGGGCGTGGTCATCACGATTGCGGTGGGCTTCATCGGCGTGAATCTGCTGGTGGACATCCTCTCGCTGCTGATCAACCCGAAACTGCGCGGGAGGGGAGCATGAGCCTGATTTTTGGACGACTTTTTGCCCGTGCACCGGGCAAGCGCTCCGGGGGACTCGGTCTGCCGGGTCGCCTGTCGCTGGTCTTCATTGCGCTGCTGGTGGTGGTCGCCATCGTCGGCCCCTGGCTGATGAACGGCAATCCCAACGCCCAGGCCATCGTGGCCGACAAATCGCCCGCCTGGGGACACCCTTTTGGATTTGATTACCAGGGGCGGGATATTTTCGAGCGCCTGGTTTACGGTTCGCGCTGGTCGCTGTCGATTGGGCTGGGCGCCACGGCAATTGCGCTGGCGCTGGGCGCTTTCATCGGCGCCATGGCCGCGACCAGCCGCCGCTGGGTGGATGAAAGCATCATGCGCGTTCTGGACGTGATCATGGCCTTCCCCGGCATTGCGCTGGCGGCGGTGCTGGTGGCGGTGTTCGGGCGCGGTGTCGAGGTGCTGGTGGTGGCCATCGGCTTCCTGTACACGCCCATGGTGGCCCGCCTGGTGCGCGCCAATGTGCAGGCGCAGTACGAGGAGGATTACGTCCAGGCCGAGAAAATCATCGGCGCAAAGCGCTTCTTTATTCTGGTGCGCCACGTGGCGCGCAACTGTGCGGCGCCGGTGCTGGTGTTCTGCACGGTGATGGTGGCCGATGCGATCGTGTTCGAGGCCTCGCTGTCCTTCATCGGCGCGGGCGTGCAGCCGCCCAATCCGTCCTGGGGCTCGGTGATTGCCGACGGCAAAAACCTGGTCCAGCTGGGCGGCTGGTGGGCGACGCTCTTCCCGGGGCTGCTGATTTTCTCCACCGTGGTGGCGCTCAACATCCTGTCGGAAGGCGTGTCGGACGCCTGGGCCGCGCCGTCCAGCCGCCGCGTGCAGGCGGCCAAAGCGGCGCAGGCCGCCGAGCAGGCCGAAGCCGCTGTCGACAAGACGGCGGGCACGCTGCCGCCGCTGCCCGCAGGTCTGGCTCAGGCCCGCGAGCGCCTGAAAGCGCAGGCGCGCACCTTCACGCAAGAGCCGCTGCTGGAGATTCAGAACCTGAAGGTCTCGTTCAGCGGCTCGCACAACGGCGTCAACATCGTCAACGGGCTGAGCCTGTCGGTGCGCCCGGGCGAAGTGCTGGGCCTGATCGGCGAATCGGGCTGCGGCAAATCGCTGACCTCGCTGGCCATCATGGGCCTGTCGGCGCGCGAGGCGCGTCTGGACGGACGCATCCTGTTCGGTGGCCAGGATCTGCTGACCCTGTCGGCCGCAAAGCGCCGCGCGCTGATGGGCCACGAGATCGCCATGATCTATCAGGACGCGCTGTCCTCGCTCAACCCGGCCATGACGGTGCGGGCTCAGCTGCAGCAGTTCATTTCGCGGGGCGGTCAACGCAGTGCGCAGGAGCTGCTGGAGCTGGTCCACCTCGATCCGCAGCGCACGCTCAACGCCTTCCCGCACGAGCTGTCGGGCGGCCAGCGCCAGCGTGTGCTGATCGCCATGGCGCTGTCGCGCAACCCCCGCCTGATCATCGCCGACGAGCCCACTACGGCGCTAGACGTGACGGTGCAGGCGCAGGTCATGCAGCTGCTGCGCGATCTGCAGGCGCGCTTGGGCTTTGCGATGATCCTGGTCTCGCACGATCTGGCGCTGGTCTCGCAGATGGCCGATCGCATCGCCGTGATGTATGGCGGTGAACTGGCCGAAGAGGGCCGCAGCCACCAGGTGCTGGGTTCGCCCGCGCACCCTTACACGCGGGGGCTGCTGGCTTCGGTGCTGTCGCTGGAGGCCGACGAGCAGGAGCTCAGCCAGATCCGTGGCACCGTGCCCTCACCGGCCGATTTCCCCGCTGGCTGCCGCTTTGCCGGCCGCTGCGCCCTGGCGGACGCGGGCTGTCACAGCCGCAAACCCGTCGCACACGACAGCCTGGAAGCGGGGCACCGCGTGGCCTGCCACCGCCCGATCTGGCTGTCCCCCGATGATCTGGAGCAGGCCGCATGAACGCGCCCCAAAAGATGGACGACACCCGCCCGCCGCTGATCGAGCTGCGCGATGTCTGTGTCTGGCACCGCATCGGCGGCCAGAAACTGTTCGAACGCCAGACGGTTTACGCCCTGAGCGATGCCTGCCTGACCGTGCGCGCCGGTGAAACCGTGGGCATCGTGGGCGAATCGGGCTGCGGTAAATCGACGCTGGCCAAGGCCCTGGTCGGCCTGCAGCCGCCCACGCACGGCGAGATTTTCTTTCGCGGCCAGTCGCTCTGGAAAATGGACGCCGCCCAGCGCCGCGACGAGTTCGGGGGCGCGGTCGGTATGGTTTTTCAGGATCCGTCCACGGCGCTCAACCGGCGTCTGTCGGTGCGCCAGGTGATCCGCGATCCGCTGGACGTGCACCGGCGCGGCAACCCCGCCGAGCGCGAGGCGCGCGTCATCGCGCTGATGGAAATGGTCGGTCTGCCACTGAGCGCGCTCGATGCGCTGCCCACGCAGCTGTCGGGCGGACAGCGCCAGCGCGTGGCCATCGCCCGGGCGCTGGCCTTGGGCCCGGCGCTGCTGATCGCCGACGAACCCACTTCGGCGCTGGACGTGTCGGTGCGCGCGCAGATCCTCAACCTGCTGGGCGAGCTGCAGCAGCGCTTCAACCTGGGGATTGTGTTCATCTCGCACGATCTGCAGACGGTGCGCCGCATGAGCGACCGTGTCGTAACCATGTACCTGGGCCGCATCGTCGAGGAAGTGCCCGCCGCGCAGCTGCGCCAGGGCGGCGCCCACCCGTACACGCGCGCCCTGCTGTCGGCCACGCCCGGCATCCTGCACCCGGCCCAGCCGATTGCGCTGGATGGTCCCGTGCCGTCGGCCACGCGTCCGCCCTCGGGTTGCGCGTTTCGCACACGCTGCTGGAAAAGCACCGAAGCCTGCGCCCGGGAACTTCCCCCCCGGGTGCTGATCCAGCCCGGCCACGCGGTACGCTGTCTCACCCCGGAATCCGGGACCGACTGATCCCCCACAGATGGAGACTGCCTTGGACATCGAGCCCCTGCGCCCCCTGCGCCGCGCCCCTTTGCTGCACGTGTCGGTGCAGCACAGCCTGCGCGCCTTCATCGAAGACAACCAGCTGCCCGCCGGAGCGCCGCTGCCGCCCGAGGCCGAGCTGGCCGAAAGCCTGGGCGTCAGCCGCAACTCGGTGCGCGAGGCGGTCAAGGCGCTGGAATCGGTCGGCGTGCTGGAAACGCGGCGCGGCGTTGGGGTGTTCGTGCGCGAGTTCTCCTTCGAGCCGCTGCTGGACAACCTGGCGTACGGCATCGGCAATTCGATGCGCCAGGTCAGCGAGGTGCTGGAGATACGCCGCACCCTGGAAATGGGCCTGATCGACACCGCGCTGCACCGCTTCACGGCGCAGGATCTGGTCGATCTGCGCGCCGTCACCCAGCGCATGCACGATCGCGCCCGCCAGGGCCAGAGCTTCCCCGAGGAAGACCGTGAGTTCCACCGCATCCTGTTCCGCTCGCAGGGCAACGAAGTCCTGCTGCGCCTGATTGATGTCTTCTGGCTGGCTTTTTACAAGGCCTCCGATTTCGTCAACCTGGAAAACATGGACCCGATGTCCACCTGGCGCGATCACCAGGACATCGTGGACGCCATCGCCAGCGGCAAGCTGTCCAGCGTGCGCGAGCGCCTGGCGCAGCACTACCAGGGCGTGGACAAGACACTGGCGGGCGAGCTTGCCCCGCCGCCGACGCAGTAAGCCTTTGCGGACCCTGCCGCACCGGCCCAGAACCCCAGATCCAGAACCCCAGATTCCCCACCCACAAGGTCTCATCATGTCCCGATTTTTTGGTGTCGTTCCCCCCGTTGTCGTTCCCCTGCTGGCCGATGGTCAGGTGGATTACCCCTCCTACACGCGCGTGCTGGAGCACCTGATCCAGGGCGGCTGTCACGGCCTCTTTGTGCTGGGCTCGACCAGCGAGGTGATTTTCTTTGACGAGGCCACGCGCCAGCGCATCATCGAACATTCGGTGAAAGTGGTGGCGGGCCGTCTGCCGGTCATCGTGGGCGTGATCGATCCGGGCACCGAGCGCGTCATCGGCCACGCCCGTGCGGCGCAGCAGGCGGGCGCGGATGCGGTGGTGGTGACGGCGCCGTTTTACGCCATCACCAATCAGCAGGAAACGATGGATCACTTCCGCCGTGTGCGCGGCGCCATCGATATCCCGGTGGTGGCCTACGACCTGCCGGTGTGCGTGCACACCAAGCTGGCGCGCAGTACCACGGTGCAGCTGGCCCGCGAAGGCGCCATCCAGGGCCTGAAGGATTCCAGCGGCGACGACGGCAACACCCGTTACGTGATCCTGGACACGCGCGATGTGTCCGATTTCTTCGTCATGACGGGCTCCGAGATCGTGGTCGACAGCGCGCTGCTGATGGGCGCACACGGCGTGGTGCCGGGCCTGGGCAACGTCGATCCGGCCGGTTATGTGCGGCTGTGGGATGCGGTGCAACGCGGTGACGCCGCTGCGGCCCGCGCCGAGCAGGAGCGCCTGTGCCGCCTGTTCGAGATCGTCTGGGTGGCGTCCGGCCGCCTGAGCGGTGGCGCCAGTGGCGTTGGCGGATTCAAGACCGCCATGCGCCGTCTGGGCCTGATCGCCACCAACACCATGACCTCGCCGCGCGGCTCGCTCAACGAGGCCGAAAGCCAGCGCGTGGACGAGATCCTGCGCAGCGTGGGTCTGCTGGCTGCCTGATCTTCCCCTGTTCTGACCCGCCCCATCCGGGCGGATCGCGACCGGTATTGCTGCTGCTCTGGCTGCTGCTCTGGCTGCCGCCTGGGTTGCCGCGTTAGGCCGGGCGGATGAGGCCGCCTGTGCGTTTTCAAAAAAACCTCATTTTTCGCGGTTGCTGCCGTGACTTCTGGAGACATCCCATGAAAAAAACCAGCCTTGCCCTGATCGCCGCTTCTGGCCTGATCGCTTCCCTGCCCGCTGTGGCGCAATCCTCGGTGACCCTGTATGGACAGGCCTCGATCGGTATCGCGCAGGGCAAAACGAAGACCGTTATCAACGGCGTGACGACCGAGACGACCAACCGCGGCGTCATGAACAGCAATTACTCGGGCAGCATCCTGGGTTTCAAGGGCACGGAAGATCTGGGGGGGGGACTCAAGGCCAACTTCGTTGTGGAAGGCAATGTGTCCATGGACGGCGGTGCTTCCTTTGCGTTCGACCGCGTGACCATGGTCGGCCTGTCCGGCTCCTGGGGCGCGCTGAACATCGGCCGCCAGTACAGCCTGGTGCACAACATCCTGTGCGGCGCTGATCTGGACTGCTTCTCCAACTGGTCGACCACGGTGCACTGGTTTGTGCCGACCTATCTGCCGGGCACCGTGAACTGGCGCAACCAGTTTGGTCCCATCGACATCGGTCTGCAGGCGTCCAAAGGTCGCGGCACCACCAATGGCGTGACCAAGCCGACCAAAGCCGGTGGCGCCCTGCTGCGCTACGTGTCGGGCAGCAGCTTCATTGGCGCGGCCTACAACTATGCCGAAGGCAATTTTGACAACCGCAAGGGCATCAATCTGTCGGCGGGCGCTGCCGGAACACCGGCCGCAGACCAGTTCATCGTGGACAAGGGCCAAGGCTACACGGTGGCCGGTTCTTACGATTTTGGCGTCGCACAGACCTACGCCAACTACGTGGACAGCAAGGGCTACCCCGACCGCGACGTGGACAGCTATGCCCGCCACCAGCAGCTCAACCTGGGCGTGGCCGTGCCGGTCGGCGCTGTCACTCTCGGGGTGGGCTATGGCCGCAACCAGGGCGAATTCGTCACCGGCGGCGTGCGCACCGTGGGCAGCCACTACACCGGCAACAACTACTATGCAGGTGCTGTCTACAACTTCAACAAGGGCACGCGCCTGACGGTGCGTGCGGGCGTGAACAACGACCGCAAGGCCGATTCCGGCAACTCCACCCGCTCGACCCTGGTTGGTGTGGATTTTGCCCACCGCTTCTGATCCGGAAAACCGCATGAATCACGACGTCTCCACGCGCTCCAGCGCGCCTTCGCCCGCCCCCACCCACCCCACCTGGCAACGACTCGGCCTGTCCCTTCCCGCGCTGATCGTCTCCTGTCAGGCGGTGCCCGATGGCCCGTTCGACACGCCGCCTTTCATCCGCGCCTTCGCGCTGGCGGCGCTGCAGTCGGGCGCGCAGGGGCTGCGGCTGGAGGGCGTGGAGAACGTCCGCACCGTGCGCGCCGACTGCGACTGCCCCATCATCGGCATCGTCAAGCGCGATCTGGCGGACAGCCCGGTGCGCATCACGCCCTTTGTGCACGATGTGCAGGCGCTGGCCGAAGCGGGTGCGACGGTGATCGCGGTGGACGCCACCGATCGTGTGCGTCCGCAGCCGGTGGCCGAGCTGCTCGCGGCGATCCACGCGGCGGGCTGCCTGGCCATGGCCGACATCTCGACGCTGGAAGAAGCCCGCGCCGCGCAGGCGCTGGGCTTTGATGTGATCGGCACGACGATGTCGGGCTACACCGGCGGCCCCGTGCCCGAGGGGCCGGACCTCGTGCTGGTGCAGCAGGTGGCGGCGCTGGGCGTGGCGACGCTGGCCGAAGGGCGGCTGAACAGCCCGCAGGCGGCGGCCGATGCCGTGCGCTGCGGGGCGCAGGCGGTGGTGGTGGGGTCGGCGATTTCGCGGCCCGAGTACATCACCAGCTGGTACCGCCAGGCGGTGGACGCAGCGGCGGCGGCCGGGTCATCGGCGCAGCCGGGCGCGCCCGTGCTGGCGCTGGACATCGGCGGCACCAAAACGCTGGTGGCGCGGGTGGAGAACGGCGTCATCACGCACGAACTGCAGTTCCCCACGCAGCGCGGCGAGCATCCCGACCAGTGGCTGGCGCAGGCTCTGGCGGTCACGCAGGGCTGGCCGGGTGGCTGGACCCACGTCGCGGCCGCCGTCACCGGTGTGGTCGGCGACGACGGGCTGTGGACGGCCTTCAACCCGCAGACGCTCGATTTCCCGCCCTATCCGCTGGTGCAGCGCCTGCGCGAGGTCTTTGGCGTGCCCGCGCTGGCGCTGAACGACGCCCAGGCCGCCGCCTGGGGTGAAGCACGCTGCGGCGCGGGCCAGGGCGATGATCTGATGTTTGTGACGGTCTCGACCGGCATTGGCGCCGGGCTGGTGCTGGACAGCCGGTTGCGGCGCGGCCCAGCGGGCATCGCCGGCCACCTGGGCCAGTGGCGCGACGACGCCGGGCACCGTCTTGAGGATATCGCCTCCGGCAGCGCGCTGGGTCGTCAGGCTGTGCAGGCGGGCTGGCCGGGCGGGGCGCCGGAACTGGTCGAGCGCGCCCGCCACGGCGAGCCCGCGGCGCAGGCGCTGCTGCAGGCGGGCGTGGACGCGCTGGCGCAGGCCCTGGCGCGCGTGCAGCTGCTGCTGGACGTGCCCACGCTGGTGCTGGGCGGAGGCCTTGGGCTGGCGCCGGGCTACGCCCCGCTGCTGGAAGCCGCGCTGGCGCAGCGTCTGGGGCCACACGCCCCGCAGGTGCGCCCCGCCGCTCTGGGCGCGCACGCGGGCATTCTGGGCGCTGCGCTGTGCCCGCTGAACTGATCTGAAAGGCTGAACCGGTGACTTTTTCTCCCCTGACTTCTTCGACCGCCATGCGCCGCGAGGCGCTGGAATGCGCGCGCACCGTGCGCGACCAGGCCGATCTGGCCCGCGAGCCGCTGGCTGCCCTCGTGCGGCGCTGGCAGGCGCAGCCGCCTTCGCTGATGCTGACGGTGGCGCGTGGCAGCTCGGACCACGCGGCGCAGTACCTGGGCTATCTGGCCATGCTGCGCCTGGGGTTGCCGACGCTGTCGCTGCCGATGTCGCTGCCTACGCTGCACCAGGCGCCGTTGCAGGTGCAGGGCCAGTGGGCGATTGCGCTGTCGCAGTCGGGCGGCAGCCCTGATCTGGTGCTGGCCATGCAGGCGTTGGCCGCGCGGGGCGCGCACACGGTGTCCTGGGTGAACCAGGCCGCATCGCCCCTCGAGGCGGCGTGTCAAAACCACCTGCCGCTGGGCGCTGGCCCCGAGCGCAGCGTGGCCGCGACCAAAAGCTATCTGGCTGCGCTGGCGCTGGGCGCGCGCTGGGTGGCCGCGCTGGCGCAGGACGCGGCGCTGGCGTCGGCCCTGCAGGCCCTGCCCGATGATCTGGACGCAGCCGCCGCTGCGCAAAACGGCGCGGGGGCGTGGGCTGACACCGCCGTGCCGGTGCTGCAAGGCGCCGAGCGCATCATGGTGGTCGGACGGGGCCTGGGCCTGGCGGTGGCGCTGGAGGCCGCGCTGAAGTTCAAGGAAACCTGCGCCATCCAGGCCGAAGCCTTCAGCGGCGCCGAGATCCGTCACGGTCCGATGGCCCTGATCGGTGCGCTCTACCCGCTGCTGATTTTCGCGCCGCGCGGGCCGGAGCAGGCGGGCCTGCTGCAGTTCGCCGCCGACATGCGTCAGCGCGGGGCCGCCGTGCTGCTGGCCGCCCCGGCCGATGTGCCCGAGCGCGAGCTGACGCTGTCCACCGCCCACGACGCCCTGCTGGATCCGCTGCTGGCGGTGCAGGGCTTTTATCTGATGGTGGAAACGCTGGCGCGCGCGCGCGGTCGCGACCCCGATGCGCCGCCTTTCCTGAACAAGGTGACCCTGACGCACTGAGGCGGCGGGGACGCCTGGCGTGACACAATCGCAGCCATGCGAACCGACTGTTTCACGTCATGGTCCTGACCTCTTTTGCTGATCGTCTGCGGGCGCTGGTGAGTGCGCTCTATGGGGCCCTGCTTCCCCTGCTGTCCTGGCGCAACTGGCTGCTGGCGGCGCGGGTGTTCTGGGGCGCGGGTCAGCGGTATTCGCGTGGCGCGGGCATCAGCCACGGCGCGGCGGTGGCGTTTTTCACGGCCCTGTCGCTGGCGCCGCTGCTGGTGGTGGCGACCAAGGTGATGGTGCTGCTGCTCAGCCGCGATGCGGTGCAGCAGCAGCTGCTGGGCTATATGTCGTCCTGGCTGGGGCCGCAGGAGACGCAGTTCCTGGCCGAGCTGATCCAGCGCGCGCTCAACACGCAGTACGATCTCAGTCTGGAGAACCGCACCGCCTGGATCGCGCTGGTGACCACGCTGATCGGCGCGACCGCCGTGTTCATCGAACTGCGCACCGCGCTGCTGGGCATGGCGACGCAGCCCACCGAAACCTTCAGCCTGTGGGGCCTGCTCAAGGTGCGCATCCTGGCAGCGGCCATCGTGATCGGCGCGTCTTTTCTGCTGTCGGTGGCGCTGCTGCTGCAGACCGCCAGCCAGATGCTGGTGGGCTGGCTGTCCACGCGGGTCGAGCTGCTGGTGCCCGTGGTGCAGCTGGCTGATCTGCTGCTGGGGCTGTTCTTCATCGGCCTGGTGTTCGCGCTGCTGATCCGTGCGCTGTCGGGTCTCGGTATGAGCAAACGCCATGCGGCCATCGCGGGCGGCGTGGGCGCCATCCTGTTCATGCTGGGGCGCTACGCGATTGGCTGGTACATCGCGCACTCGGCCACGCAGTCGGCGCTGGGCGCGGCGGGCTCGCTCACGGTGATCCTGATCTGGGTTTACTGGACGAGCCAGATTTTTCTGTTTTCCGGCGCGATTGGCATCGAACTGACCGAGCGTTCGCGCCCTGAACCTGCGCCAGCCGCTGCTGAATCCGCCGTTGAACCGGCCGCGACGGCTGATCCGCAATCCTCCACTTCCGTCCCCGAAGAGCCTGCCCATGACGATGTCCGCGACAACGCCCAGCCCGAATCCGCAAACCGTCCTGCCCCCGCTTGAGCTGCCCTGGCAGCCGGTCTCGCCGCGCCTGCAACTGGGCGAGGGCGTGTGCTGGAGCGAGGATCAGCAGGCTTTTTTCGGCTGTGACATCGACGGCGGCAGCGTCTGGCGCCTGCGCTTTGACGGCACGAAGATCGACGGCGCACAGTTCGACACCGTGGCGCATTTCACCGACCCCAGCGCCTGCGTGCAGACCGTCCACGGCGAGTGGCTGGTCAGCGCGCGCGATGGCATTTACGCCTGCAGCGCGGATTTCAGCCAGCAGCGCCTGTGGGTACCCTCGCCCTTCGACACCGCGCAGGAGCGCTGGAACGACGCCCGCATCGGGCCCGACGGCGCCTTTTGGCTGATGACGATTTACGAGCCGCGCCAGCCGCCGCTGGCTCGCCTGTACCGTCTGGATGGCACAGGTGTGCTCACGCCGCAGATGCAGGGCCTGACCGTGGGCAACGGCCTGAACTGGAGCGCCGACGCCCGCACCCTGCTGTGGGCCGACACCACGTCGCACAGCGTCTACAGCGCCGATTTCCCCCTGGAATCGACCGCTGATCCGATCGACAGCGCCGCACAGAGCGCCGTGCTGCGCCTGCCGCGCAAGACCGATCTGCCCGAAGGTCAGGCTTACGGCGGTCGCCCGGACGGCTGCGCCCGCGACGAAACCGGCCACTTCTGGTCCGCCTGTTTTGAAGGCGGGCAGTTGCTGCGCTATGGCCTGGATGGCGCTGCAGTGCAGTCCGTGCCCGTGCCGGTGCGCTGCCCGACCATGCCCTGCTTTGGCGGCCCGGATGGCCGCACGCTGATCGTCACCAGCGCCTCGCACAAACGCCCGGCGGACGAGCTGGCCGCGCACCCGCACAGCGGCCACGTACTGGCCTGCCGCAGCGCCGTGGCGGGCCCGGCACCGCATCGTTTTCAGCGTGAACATCGCTTTTTCTGAGGGCAGCGGCTCCCATTTGAGGAACTTCGGCCCCGATTAGCCTAAAGCTGAAGATGGCATGCGCTAAAATTTCAGATCGCTGATGACGCAAAAGCGCAACAGGATGTGAAATTTCAAGGGTTTCTCCGTATAATGCGGCAGCTTTTGGCTAAGACCTTGTTTTGAAAAAGAATTTTACAGATTTGTCGGCGCGTCAGGATCAGGAAATCGACGGCTGGCAAGATGTGAAGGTCTTGAGCCGTGAAGAAGTGCGCGCCATCACACAGCAGCAGCCGAAATTTTCGTTTGCGGCCGTGGTGGTCTGGCAGGTGATTTTCAGCCTGCTGCTGGTGCTGTTCATGGGGTGGCGTGCGTCGTCTCTGAGAGACCCGGCGGTGGTCGCTGCAGCCTATGGTTCAGCCTGCATCTGGCTGCCACAGCTGCTGCAGAACTGGGGCATGCGCCGTCACCGTCTGGCCCTGGAGGTCGGTGTGCTGGTGAACCATGCCGGATTGGCCCTTGTGCATGTGTACACTTGGGAAATGGTCAAGGTGGGGCTGACGCTGGTGATGCTGGCTTTGGCTCCGGTGCTGATGTCGCCGGTCCGCTGGCTGCCTCTGGTGCTTGGTTTTGTGCTGTGTTTGAAGTTGGGGTGGTGGATGGCGCTGATGCTGCACGTGCAGCGCAGCAGGCGGTTCAGATCCACGTCGCAGGTAGTCAACTAAGGTCATTTATGTCTTCAGAAGGTCAGGCCCTGACAGCGGGCGAATACATCAAGCACCACCTGGCGCACCTGCAGTTTGATTTCGGCTTCAATGCCGTCAAACAGAAGAATATCGTCGACTTCTCGCTGTTCAACCTGGATTCAGTGTTCTGGACCGTGCTGCTGGGCAGTATTGCGTGCTTCGTGCTGTATCGCCTGGCGTCCAAAGCCACGGCGGGCGTGCCCGGGCGTTTTCAGGCTTTTGTCGAAATGCTTTTCGAAATGGTCGATAACCAGGCCAAAGCCCTGATCCACAACGAGAAAAGCCGCAAGCTGGTCGCCCCGATGGCTTTCGTTGTGTTCATCTGGATTTTCCTGATGAACTTCATGGATATGCTTCCCGTCGACCTGATTCCTGGTCTCTGGCACATGGCGGGTCCGGCCATGGGTTTCAAGGACTACATGCGCGTGGTGCCGTCGGCCGACCTGTCGACCACGCTGGCGCTGTCGATCACTGTTCTGCTGTTCTGCATCTACTACAACATCAAGATCAAAGGTCTGGGTGGCTGGGCGCACGAGCTGGTGGCCGCTCCGTTCGGCGACAAGTGGTTTCTGTATCCGATCAACTTCCTGATGCAGATCATCGAGTTCCTGGCCAAGACGGTTTCGCACGGTATGCGACTCTTTGGCAACATGTTTGCGGGCGAGCTGGTGTTCATGCTGATCGCCGTGATGGGCGGCGCCTGGGCCTTCAGCCTCAATCCGGCCACGGCGGGTTTCTGGCTGGCCATCGGCCACCTGATCGCTGGCACCATCTGGACGCTGTTCCATATTCTGGTGATCGTGCTGCAGGCTTACATTTTCATGATGCTGACGCTGATCTATATTGGTCAGGCGCACGACGCACACTGATTTGAGGGCGTGAGTGCGTAAGGCCCGACGCTCTCATCGGATTCTTTTTGGGCTGTTCCTTTTTTCTTAGGAGATATCATGGAAAACGTTTTGGGTTTGGTCGCTCTGGCTTGTGGCTTGATCGTTGGCTTTGGCGCTCTGGGCGCTTCGGTCGGTATCGGCCTGATGGGGGGCAAGTTCCTGGAATCTTCGGCGCGCCAGCCTGAACTGATGAACGAGCTGCAGTCCAAGATGTTCATTCTGGCCGGTCTGATCGATGCTGCCTTCCTGATCGGTGTTGCTATTGCCCTGCTGTTCGCCTTCGCCAACCCCTTCCAGCTGGCTTAATCGGGTCTGACCCTTTCAACACGGAAAGGATCATGTTGTGAATATCAACTCGACCCTGTTTATACAGGTCATCGTTTTCCTGGTGCTGATTGCCTTCACCATGAAAAAGATTTGGCCGCCGCTGGCCAAGGCCCTGGACGAGCGCGCCGCGAAAATCGCGGCCGGTCTGAAAGCCGCCGACGATGCCAGTGCGGCCATGGCCAACACCCGCCAGCAGATCGACCAGCAGCTCGCCCAGACGCGCGCTGAATGCTCGACCCGCCTGGCCGACGCCGAGCGCCTGGCGCAGTCCATCGTGGACGAAGCCAAAGGCAAGGCCAACGACGAGGGCCAGAAGATCCGTCTGCAGGCGCAACAGGAAGCCGGGCTCGAAATGGGCAAGGTGCGTGACCAGCTGCGCGAGCAGGTGGCCCTCCTGGCCGTCAAGGGCGCTGAGCAGATTCTGCGGCGCGAGGTCAAGCCGGCCGATCACGCCGAGCTGCTCAACCGCCTGAAGTCGGAGCTCTGACATGGCTGAAATCTCCACCATTGCCCGCCCCTACGCCGAAGCCCTGTTCAAGGCCGTCCCGGCCGCACAGGCCGCGCAGGCGGTCCGGCAGCTGGACGCCGTCGTGACGGTCTGGTCGGATGCGCGGGTGCAGTCCTGGGCGGAAAACCCCTCCTCGAAAGCGGCCGACGTTCAGTCGCTGCTGCTGGCTGCGGCGCCTTCCGCGCTGCCGGTTGTGGGCAATTTCGTTCAGGTGCTGATCGAGAACAAACGCCTGCGAGCCCTGCCCGAAGTCGCCAGCCAGTTCGCTGATCTGGTGCGCAGTGCGGGCGGTGCCCGGGTGGCGCTGGTGGAGAGCCCTTACGAGCTCGATGCGCAGCAGCTGGCCGACCTTCAGCCCACGCTGGAGCGCCGTTTCGGTGGTCGGCTGGAGCTGAAAGTGCGCCAGAACGCCGAGCTGATCGGTGGCGTGCGTGTGACGGTGGGCGACGAAGTTCTGGATACTTCCGTGCTGGCGCGACTGGGGCAGTTGCGTGCGGCCCTGACGGCCTGATTTTTTTAATTTGTCCAAGGTGGGGCGACGCGTGTCGTCCTGTCCCGCCGGGAGAGCGTAATGCAACTGAATCCCTCAGAAATTTCCGAACTGATCAAGACCCGGATTGAAGGTCTTTCCGGTGGCGCTGACGTGCGCAACCAGGGCGTCGTGGTCTCGGTGACCGACGGCATCGTGCGCGTGCACGGCCTGTCGGACGTCATGCAGGGCGAAATGCTGGAATTCCCCGCTGGCAGCGATGGCCAGCCCTCGTTTGGCCTTGCGCTGAACCTGGAGCGCGACTCGGTCGGCGCGGTGATTCTGGGCGAATACGAGCACATCCGCGAAGGCGACACCGTCAAGTGCACGGGCCGCATCCTGGAAGTGCCGGTCGGCCCCGAGCTGATCGGCCGCGTGGTCAACGCGCTGGGCCAGCCCATCGACGGCAAGGGCCCGATCAACGCCAGGATGACCGACGTGATCGAAAAAGTCGCCCCGGGCGTGATCGCGCGCCAGTCGGTGGACCAGCCGGTGCAGACCGGCATCAAGTCGATTGACTCCATGGTGCCCATCGGCCGTGGCCAGCGCGAACTGATCATCGGCGACCGCCAGACCGGCAAGACCGCCGTGGCCATCGACGCCATCATCAACCAGAAGGGTCAGAACATGACCTGCATCTACGTCGCGATCGGCCAGAAGGCGTCGTCGGTGAAGAACGTGGTGCGTGCGCTGGAACAGCATGGCGCGATGGAATACACCATCGTCGTGGCGGCAACGGCTTCCGAGTCGGCGGCCATGCAGTATGTGTCGGCCTACTCGGGCTGCACCATGGGCGAATACTTCCGCGATCGCGGCCAGGACGCCCTGATTGTTTATGACGATCTGTCCAAGCAGGCCGTGGCTTACCGCCAGGTCTCGCTGCTGCTGCGCCGCCCGCCGGGCCGCGAGGCTTTCCCGGGCGACGTGTTCTATCTACACAGCCGTCTGCTGGAGCGTGCAGCCCGTGTCAATGCCGATTACGTTGAAGCCTTCACCAAGGGTGAAGTCAAGGGCAAGACGGGCTCGCTGACCGCGCTGCCGGTGATTGAAACGCAGGCCGGTGACGTGTCCGCTTTCGTGCCGACCAACGTGATCTCGATCACCGACGGTCAGATCTTCCTGGAAACCAGCCTGTTCAACGCCGGTATCCGCCCCGCCATCAACGCCGGTATTTCGGTGTCGCGCGTCGGCGGTGCCGCCCAGACCAAGCTGATCAAGGGCCTGTCCGGCGGTATCCGTACCGACCTGGCGCAGTATCGCGAACTGGCCGCTTTCGCGCAGTTTGCTTCTGACCTCGATGAAGCCACCCGCAAGCAGCTGGACCGCGGTGCCCGCGTGACCGAGCTGCTCAAGCAGGCCCAGTACAGCCCGCTGCCGATCGCCCTGATGGGCGCGACGCTGTTCGCGGTCAACAAGGGTTTCATGGACGACATCGACGTCAAGCAGGTGCTGCCCTTTGAATCCGGCCTGCACCAGCACCTGAAATCCAGCCACGCCAGCCTGCTGCAGAAAATGGGCGACGAAAAGGCGTTGAGCAAGGACAGCGAGACCGAACTGTCTGCGGCCATTGCGGCTTTCAAGAAATCGTTCGCCTGATGGGTGTTGAGGGCCAGACACCGTCTGGCCCGTCCGTCTGAAAAGGAGCTGCCCAATGGCGGTAGGCAAGGAAATACGCGGCAAGATCAAGTCGGTGGAAAACACCCGCAAGATCACCAAAGCCATGGAAATGGTGGCCGCCAGCAAAATGCGCAAGGCGCAGGAGCGCATGCGGGCGGCGCGGCCTTACAGTGACAAGATCCGCAACATCGCCGCGAATCTGTCCCAGGCCAACCCAGAATACAAATCGCCCTACATGCGCAAGGCGATGAAGGTGAAGAACGTCGCCTACATCGTGGTCACGACCGACAAGGGTCTGTGCGGCGGTCTGAACACCAACGTGCTGCGTCTGGTCACCCAAGGCATGAAAGACCGCCAGACCGAGGGCCAGTCCATCAAGGCTGTGGCCATCGGCAACAAGGGCTTTGGCTTTCTGGGCCGTGTCGGCGTGCCGGTCATCAGTCACTACGTGCAGCTGGGCGACGCGCCGGTCATGGACAGCCTGATCGGGCCCGTCAAGGTCGCGCTGGATGCCTTCGTCAATGGCGAGGTGGACGAGGTGGTGCTGTGCTACACCCAGTTCATCAACACCATGAAGCAGGAACCGCGCATGGTCACGCTGCTGCCGCTGGGCGCAGGCCATCTGCAGCAGACCGAGGCCGAGAAGAAAGCGCACGCCTGGGATTACATCTACGAGCCGGACGCTGCCACCGTCATCGACGAGCTGCTGCAGCGCTATGTGGAGGCGCTGGTCTATCAGGCCGTGGCCGACAACATGGCGTCCGAGCAGTCGGCGCGCATGGTGGCCATGAAGGCCGCGACCGACAACGCAGGGAATCTCATCAGCGAGCTCAAGCTCGTTTACAACAAAACGCGACAGGCCGCCATCACCAAGGAACTGTCCGAAATCGTCAGTGGTGCCGCCGCCGTGTGATGGTTGCGACCGGAATGTGAATCGCGAATACCCAAGGAACAGATTATGACTACCCAAACCCAGGCCGTTCAAGGCCGCGGCAAAATCGTGCAGTGCATCGGCGCCGTGGTGGACGTCGAGTTTTCCCGTGACCAGATGCCGCGCGTGTACGACGCGCTGAAAATGGAAGGCTCTGCGCTGACGCTGGAAGTGCAGCAGCAGCTGGGCGACGGCGTGGTCCGCACGATCGCGCTGGGCAGCTCTGACGGTCTGCGCCGTGGCATGGAAGTGGTCAACACCAACGCCTCCATCACCGTGCCGGTCGGCAAGGCCACGCTGGGCCGCATCATGGACGTGCTGGGCACGCCCATCGACGAACGCGGCGAAGTCTCGCACGAGCAGACGGCCTCCATCCACCGCGCTGCTCCCACCTATGACGAGCTGTCGCCCTCGCAGGATCTGCTGGAAACCGGCATCAAGGTGATCGACCTGATCTGCCCGTTCGCCAAGGGCGGCAAGGTGGGTCTGTTCGGTGGCGCCGGTGTGGGCAAGACCGTGAACATGATGGAACTCATCAACAACATCGCCAAGGCCCACAGCGGTCTGTCGGTGTTCGCTGGTGTGGGTGAACGCACCCGCGAAGGCAACGACTTCTATCACGAGATGGCCGATTCCGGCGTGGTGAACCTCGAGAACCTGGGCGAATCCAAAGTGGCCATGGTTTACGGCCAGATGAACGAGCCCCCGGGCAACCGCCTGCGCGTGGCGCTGACCGGCCTGACCATCGCCGAATCGTTCCGCGACGAAGGCAAGGATGTGCTGTTCTTCGTGGACAACATCTACCGCTACACGCTGGCCGGCACCGAAGTGTCCGCGCTGCTGGGCCGTATGCCTTCTGCCGTGGGCTACCAACCGACGCTGGCCGAAGAAATGGGCCGCCTGCAGGAGCGCATCACCTCGACCAAAGTCGGTTCGATCACCTCCATCCAGGCCGTTTACGTCCCTGCCGATGACCTGACCGACCCGTCGCCCGCCACGACCTTCGCCCACCTGGACGCCACGGTCGTGCTGTCGCGTGACATCGCTTCGCTGGGCATCTACCCCGCCGTGGACCCGCTGGATTCGACCAGCCGCCAAGTCGATCCTAACGTCGTGGGCGAAGAGCACTACAACACCACCCGCGCCGTGCAGCAGACCCTGCAGCGCTACAAGGAACTGCGCGACATCATCGCGATTCTGGGCATGGATGAACTGTCCCCGGAAGACAAGCTGGCCGTGGCCCGCGCGCGCAAAATCCAGCGCTTCCTGTCGCAGCCCTTCCACGTGGCCGAAGTGTTCACCGGCTCGCCCGGCAAGTACGTGCCGCTGAAGGAAACCATCCGCGGCTTCAAGATGATTGTGGCTGGCGAGTGCGATCACCTGCCCGAGCAGGCCTTCTACATGGTCGGCACCATCGACGAAGCGTTCGAGAAGGCCAAGAAGCTGCAGGCCGCTTAAGGCCCGCTGCCGCCGCGCGGCGCCTGTGTGCTGCGCGGCCGAACCCCTTCACGAGATTGAGAGCTGACCATGGCCACCCTGCACGTTGACGTTGTATCCACCCACGAACTGATTTTTTCGGGCGAGGCCACCCGCGTGGTCCTGCCGGGCGAAAGCGGTGAGCTGGGCATCCTGCCGCGCCACACCCCGCTCATCACCCGCATCAAGCCGGGCTCGGTGCGCATCCAGAACGCCCAGACCCAGAGCGAAGAGCTGATTTTCGTCCAGGGCGGCATTCTGGAAGTCCAGCCGGGTGGCGTCACCGTTCTGGCCGACACCGCCATCCGCGGCAAGGATCTGGACGAGGCCAAGGCGCTGGAGGCCAAAAAGGCCGCCGAAGCCGCCATTCGCGACGCCAAATCCGAGATCGATCTAGCCGCCGCTCAAAGCGAGTTCGCCGCGATGGCGGCCCAGCTTGCGGCCATCCAGAAGCTGCGCCGCAAATAAGCGACGCTGCGGTCCGATCCGGCAGAACAAAGGCTCCCTCGGGAGCCTTTTTTTGGGCCCTGTCGCGCTGTGTCAGCTCAGGCGCGGAAAGCGCCGCGTGGCGTGATCGGGCAGGCCCAGCTCTTCCAGAATCTGGCGCAGGCGCTGGCCCGCGCTGTGCCGTTTCTGCCCGGTGTATTCGGCCAGGATCAGCTCGTTTTTCATGCTGTGCTCCCAGCCGACCAGCTCGGTCACCGTCACCTGGTAGCCCATGGCCTCCAGGTACAGGCAACGCAGCACATTGGTCACCTGGCTGCCCAGTTCGCGCGTGTGCAGCGGGCGGCGCCACAGCTCGGCCAGCGGGCTGCGCGCCAGCATCAGCGCCTTGTTCTGGCGCAAAGCGGCGGCCAGCTCGGCCTGGCAGCAGGGCACCAGCACCATGAACTGCGCCTGCTTGAGCAGACCGAACTCGATGGCATCGTCGGTGGCCGTGTCGCAGGCGTGCAGCGCGGTCACCAGGCCCACGCGCTCGGGCAGGGCGCTGTCCTGCGTGGCCTGCGCGACGCTCAGGTTCAGAAAACCCATGCGCCCAAAGCCAAAGCGCTGGGCCAGCTCGCGCGAGCGCTCAACCAGCTCGGGCCGCGTCTCGATGCCGTAAATGTGGCCGTCCGCCGCGTGGCGCACGAACAGGTCATAAAGAATGAAGCCCAGGTAGGATTTGCCCGCGCCGTGGTCGGCCGCGCACCAGTCGTCGCCGCTCTCCTGAGCCTGAACGCGCAGGCGCTGCAGCAGCGGTTCGATGAACTGGAACAGGTGGTAAACCTGCTTGAGCTTGCGCCGTGAATCCTGGTTGATGCGCGCATCGCGCGTCAGGATGTGCAGCTCCTTGAGCAGCTCGACGGACTGGCCGGCGCGCAGGTCGAGCTGGTCGGCATTGGAAGGCTGAGGCCGCGCCATCACGCGCCCTGGGCTGCGCGGGCGGCCAGAGCATCCAGCAGCTTGCCGTGCAGGCCGCCAAAGCTGCCGTTGCTCATGCCGACCACGACGTCGCCGGGGCGGCAGGCAGCTGCGACATCAGCGACCAGCGCGTCCACGCTGTCCAGCACGCGGGCGCGCTCGCCCAGCGGCGCCAGCGCGTCAGACAGGCTCCAGCCCTGCGGCTGCAATGCCCACACAGCGTCGGCGTCGGCCAGTGCGCCGGGCAACTGCGCCGCCATGGTGCCCAGCTTCATGGTGTTGGAGCGGGCCTCGAAGACCGCCAGCAGGCGTCCCCGGGCGGGAAGCTGGCGCCGAGCGCCGTCCAGCGTCAGGGCAATCGCCGTGGGGTGGTGTGCGAAATCGTCGTAAACGCTGACGCCGTGGACTGTTCCGCGCAGCTCCATACGGCGCTTGACGTTCTCAAAACGGCCCAGCGCCTGCGTGCCACGTGCCAGATCAATGCCGACGTGCTCGGCGGCGGCCAGCGCTGCCAGTGCGTTCATCTGGTTGTGACGGCCCTGCAGCGCCCAGGTCAGCTGCGCCAGCTTCCGGCCGTCGCGCATCACGGCGAAATCGTGCGGTTCGCCACTGGCCGTCAATGTCCCGGTAGCAGACGTTTCCAGCCCGAAAGGCTGCACCGGCGTATAGCAGCCGCGCGTCAGCACGCGGTCCAGCGCAGGCGCATCAAAGTTGCTGACGATGCGACCGGTAGAAGGCACGGTGCGGATCAGGTGGTGAAATTGTGTCTCGATGGCAGCAAGATCAGCGAAGATGTCAGCGTGATCGAACTCGAGGTTGTTCAGCACCACGGTGCGTGGCCGGTAGTGGACGAACTTGCTGCGCTTGTCGAAAAATGCGGTGTCGTACTCGTCGGCCTCGATGACGAAGTGCTTTCCAGCGCCCAGGCGCGCGGACACGCCGAAATTCTGCGGCACGCCGCCCACCAGAAAGCCAGGCTCCAGCCCCGCGTCCTGCAGAATCCAGGCCAGCATCGAGGTCGTCGTTGTCTTGCCGTGCGTGCCGGCCACCGCCAGCACATGGCGGCCCTGCAGCACGTTTTCGGCCAGCCACTGCGGGCCGCTGGTGTAGGGCAGGCCCTTGTCCAGAATCGTTTCCATCAGCGGGTAAGCGCCCGTCTTGGCGCGGCTGACCACGTTGCCGATGACGAAGACGTCGGGTGTGCCGCCAAGCTGCTCCAGCTGCGCGCTGTCGTAGCCTTCGATCAGGTCAATGCCCAGCGCGCGGAGCTGGTCGCTCATCGGCGGATAGACCTGCGCGTCGCAGCCCGTGACGCGGTGCCCGGCCTCGCGCGCCAGAGCGGCCACGCCGCCCATGAATGTGCCGCAGATGCCCAGAATGTGGATGTGCATGATGTCGCCCGAAAGTTCAGCGGCCCGCCCGGTGGGGCCGGGCGCCATTATCGCCGCTGGATCACTGCAGGGCGGCGAGCAGTTTCTGTCCGGCGCGGCCGTTCACGGCCATGCCCAGGCGCTGCTGTTCGGCGCGGATGGCCGTGCGCGTTTTGGCACCGATCAGGCCGTCGGGAGTGCCGATGTCGTAGCCTTTGGCGATCAGCAGCGCCTGAAGCTGGCGGTTCTGGGCGCGGCTCAGACCCGGATCGTCGGTCGGCCAGGCGCGGGCGAAGGGCACGCGCGCAGCGGGGTTGGCGATCAGATCAGACAGGTGGGCGATGGCCAGGGCATAGTTCTCGGACGCGTTGTAGCTGTACAGCGTGTCAAAGTTTTTCCCGACCAGAAAAGCCGGGCCGCTGGCTCCGGCGGGCAGCAGCAGACCGGCCGAGGTCAGCGTATCCGGCAGCGGCGAACCATCGGGCAGCGTCACCCCGGCCGAGCGCCAGTAGGACAGCGGCTTTTTGCTGCGGCGCCCGGACACGTCCGGCTCGCCCTGGTTCAGGCGGACTTCGTAGCCCCAGGGCTGGCCCGGCACATACCCAGCCTGCTGCAGGAAGCGCGCGGTGGAGGCCAGCGCGTCGGGGACCGAATCGACGATGTCGCGGCGGCCATCGCCGTCAAAATCGACCGCCGTGCGAAAGAAGGTGGACGGCATGAACTGCGTCTGGCCAAACGCGCCGGCCCACGATCCGCTGAGTTTTTCCGCCGGAATATGGCCTTCCTGGACGATGCGCAGCGCGTTGGCAAACTCGCTGCGGAAGTAGCTCTGGCGGCGCCCGAAGCACGACAGCGTGCCCAGCGAGACCAGCAGCGGCCTGGCCCCGAGGTTTTTGCCGAAATTGCTCTCCACGCCCCACACGCCCAGCACCATGGCGGGCGCCACGCCGTAGCGGCTCTGCACCTGCTGCAGCGTCGGCAGCCACTGTTTCAGGGCGGCGCGGCCGTCAGACACGCGCTCGTCATCGACCAGCACGGCCATGTAGTCCCACACGGGCATCGTGAATTCAGGCTGGGCGTTGAGCAGCGGCAGCACACTGCCATCGGCCTGCAGCGGTGCGACGAAGCGCTGCCAGGTGTCGTCGCTGATGCGGCCAAAAGCCGCTGTGCCACGCAGCTGGTTGAGGCAGCTGGCGTACTCGGTCTGATCCAGTACGGGCGCTGCGGTCTGCGCCTGCGCGTTCGGCGCTGCCAGCAGCGCGGCAATGGCGCACAGGGCCGACAGCACACTGGCCCAGCCCGCCTGAAGGCGTAAAAAATGAGTGGGCATTGATGTCATCGCAGAAAACGGACGGGCCGTGGGTGAAGAAATGTTGCGTGCTCGCGACAGGAAAGCGCTCAGCGCTGAAAAAGTGCGAAGAGCTGTGGCTGATGATTGCGCAATCATCAAAAGTGCAAACAGTTGATTTATTGGTTTTTTTTGGGAGACGAGTCGGTTTGCAAGACTTCGCTCGGTACAGACTGCATCAACTTGAGCGGGTTTTCCCTAGGCCAATGACGCAGTACCGGCATGATCCAATGATTGCGAGTCAGGTTTCTAACAAAAGTTCCAGCAAGGAACGGACCAGACCCTTTTTATCCTTTCATCCATCAGGGAGAACCCATGAAACTGATCGTCAAAGTGCTGGCTGCCGCTGCAGCCCTGACCGTGTCCGGTGTGTCGATGGCCCAAGTGACCATGGACGCCAACCTGGAACTGAACCCCACCATCACCAACAGGACTGCCACCTCCAACAGCAATTCGGTGGACACCGATGGCCGCGTTGAAGTGAACCTGGCGGCCCGCAAATCACTGGCAGACAACTATTTTGTCGCTGGCCGTGGCACTCTGCTGCTGAAGCTCGATGGCACGACGGCTGTGGATGATGCTTGGGGCCAGTTCGGCACCAAGCTGTGGGATGTGAAGCTGGGGCGCTTTGAGGCCATGGATCTGTTCCCGCTGGGCAAAGACACCCTGGTGGTCGATGCGCGCCTGGTGGGCGATAGCGAGTATGCCTTTGGCTACAACGCCAACGATCTGCGTGGCCGCGTGGGTGCTGGCCAGCTGCATGCGGCTCTGGGCGTGAACCCCATGCCGGGTCTGCGCGCCGAACTGGGTATTGTGCACGCCAACGACACGGGCGCGGGTCGTGTGCGTGGTCTCCGTCCGGCTGTCTCCTACACCACCGGTCCGCTGACCCTGCGCGGCGGTATTGAATACGTGAACACGCTGCGCAAGAGCGCCGTGACGGCCACGACCCTGCCCGGTACGATCACCAACCCTGACGGATCGGTCAGCAACGTGACGATTACTACTGCTGCAGGCAGCGACGCTGTTCCCAGCTCGAGCGCCACCGGCTTTGGTCTGTCGCTGGGGTACAACCTGGGCGTGGGTACTGACGTGAACGTCAACTACGCCAAGAAGAAAGAGCGCAGCGCTTTGGGCGCCAACATCGTGATGGGCGATTTCGGTCTGGGCGCCGTTTATGCCCGCAACACCGACACCAATCGTTCGCGCTATGCGGTGTACACGGCTTACTCCCTGCCGCTGCTGGATATCAAGGGCGCGACGATCACTCCCGCTCTGAGCTTCGGCAAGAACACCGGCAGCGACACCCAGGTCGCAGCGCGTGTGCGTGTGAACTACGCATTCTGATTCCACCCAGTCAGAGAAAAACCCCGTCGGGCCGCAAGGCCCGGCGGGGTTTTTTCATGGGCAAGCGTGTGAGCTGCTTCAACAGACTGAGTATCATAAATTTATAGATTGAATTTTTTAATGGCATCAAGAGGACTATGAATCACGAATTGTGGTGCTGTGGCGACAAAATTGCGCTGACGCAACAGGCTCCAGCCTCGGGTTTGATGCGTTAGGCGCATACCATCGAAAAAATTATCAAATATTTGATTTCAAAGGTACTTTGATGGGCCAATGGCCTGATCTGACTTTGCTATGGGCCCTGGTGATGCGTCGCGAGAACGGGTTTCCCCTGGTCTCAACACCCTGCTTTGACATGATTCAATCGATATAAGTCGGTATTCGGAAAAATTGTGAAGATGGCGCCGACCCGATTTTTATCTTTTCACTCAGCAGGAAGACCCCATGAAACAGATCGTCAAATCGCTGGCTGCCGCTGCAGCCCTGACCGTGTCCAGCGTGTCGATGGCTCAGGTGACGTTTGATTCGAACCTTGAGCTGAACAATATTTACCGCAGCCATTCGGCAGGCACGTCATTGGGCGGCCCGCTGGGTGGCAGTTCCTTCAACAGCTCGGGGCGCGTTGAACTGAACATCAACGGCAAAGCCACGCGCGGCGAATACCTGGTTTCTGGCCGTGCCACCCTGGGTCTGCAGACGGACGGCACAACCTATGTGGACGACGCCTGGGGCGCCTTCGGGAATAATCTGTGGAACGTGAAGCTGGGCCGTTTTGAGGCGATGGACCTGTTCCCTGCCGGCAAGGATGTGGCCGTGGAACGCACGTATGGCGATAACGACCAGCTGAGCAACAACCTCGATGTGACGGCTTCGGGCGGCCAGTTCTACAAAGGCAATGTGCTTCGCGGGCGTTCGGTCGGACTGAACAATGTCAGCAAGAGCAATCTGCACATCGCTGGACAGTACACGGGTATTGCCGGACTGACTGCGGAGCTGGGCCTGGTGGCAGGCAAAGGCAACAGGGATGGCCGCCTGAGCGGCGTGCGTCCGGCGCTCACTTATGTGACCGGGCCGGTCACCGTGCGCGCGGGTCTGGAATACATCCGGCGCGACGAGACGGCGGCTGTTCCAGCGGTCACCGATACGACGGGGGCGGTGGTGATTGCCCGCGCGGTCGCTGCTGTTCCCAGCGATTCGGCAACGGGTGGCGCGATAGGCGGCAGTTACCAGCTGAACCCGGACACCATGATCAATCTGAGCTACGCCCAGCTGCGGTCGCGCAAGACGCTGGGTCTGAACACCGTGGCGGGCAACTTCGGTCTGGGCCTGGTGTATGGCAAGTTCGGGGGCTTTACGTCGACCGATGGGGCCGGCAACCCGGTGGCGGTGTCGGGCGGCAACGAGGCCCTGATTTACACCGCCTACTCGATACCTCTGCTGGATATCCCGGGCGCAACGATCACCCCTGCGGCCAGCTATTCGCGCTTCAAGCCGGATGCGGGCGAGTCGCGCGATGTGTTTGCGGCCAATGTGCGACTGAATTACGCCTTCTGATTTCATCCGCTCAGAAGAAAACCCCGGCAGGCCGCAAGGCCCGGCGGGGTTTTTTGTGGGGCGCCGCCTGGTTCAGTTGCCCGGGGCCACTTTCACGGGCCGCGTTTTGGCCGCGATCTTGACCTTCTGCACCTTGATCTTGCCCGCCTTGCGCGCTTTCCACAGGTCGTAAGCGGCCTGCTGCGCCACCCACGCGTCGGCGCGGCCACCGTTCTCGATGCCCAGCCAGGCCTCCAGACGCAGGGCCATTTCGGGCGATACACCCGCGCGTCCGTTGAGCAGGCGCGAAAACGCCACACGCGTCACGCCGAGCTGGTCGGCGGCGTCGGTGACGCTGATGTCCAGGGCGGGCAGCACATCGTGCTTGAGGATGTCACCGGGGTGGGGGGGCGATTGCAGGATCAGCATGGAATGTCTCCGAGGCGTGCGGGCGGCGTCAGGCCGGTGTTGTTTTGGCGGAAAGATCGATCAGGTCGACGTCCACCGCGTGTCCGGCACGAAAACCGAAGGTCAGCAGGTACTGCGGGTGAGGAGCGGTGCTGAACTGGCCGGGCGCGGTGGCGCTGGTTTCCAGCGACCAGCCCGGCAGGTGCATGTCGGAGGCGCGCTTGGCCACCGACAGCCGCGAGATATGGCGGATCACGGCGGGTGCTGCGGCCGGCCGTATGCCCTGGCGCACGCTGTGCACCACCAGATTCTCCAGGGAAGTGCTGAGAAAATTTTTGATCATGGGCGCATTCTGTCCAGAGTGCCTCAAGGCGTCAAACCGGCGGCGCAAACCTGCGCACAACTTCAATTGTGTCAGCTTTGCACCGCTTGTATCAGATGACGCATTGTGGAAATCCCTTGCAGTCCTGGCTTTTGGCACGCCGCCGGTTCAGCGGACGACCGAAGTGCTCAGGCCCATGCGGCGGGCGGCTTCTTCGAGCTCGCTCAGGCGTTTGTCGGAGGGTGTGCTGGCCGCAGACGCTGGAGCGGCACTGACGCGGGTGTCGTGGGATTCGCGCGTGTCGTGGCGGTCTGTGCGCGAGCTCCAGACGCTGTCGCTGGCGTGGGCGCCGCCCGTGCTGCGCGCCGCTTCGGGCGACCAGGCGGTGCGCGTGGCCGGGGCCGGGGCGCTGTCGGCCTTGTGCGCATCGCCTGCGGCAGCGGCTGAGGCGGGCTGGGCTGTGGCCACCTGGACCTGGGGATCGAGCTTGGGCGGCGTGGCCTCGAGCTTGTTCTCGCGCATGTAGCCGTCCATTTCGCGCCAGCCTTCGTAGATCGGGGCACGCGACATCTTGCGGTTCAGCGTGTAGCAGTCCTCGATGGCGCGCCCGGCCTGGCGGCAGGCGCCGCCCACCGCCTTGCCTTCAGTATCCTGTTTGCGGGCCATGCTCTGCATGGATTCAAGGCCCAGCTGTTCGCAGCCGGCCAGCAGCGGCAGCAGCAGGAGAGAGCAGAGAAGGGGTTTCAGTTTCATGGCGCGATCCGGCGAAGTGGCGGGCGTGGCCCGTCGTTAACGGGGTTATCGGCGCTTCACCGCAAAACCCAGGGGCGATGTGCCACCGGGGCCCTGCCGCCAGGGCCTCTGGAGCGCCGTCTGTTGTAAATCCACCACCGGGTTGGTCCCCCCCGGGGCCGCACCCCCTGTTTTGCCGCCGTAATACCGGAGGGCGCTACTCTGGCATGTCCCTTTTTGGACAGGGATATCTCAGAATCTTGGTGTTAACCCGGTGTTGACCGGGATGCAGCAAGACCCAAGGAGTGAATCCATGATCTCAGATGAACTGGTGGACCTGTCGCGACTGCAGTTCGCCGCCACCGCGATGTACCACTTTCTGTTCGTGCCCCTGACGCTGGGCATGGTCTGGATCCTGGTCATCATGGAAACGGTGTACGTGATGACCGGAAAAGTCATGTGGAAAGACATGACCAAGTTCTGGGGCAAGCTCTTTGGCATCAACTTTGCCCTGGGCGTGACCACGGGCATCACGATGGAGTTCCAGTTCGGCACGAACTGGGCCTATTACTCGCACTACGTGGGCGACATTTTTGGCGCCCCGCTGGCCATCGAGGGGCTGACGTCCTTCTTCCTGGAATCGACCATGATCGGTCTGTTCTTCTTCGGCTGGGACCGCCTGAGCAAGGTGCAGCACCTGATGGTGACCATCCTGCTGGCGCTGGGCACCAACCTGTCGGCGCTGTGGATCCTGATCGCCAACGGCTGGATGCAGAACCCGGTCGGCGCCGAGTTCAACTACGAGACCATGCGCATGGAAATGGTCAGCTTCTGGCAGATTCTTTTCAACCCGGATGCGCAGGCCAAGTTCGTGCACACCGTGTCGGCGGGCTATGTCACGGCGTCGATGTTTGTGCTGGGCCTGTCGAGCTGGTACCTGATCAAGCGCCGCAACGTCGATTTCGCCAAGGCGAGCTTCCGCGTGGCGTCGGCCTTCGGCCTGGCGTCGGTGCTGAGCGTGATCGTGCTGGGCGATGAATCGGGTTACACCGTGGCCGAGGCGCAGCAGACCAAAATGGCGGCCATCGAAGCCATGTGGGAAACCAAACCCGCTCCGGCTGGCCTGGCGCTGGTGGCCGGCATCAACGACGCCGAGCAGAAAAACGACTGGGAAATCGAAGTCCCGTGGGTGATGGGCCTGATCGGCACGCGCTCGCTGGACAAGCAGATTCCGGGCATCCACGACATCAAGGCGCGCAACCGCGAGCGCATTGTCAGCGGCGCCATCGCCGTGGACGCGCTGGACGCCCTGCGCAAGGACCGCAGCAACACCCAGGCCCGGGCGCTCTTCGAAGAGCACAAGGCCAACCTCGGTTTTGGTCTGCTGCTCAAGCGCTACGTGGCCGACGTCAAGCAGGCCACGCCTGCGATGGTGCAAAAGGCCGTGGACGACACCGTGCCGCGCGTGGCGCCGATGTTCTGGTCCTTCCGCCTGATGGTGGCGCTGGGTCTGGCCATGCTGCTTTCGCTGGGCCTGTCGTTCTGGGTGTCGCTCAAGGGCACGTTCGAGAAGAATCCGCTGCTGCTCAAGCTCAACCTGTGGATGCTGCCCGTGCCCTGGATCGCCTGCGAAATGGGCTGGTTTGTCGCCGAATACGGCCGTCAGCCCTGGACGATCTACGGCGTGCTGCCCACGTACCTGAGCACCTCCACCCTGAGCGTGGCCAGCCTGTGGGGCTCGCTGGCGGGCTTTGTCGGGCTGTACACCGTCTTCCTGATCGTCGAGATGTACCTGATGGTCAAGTTTGCCCGTCAGGGCCCGGGCAGCCTGGGAACGGGCCGCTACGAACTCGAAGCCCGCCACGCCTGAGCCTCAAGGACACGACATCATGATCGACTTTATTTTTGATTACACCACCCTCAAGGTGATCTGGTGGCTGCTGGTGGGCGTTCTGCTGATCGGCTTCGCCATCATGGACGGCCACGACATGGGCGTGGGCACGCTGCTGCCCTTCGTCGGGAAATCCGACGTCGAGCGCCGCGTGGTCATCAACACCGTGGCCCCGCACTGGGACGGCAACCAGGTCTGGTTCATCACCGGCGGTGGCGCCATTTTTGCGGCCTGGCCGCTGGTGTACGCCACAGCCTTCAGCGGCTTTTACTGGGCCATGCTGGCGGTGCTGTGGGCGCTGTTCTTCCGTCCGGTGGGCTTTGACTACCGCAGCAAGATCAACAACCCCACCTGGCGCAACACCTGGGACTGGGGCCTGTTCATCGGGGGTGCCGTGCCGCCGCTGATTTTCGGCGTGGCGTTTGGCAACCTGCTGCAGGGCGTGCCCTTCCAGTTTGATGACCGCATGGTTTCGACCTACACCGGCAGCTTCTGGGCCCTGCTCAACCCCTTCGCGCTGCTGGCCGGGGTGGTCAGCACGGCGATGATCACGCTGCAGGGCGCCACCTACCTGGCGCACCGCACCGAGGGCGACGTGCAGCGCCGCGCCATCACCGCCGTCACCGTCATGGGGCTGCTGATGGTCGTGACCTTCATCGGCGCCGGCGTGTGGCTGCAGGCCATTGACGGCTACCGCATCACCTCGCCCGTGGTCACCGATACTCTGGCGGCACCGCTGGACAAGACCGTGGTGCGCGAAGCGGGCGCCTGGATGGCCAACTACGCCGCCGTGCCGCTGCTGTGGGTGCTGCCGATTCTTGGCGTGGCCGGGGCGCTGGGCGCCGTGGTGCTGGCCCGCGCGGGTCGCACGCTGCTGGCTTTCGTGGCCTCGTCGCTGGCCATAGCCGGTGTGATCGGCACGGCCGGCGCCAGCATGTTCCCCTTCGTCATGCCGTCCAGCACCATGCTGAACGCCAGCCTGACGCTGTGGGACAGCGTGTCCAGCCACCTCACCCTGGGCATCATGCTGGTCGTTGCGGTGATTTTCGTGCCCATCATCCTGATCTACACCAGCTGGGCCTATGCGGTGATGCGGGGCAAGGTCACCGCCGCCTACATCCGCGAAAACCAGCACACGGTCTACTGACCGCCAACCCCTCCTGAAAGGATTTCATATGTGGTACTTCACCTGGGTGCTGGGCGTGGGTTTCGCCATCCTGCTGGCCGTCATGAACGCGATGTGGGGCGAGAACGAGCAGTCGCGCACCGACAGCAAGAAGAAGTGATTTTCCCGCTGCGGCGGACAAATCTGTGCTGATGAAAACGGCAGGTCGCAAGGCCTGCCGTTTTTTTGCGTTCAGGCATGAAAAATCAGCAGTGCGGGTGCGCTGCGGTGTCATATTTTTTTCATGGCTCCAGGTCATGCTGACGGTTTTGCCGACTGCCATCGACTGCCGCAAGGAACTGCCATGACTTCTGATTCTGACTCCACGCCCGCCCCCAGCCGCCGCCGATTCCTGGGCAGTCTGGCCGCGCTGGGCGCCGCCCAGGCGGCCTTGCCCAGCGCACAGGCCGCCCCACAGCGGCACACAGCCCGCGCGCCCCGCACGGGTGCTGCACTGGACCGCGCGCTGGCGGCCGAGGTCAAAACCATCGTCGTGATCTACGCCGAAAACCGCAGCTTCAACAACCTGTTTGGCGATTTCCCCGGCGTCGAGCGCCCGCTGTCGGCGCTGCAGCACACCGATTACATGCAGCGCGACCGCGACGGCCAGCTGCTGGCGGTGCTGCCGCCGATCTGGAAAGGCATGCTGATCAAGGACCAGACGATAGACGGCGTCACTTACCCGGGCGGCCAGCAGTACCAGGATCGCCGCCCCAACGCGCCTTTCCCGCTGCAGGGGCCGAACGGCGAGCCACTGCCGCTGGGCCTGGTCACGCGCGATCTGTGGCATGTGTTCTACCAGAACCAGATGCAGATCAACGGCGGCAAAAACGACGGCTTTGTCGCCTGGGCCGATTCTGGCGCGCTGACCATGGGCCACTACAGCGACACGCGCTACAACCTGCGCCTGTGGGATGTCGCCCGCGAGAACGTGCTGTGCGACAACTTTTTCCAGGGCGCGTTTGGCGGCTCATTCCTGAACCACCAGTATCTGGTTTCGGCGGCGGTGCCTTTCTACCCGGATGTGATGAATTCGGTGGCGCGCACGCAGGTGGCGCGCACACGCGGCGGCGATCCGCTCAGCCCCTGGCTGGAGCCTGCCGCTGGCAGCCCGGCCAGCGCCATGGACGGCCCGCCCCAGTTTGGCCCCAGCGCGCTCACGCCCGACGGTTACGCCGTCAACACCATGGCGCCACCCTACTGGCCCACCTGGACCCGCGACCGCAGCCGCCCGGATTACGCCAAACCGGACGATCCCATGGTGCTGGTGCCGCAGACGCACGAGCACATCGGCGACCGGCTGGACCGCAAAGGCATCGACTGGGCCTGGTATTCAGGCGCGTGGCAGGCGACCATCGACGAGTACAAGGACTCGGACGGCATTCCCAAAATCCCCAATTTCCAGTATCACCACCAGCCCTTCAACTACTTTCGCAACCTGGGGCCAGAGCATCCTCAGGCGCGCCAGCGCCGCCTGCGCGACGGGGGGCTGGGCGACGAGTCGCGCACCAACCACTTCCTGGCTGACGCGGAGGCCGGGCGTCTGCCCCCGGTCACCTTCTACAAGCCCCAGGGCAATCTGAACCTGCACGCGGGCTACGCCGACGTGGCTTCGGGCGACCGCCACATCGCGCACTGCATCAAGAGCCTGCAGGCCAGCCCGCAGTGGAAGAACATGGTCATCGTCGTGACCGTGGACGAGAACGGGGGCTGGTGGGATCACGTGGCACCGCCTCAGGGCGATCGCTGGGGCCCGGGCACGCGCATTCCGGCGCTGGTGATTTCGCCGATGGCGCGGCACGGTGTGGTCGACCACACGGTCTACGACACGGGCTCCATCCTGCGGCTGATCACACGCACCTTCGCTCTGCAGCCACTCGACGGGCTGGTGCACCGCGACGCCGCCATGCGCGCGCGCGGTCAGAAGCCCATGGGCGATCTGACCGCAACGCTGGCGCTCTGACCGATGGGCCGTGTCAGGCCGTAATCTGCACCGGCGCCCCGCTGCGTGCGCTGGCATAGAGCGCGTCCAGAATCTGCATCACCACCCAGCCCTGGTGGCCGTCGGCGTCGTGCGGCGTGTCCGACAGGATGGCGCTGGCGTAGTGGTGCATGGCCGACAGCGCGGTGCCCGTGGGCGTGCGCAGCAGGGTGTCGGTGGCGCTGCCGTGCTGGTCGCTGAAGATTTCGGCCTGAAACTGGTAGGTCTCGTTCAGATTGCGCTGCAGCAGCCCGGCTTTGGTGCCCAGCAGGCGGGTTTCCATCAGTTCGGCTTCGCGGATGTGCGCGGCCCACGAGGCCTCGATGGCCAGCGTGGCGCCGTTCTCGAAGCGGATGAAGCCAGCGGCCAGGTCTTCCACATCAAACGCCTGGCCCGAGGCGGCGGCCAGTGGCCCGGCAATCGGGTTGTAGGCGCTGCCCATCACCCAGACGGGCTTGGGATAGCCCATCAGCCACAGCGCCAGATCCAGGCGGTGCACGCCCAGGTCGATCAGCGGGCCGCCGCCCGCCAGCGCTTTCTGGCCAAACCAGCCGCCAAAGCCGGGCATGCCCCGGCGGCGGTGCCAGACGGTGCGGCCGAAGTAAAAATCGCCAAACACGCCCGCGTCCACCTGCGCCTTGATGGCCTGCGTGGCCGCGCTGAAGCGGTAGGAGAAATTGATCATCAGCCGCCGCTGGGCTTTTTCGGCGGCGTCCAGCATCTCGCGCGCCTCGGCGGCGCTCATCGCCATCGGCTTTTCGCACAGCACGTGGCAGCCTGCGGCCAGCGCCTGCAGCGTCAGCTCACGGTGGAAGGCGTTGGGCGTGCAGATGCTGACGGCGTCCAGCGGCGCAGCCGACTTGTGCAACGAATTCTGGGCGGCCAGCAGTTCGCTCAGGCTGGCGTAGCGAGCGGCGATGCCGAACTGCTCGCCCACCTGCTCCAGCCGCGCCGCGTCGGCATCAGCGATGGCAACCACATCCACCTGCGGATGCTGGCGCCAGCCTTCGATGTGCATGCGGCCTATGCCAAGACCCACGACGGCCACGCGCAGGCGGCGGCCCGGATCCGCCGAAGGGGCTGGATTGTGCGGCGTCAGGCCCGGGTGGGTTTGGGCGGCCTGGGCCTGGTAGTCGTTGGTGGCACTCATGGCTCACTCCAGATCGCTGCGGGTCTGCAGCACGCCGGCCGTGGCGAAGCGGCCGGATTTCTCGCTGAGCACTTCCAGCGGCGCGGTGTTGGGGCAGACATCGGCGATGGTGACGCGGGGCGCGGCCCACTGCACGGCGTTGGCCAGCACGCGCTGCACGTTGGCGTCGAAATAGGTGGGATAGGCCTCGTGGCCGGGGCGGAAGTAAAACACGCGCCCGTGCCCGCGCTGCCAGCAGCAGCCCGAGCGGAAGACCTCGCCGCCCTCGAACCACGAGGTGAAGACCAGCTCGTCCGGCGCGGGGATGTCAAAGCGCTCGCCGTACATTTCCTCGTGAGGCAGCTCGAAGTATTCGCCAAGACCGGCTGCGATGGGGTGGCTGGGCTCGATCACCCACAGGCGCTCTTTCTCGTGCGCTTCGCGCCATTTCAGCGAACAGTTCGTGCCCATCAGGCGGCGGAAAATCTTCGAAAAATGCCCCGAATGCAGCACGATCAGCCCCATGCCCTCCAGCACGCGGCGCTGCACACGCTCGACCACGGCGTCGCTGACCTTGCCGTGCGCCTTGTGGCCCCACCACAGCAGCACGTCGCAGGCGTCCAGGCGCTCCTGCGTCAGGCCATGCTCGGGCTGGTCCAGAGTGGCGATGCCCACCTCCAGCGGCACCGCGCCCCGGCCCAGCAGCGGCGTACGGCGCAGGCCGTCGGCGATGGTGGCGTGCAGGCCTTCGGGGTAGATGGCGCGTATGGCGGGGTTCTCGCGCTCGTGTTCGAATTCGTTCCAGACGATGACGTTCAGGCGGTCTTGTTTCATGGCGGTGTGGGAGTTGCAGGTGGCTTGTGTTCAAATTCCATGACAGATTAAAAGAGCTGCCAGTGAGCTTCAAGCAGATTAATCAGCACATATCCCGGAACAATGTTCAAAATCCGAGATGTCGTCATGCCGCCTGATCCGGGCCTTGCGGACGCTTTGACGCAGGCCCTGACCCGCGCGCTGGCGGGTCTGAACCGGGGCGACTGGCCGCTGCGCAGTCCCGGCCCAGCGGCAGGACGGCTGCCGGGCACGGATGACAGGCCTCGCCCCGGCCACTTCCACCTGGTGCCCGAGCTGTTTGTGCAGGTCTCGGGCTGGACGGTGTTTGGCTTTGACACCGGCACGCTGCGCCTCTCGGCGGGTGAGCTGCTGCTGGTGCCGCCGCAGTGGCGCCACGATGAGCGCGTGGGTGACGAGGCCGGCGCAGGCGTGTTCGGCAACGCCGTCGTCTACGCCGAAGGCGGGCGCCTGGACAGCCACTGGGCGCGGCAGGTCTCGCCCGGCAAGCCGGGCATCGCGCATCTGGTGTCGGCGTCCGGGCCTGCCGCGCTGCAGGTCGAGCACTGGCTGCAGGAGGCCGCCCGCGTGCCGCCCGGCCCCTGGCAGGAGACCCAGCGCCGCGCCCTGATCGCCGCTGCGCTGGCGGGCGTGCTGGCGGTGCTGGATCAGCCCGCTGCGCCAGGCGCCGCGCTGGACGAACCGCCCTGGCTGCCCCGCGTTCGCGTCTGGCTGCAGAACCGTCTGGGCGACCCGACACTCAGCGTGCGCAGCCTGGCGCAGCAGGTGGGCTGCACGCCGGATCATCTCTCCAGCGTGTTCCGCCAGCACATGGGCGAGCCGCTGGCCGCGCACATCACCCGCCTGCGCATGCAGCGCGCCGTGCGCCTGCTGGAGCAAGGCGAAGGCGCAGGCAAAGCCATCGCCTGGGCCTGCGGCTACGCCAGCCACAGCTACTTCTGCCGCGCCTTCCGCCACCACCACGGCTGCAGCCCGGGCGAGTGGGCGGCGCGTGCGGCCGCGCCAGCTTCTGCTGCGCCATCCTCCGCTTTGGGCGAAGTCTGACTCTGGCCTTTGCTGCTGTGACTTCGCGGCGCGGGGCTTCATCATCGCGGCCGGGCTGCCGATAGCGGCGGCATCCTCAACAACACTTCAAGGAGTGCGCATGGACGCATTGATCCCCTGGCTGCAGACGCCGTTTCTGGGCACGCCCACCGGCCTGTGGCTGAGTTTTGTCGCCGTCGTCATCGTGCTGCTGGCGCTCGATCTGGGCGTGCTGCACAAAGAGGAGCGCGAAATCGGCGTGCGCGAGAGCCTGCTGCTGTCGGCGGGCTATATCTCGGTGGCGCTGCTGTTTGGCGTCTGGGTCTGGCACAGCCTGGGCGCGCAGGCGGCGACCGAGTACCTGACGGGCTTCGTCATCGAGAAATCGCTCTCGATGGACAACGTCTTCGTCATCGCCATGATTTTTGGCTTTTTCGCCATCCCGCGTGCGCTGCAGCACCGGGTGCTGTTCTGGGGCATTCTGGGCGTGATCGTCCTGCGCGGCATCATGATCGGCCTGGGCGCGGCGCTGGTCAGCGAGTTCAGCGCGGTGCTTTACCTGTTTGGCGCCTTCCTCGTGTTCACCGGCATCAAGATGCTGCGCATGGGTGGCGATGACGAGCACAACCTGGAGGACAGCACGATCCTGAAGTTCCTGCGCCGCCACCTGCGCGTCACGCCCGGGCTGCAGGGCAAGGCCTTCTTCGTGAAGCAGCCCGATCCGGCCACGGGCCGTCTGGTGACCTGGGTGACGCCGCTGTTTCTGGCGCTGTGCCTGATCGAGTTCGTTGACCTGATTTTCGCGGTGGATTCGGTCCCGGCCATTTTCGCCATCACCACCGACCCCTTCATCGTCTACACCAGCAACATCTTCGCGGTGCTGGGCCTGCGCGCGCTCTACTTTGCGCTGGCCGCCATGATCCACCGCTTCAAGTACCTGAAGGTGGCGCTGGCGCTGGTGCTGGTCTTCATCGGCGGGAAGATCTTCCTGGTGGGCTTCATCGGCAAGATTCCGGCGGTGGTGTCGCTGACGGTCACCTTCGGCCTGATCCTGGGCGGCGTGCTGTATTCGATGTGGAAGACGCGCGGCGAGCCCGCTCCCGACGCTGTGCCCCCGAAGCACTGAGCGCCGGGCGCTGACCCCGCGAGGGTGCGGGTGGGATGCGGCAGCGGCATCGCCGATAATGCCGCATCCGCCCCGTCGGGGCCTTTGTCTGTGCCCGCCTTCGCCATGAACACCGCTGCTGCTGAACCCGTGTCCCACTCGCTCAAGGGCGCCCGCCGCTGGGTGGTGAAAGTGGGCTCCAGCCTGGTCACCGACGGCGGCAAGGGCCTGGACGCCACGGCCATCGCCACCTGGTCCGAGCAGATCGCCGCGCTGATCGAGGGCGGCGCCGAGGTGGTGATGGTCTCCAGCGGCGCCATCGCCGAGGGCGTGAAACGCCTGGGCTGGCGCAAGCGGCCCACCGGCATCCCGGAGCTTCAGGCCGCCGCCGCCGTCGGGCAGATGGGCCTGGTGCACATGTACGAAAGCCAGCTCAAGGAGCGGGGCCTGGCCAGCGCGCAGATTCTGCTGACGCACGCCGACATGGCCGACCGCGAGCGTTATCTCAACGCCCGCGCCACGCTGCTGACGCTCCTGCGCATGCGCGTGGTGCCCGTGGTTAACGAGAATGACACGGTGGTCACCGACGAGATCAAGGTCGGCGACAACGACACCCTGGGCGCGCTGGTCGCCAACCTGATCGAGGCCGACGCCTACGTCATCCTCACCGACCAGCCGGGCCTCTACACCGCTGACCCGCGCAAGAACCCGGACGCGCAGTTTGTCCACGAGGCCCAGGCCGGCCGGCCGGAGCTGGAAGCGATGGCGGGCGGCGCGGGCTCCAGCGTGGGCACGGGCGGGATGCTGACCAAAATCCTGGCCGCACGCCGCGCTGCGGGCAGCGGCACCAGCACCGTCATCGCCTGGGGCCGCGAGCCCGACGTGCTGCCGCGCCTGGCCCGCGGCGAAGCCATCGGCACCCATCTGTACGCCGCCACGGCCAAGCACGCGGCGCGCAAGCAGTGGATGGCCAACCACCTGCAGCTACGCGGCCGCATCACGGTGGACGACGGCGCCGTGCGCCAGCTGGTCAGCGGCGGCAAAAGCCTGCTGCCGATTGGCGTGACGCAGGTCGTCGGCGAGTTCCAGCGCGGCGACGTGATCGCCGTCTGCGCGCCCGGCGGGCAGGAGATCGCCCGTGGCCTGGTCAACTACGCCAGCGCCGAATGCCGCCTGATCGCGCGCAAGCCCTCATCGCAGATCGCCGCCCTGCTGGGCCACGCGCAGGAGCCCGAACTGATCCACCGTGACAACCTGACCGTGGTCGGCGGGGGGTGAGCGGGGTCAGGCCCACACAAAAAAACCGGCCTGCACTCTCGTGCGGCCGGTTTTGGCGTGAAGTGCGGGCTTTTTAGCGCGGCAGCACCGTCGAGCCCATCAGGAAGCGGTCCACTTCGCGCGCGGCCTGGCGGCCCTCGCGGATGGCCCAGACGACGAGGCTCTGGCCCCGGCGCATGTCGCCTGCAGCAAACACTTTGGCGACATTGGTGGCATAGCCGCCGCTGTCGTCGGTGCTGGCGCGGGCGTTGCCCCGGGCGTCCTTGTCCACACCGAAAGCCTCCAGCACCGGCGCGACCGGGTGGACAAAGCCCATGGCGAGCAGAACCAGGTCCGCCTTCCAGGTCTTTTCCGTGCCGGCCACGGGCTCGGGCTTGCCGTTCTTCATGGCGATCTCGACCGTTTTCAGGCCGGTGACCTTGCCTTTTTCGCCGATGAATTCGGTGGTGGAGATGGCGAACTCGCGCTCGCAGCCCTCGATGTGGCTGGAGCTGGTGCGCAGTTTCAGCGGCCAGTAGGGCCAGACCAGGGGCTTGTTTTCCTGCTCGGGCGGGCGGGGCATGACCTCGAACTGGGTGACGCTTTTGGCGCCGTGGCGGTTGCTCGTGCCCACGCAGTCGCTGCCGGTGTCGCCACCGCCGATGACGATGACGTGCTTGCCGTCGGCGCGCAGCTGCTTTTTCAGCTTGTCGCCCGCGTTGACCTTGTTCTGCTGCGGCAGGAATTCCATGGCGAAGTGGATGCCGTCCAGCTCGCGCCCCGGCACGGGCAGATCGCGGCTGTGCTCCGATCCGCCGCACAGCAGCACGGCGTCGAAATCGCGCTGCAGATCGGCCGCCGACAGCGTGGTCTGCGCGTCATTGGTGACCTTGCTGCCCGAGCCGTCTTTGGGCCATTCGCCGACCAGCACGCCGGTCCGGAAAACCACGCCCTCGTCCTGCATCTGAGCGATGCGGCGGTCGATGTGCGATTTTTCCAGCTTGAAATCGGGGATGCCGTAGCGCAGCAGGCCGCCGATGCGGCTGTTCTTTTCGAACACCGTCACGCTGTGACCGGCCCGCGCCAGCTGCTGGGCGGCGGCCAGGCCGGCCGGGCCGGATCCGACCACCGCGACCTTGCGGCCCGTCTTGACGGCGGGCACCTGCGGCGTGATCCAGCCCTCTTCCCAGCCCCGGTCGATGATGGCGTGTTCGATGGATTTGATGCCCACCGGCAGAGCGTTCACGTTGACCACGCAGGCGGCCTCGCACGGGGCGGGGCAGATGCGGCCGGTGAACTCGGGGAAGTTGTTGGTGCTGTGCAGCACCGTCAGCGCGTGGCGCCACTGGTCGCGGTACACCAGGTCGTTGAAGTCGGGAATGATGTTGTTGACCGGGCAGCCGTTGTTGCAGAAGGGCGTGCCGCAGTCCATACAGCGCGCGCTCTGTGTTTTGCTCTGCTCGGGGGTCAGGCCGATGACGAACTCTTTGTAGTCCTTCAGGCGCGTGGGCACGTCGAGGTAGCCTTCCTCGATGCGCTCGTGTTCCATGAATCCGGTGATGCTTCCCATGGTGATTCCTTCGTGTGCGGTCGGAGCGCTCAGGCGCGGTTCTGCAGGACGGGCGCGGCGCTGCCTGCGGTGGATGTTGCGGTGGCGGCAGCGGCCTGCGCCATGTCTTTCAGCGCACGGCGGTATTCGTGCGGGAAGACCTTGACGAATTGGCTGCGGCTGTCGGCCCAGTGGTCCAGGATGTCGCGGGCCTTGCGGCTGCCCGTCCACTGGTGATGGGCTTCCAGCAGGGCGCGCAGCTGCACTTCGTCGGTGCGGCCCTGGTGCAGATAGCTGGTGCCGGCCTGGACCTGTTCCTGCTGCACCGAGGCGGGCTGTACGGGCTCCAGCGCCACCATGCTGGTGTTGCAGCGCTGGGCGAACTGGCCATCCTCGTCAAAGACGTAGGCGATGCCGCCCGACATGCCGGCCGCGAAGTTGCGTCCGGTCGCGCCCAGCACGGCGACGGTGCCGCCGGTCATGTACTCGCAGCCGTGGTCGCCTGTGCCTTCGATGACGGCCGTGGCGCCCGACAGGCGCACGGCAAAGCGCTCGCCCGCCACGCCGCTGAAATAGGCTTCGCCGCCCGTGGCGCCGTACAGCACCGTGTTGCCCACGATGATGTTGCTGTCGGCCTGGCCCCGGAAGCCCACCGGCGGGCGCACCACAATGCGGCCGCCCGACAGCGCTTTGCCGGTGTAGTCGTTGGCTTCGCCGACCAGGAAGAAGGTGATGCCGCGCGCCAGGAAGGCGCCGAAGCTCTGCCCGCCCGTGCCTTCCATCTGCACGTAGATGGTGTTGTCAGCCAGCCCTTCGGGATGGCGGCGGATCAGCTCGCCCGACAGCATGGCGCCGACGGTGCGGTTGACGTTGGTGGCGGTCTCCATGATCTTGACCTGTTCGCCGCGCTCCAGCGCAGGCAGGCAGCGGCTGATCAGGCGGTGGTCGAGCGCGCGGCCCAGGTTGTGGTCCTGCACCTCGGTGTGGTGGTCGGGCACGGGGGTTTCGCCCTCGTACAGCGGCGCCACCGCCTTGTGCAGCACGCGGCTGAAGTCCAGGCCTTGCGCCTTCCAGTGGCTGATGCCCTTGCGGGTGTCCAGCAGGTCGGCGCGGCCGATCAGCTCGTCAAAGGTGCGCACGCCCAGCTGCGCCATGATCTGGCGGGCTTCCTCGGCGACGAAGAAGAAGTAGTTGACGACGTGCTCGGGCTGGCCGGTGAACTTGGCGCGCAGCGCCGGGTCCTGCGTGGCCACGCCCACCGGGCAGGTGTTCAGGTGGCACTTGCGCATCATGATGCAGCCTTCGACCACCAGCGGCGCGGTGGCAAAACCCACCTCGTCGGCGCCCAGCAGCGCGGCAATGACGACGTCGCGGCCGGTTTTCATCTGGCCGTCGGCCTGGACGCGCACCCGCGAGCGCAGGCCGTTGAGCACCAGGGTCTGCTGCGTTTCGGCCAGACCCAGCTCCCACGGGCTGCCCGCGTGCTTGATCGACGACCAGGGCGAAGCGCCCGTGCCGCCGTCGTGACCGGCGATGACGATGTGGTCGGCCTTGGCCTTGGCCACGCCCGCTGCGATGGTGCCCACGCCCACTTCCGAGACCAGCTTGACGCTGATGTCGGCGCGCGGGTTGACGTTTTTCAGATCGTGGATGAGCTGCGCCAGATCCTCGATCGAGTAAATGTCGTGGTGCGGCGGCGGCGAAATCAGACCCACGCCCGGCACCGAGTAGCGCAGGAAGCCGATGTACTGCGACACCTTGCCGCCCGGCAGCTGGCCACCTTCGCCAGGCTTGGCGCCCTGGGCCATCTTGATCTGGATCTGGTCGGCGGCGCACAGGTATTCGGTCGTGACGCCAAAGCGGCCTGACGCCACCTGCTTGATCTTGCTGCGCAGGCTGTCGCCGTCTTTCAGGACGTAATCGGCCTGGACCACGTCGTCGCCCAGGATGGATTTGAGCGTGGTGCCCGCCACGATGGGGATGCCTTTCAGCTCGTTGCGGTAGCGCGCCGGGTCTTCGCCGCCTTCGCCGGTGTTGCTCTTGCCGCCGATGCGGTTCATGGCGATGGCCAGCGTGGTGTGCGCCTCGGTGCTGATCGAGCCCATGGACATCGCGCCCGTGGCGAAGCGCTTGACGATTTCTGTGGCGGGCTCGACCTCGTCCAGCGCAATGGCCTTGCCCGGATCGATGCGGAACTCAAAGAGGCCGCGCAGCGTCATCTGGCGCTGGCTCTGGTCGTTGATGATCTGCGCGTATTCCTTGTAGGTGCCGAACTGGCCCGAGCGCGTGGCGTGCTGCAGCCGGGCTATGGCGTCCGGCGTCCACATGTGCTCTTCGCCGCGCGCGCGCCAGGCGTATTCGCCGCCCGCGTCCAGCATCTGCGCCAGCACCGGGTCGTCGCTGAAGGCACGCAGGTGGTTGTTGATGGCTTCCTGCGCCAGCTCGAACACGCCCACGCCCTCGATCTGCGTCGGCGTGCCCCGGAAGTACTTGCCGACCAGGTCGCGGTTCAGGCCCACGGCCTCGAAGAGCTGCGCACCGCAGTAAGACATATAGGTGCTCACGCCCATTTTGGACATGATCTTGGACAGGCCTTTGCCGATCGCCTTGACGTAGTTGTAGATGGCCTTGTCGGCGCTCAGGTCGCCCGGCAGATCCTTGTGCATCTGCGCGATGGTGTCCAGCGCCAGCCAGGGGTGGACGGCTTCGGCGCCGTAGCCCGCCAGCACGGCGAAGTGGTGGACCTCGCGCGCGGAGCCCGTTTCCACCACCAGACCGGCGGTGGTGCGCAGGCCGGTGCGCACCAGGTGGTGGTGGATGGCCGACAGCGCCAGCGCCGCCGGAATCGCCACCTGCTGCGGGCTGACCGCGCGGTCGCTCAGGATCAGGATGTTGTGGCCGCTGCGCAGCGCATCGACGGCCTCGGCGCACAGGCTGGCCAGCTTGGCCTCGATGCCTTCCTTGCCCCAGGCCAGCGGGTAGGTGATGCTCAGCGTGCAGGCCTTGAACTTGCCGTTGGTGTGCTTTTCGATGGCGCGCAGGCGGGCCATGTCGTCAAAAGTCAGCACCGGCTGCGACACCTCCAGACGCATCGGCGGGTTGACCGCGTTGATGTCCAGCAGGTTGGGCTTGGGGCCAATGAAGCTGTTCAGCGACATCACGATGGCTTCGCGGATCGGGTCGATCGGCGGGTTGGTCACCTGCGCGAAGAGCTGGCGGAAGTAGCTGTACAGCGGCTTGCTGCGCTGCGACAGCACGGCCAGCGGGCTGTCGTTGCCCATCGAGCCGATGGCTTCCTCGCCGTTCTGCGCCATGGGCGCGAGCAGGAACTTGCTGTCTTCCTGCGTGTAGCCAAACACCTGCTGGGCGCGCAGCAGCTCCAGCGCGGCGGGCGCGGGGCCGTCGCCGGGTTCGATTTCGTCCAGGCGGATGCGCACGTTGTCCACCCACTGCTTGTAGGGCTTGGCCTGGGCGAACTGGTTTTTCAGCTCGTCGTCCTGGATGATGCGGCCCTGTTCCAGATCAATCAGGAACATCTTGCCCGGCTGCAGACGCCATTTCTTGACGACTTTGGTGCTGGGGAAGGGCAGCACGCCGGCCTCGGAAGCCATGACGACCAGGTCGTCGTCGGTGATCCAGTAGCGTGCCGGGCGCAGGCCGTTGCGGTCCAGCGTGGCGCCGATCTGCTTGCCGTCGGTGAAGACCATGGCGGCTGGGCCGTCCCAGGGCTCCATCATGGCGGCGTTGTATTCGTAGAAGGCGCGGCGGCGCGGGTCCATGGCCTCGTGCTGCTCCCACGCTTCGGGGATCATCATCATCGCGGCGTGGGCCAGCGGGTAACCGGCCATGGTCAGCAGCTCGATGGCGTTGTCAAAGGTGGCCGTGTCCGACTGGTGCTCGAAGCTGATCGGGTAGAGCTTGGGCAGATCTTCGCCCAGCACGGGCGATTTCATCACGCCTTCGCGGGCGCGCATCCAGTTGAAGTTGCCCTTGACGGTGTTGATCTCGCCGTTGTGCGCCACCATGCGGTAGGGGTGGGCCAGCGGCCATTCGGGGAAGGTGTTGGTCGAGAAGCGCTGGTGCACCAGCGCGAAGGCCGAGGTCACGCTGGGCTGCTGCAGATCCAGGTAGTACTGGCCGACCTGGTTGGCCAGCAGCAGGCCCTTGTAGATGATGGTGCGGCAGCTCATGCTGGGCACGTAATACTCGCGGCTGTGCGTCAGGTTCAAGTCCTGGATGGCGCTGCTGGCGGTCTTGCGGATGACGTAGAGTTTGCGCTCCAGCGCGTCGGGCACGATGATGTCCGCGCCGCGCCCGATGAAAATCTGGCGGATCACGGGCTCTTTTTCGCGCACGCGCGGCGACATCGGCATGGCCGTGTCCACCGGCACGTCGCGCCAGCCCAGCAGCACCTGGCCTTCGGCCTTGACGGCGCGCTCGAGTTCCTGCTCGCAGGCTAGGCGGCTGGCGTGTTCTTTAGGCAGGAAAATCATGCCCACGCCGTATTCGCCCGGCGGCGGCAGTTCGATGCCCTGCGCGGCCATTTCGGTGCGGAAGAAAGCGTCCGGAATCTGCAGCAGGATGCCCGCGCCGTCGCCCATCAGCTGGTCGGCGCCGACTGCACCGCGGTGGTCGAGGTTCTCCAGGATTTTCAGGCCCTGCTGCACGATGCTGTGCGCGCCCTGGCCCTTGATGTGGGCGACAAAGCCCACGCCGCAGGCGTCTTTTTCCTGGCTGGGCTGATACAGGCCGTGGGCGTGCGCCTGGGCCAGCGCGGCGTCCTGGGCGTGAACTGCTGAAGGAGTTGAAGGGGTGGTCATGGCTTCTCCCGCCGTTGATGTCTGACTGGTCTGACCCTGACGGAATCAGGGTCTATCGTGAATGGCGCAAGGATACTGCAGCGCAGCACGGCTGCACAACGCCCGTCCGATCTTTATTAATTGGGGACGCGCTCTAATTTGCTGCGTCGCAATTGAATCTGGAATTAAATTGGGGACGAACTTTATTCGCGTCGCGGGCGACCCACTGGCGCGCGCGTCAGCGGCCGGGGCGTCTGGCGCTGCAGTTCGGCCACAAAGGCCGCGTCGCCCAGAACGCCGCTGCGCAGGCTGCGCTCCAGCGCCTCGGTGGTGGCCGGGCCAGCTTCGCGGGCCTGCTGCAGACGCTGGCGCCAGGCGGCTTCGCGCTCGAAGGGCGTGTTGCCCAGCGCCCACCACGCGGGCGGCGGGCTGAGCCAGCCGGGGGGCCAGTCCAGCGCGCCGGTCTGGCCCAGATGGACGGGAGCGCTGCTCCAGCCGTACTGCCCGGCGCTGGCGCACAGGCTGGCGCGCTCGGGGGCGAGCTCGATGTGCGCCATCACCGCGAGCACCCGGTCCGGCGCCAGAACCGCCAGGCGGAAGCGCCCGTCCCACAGCGTGCCGCTGCGGCCGTGGCGGCGGTTGAAGGGCGCGCTGTAGCGGCTGCCGGTGCGGTGCAGCGCCTGGCTGATGCCGGACGCGTCCTGCGGGGTCAGTAGCAGGTGGATTTCGTGGGGCAGCAGCGCCAGCGCGTGCAGCTCGACCGACTGCAGGCGGCACGAATCGACCAGGTGCCCCAGGTAAAGGCGCTGGTCCTCGGCGTCCACGAACACCGGCCGGCCGCTGTGCCCACGCTGCACCAGCCAGTGCGGCAGCCGGGGGAAGCTCAGCCGGGCCTGACGCGCCATGCGGGCTCAGGGCTTGCGGGCGGCTTTGGCGTCGTCCGGCGGCGCATCGTCGTCAGGCGCCTGATCGGCCCACAGGGCGCGCGTGTCGTCCTGGCAGTCGGCGGGCAGCGTGGTGCTGTGCTCCAGCAGCGACTGCACCTGCAGGCGGTTGCTGTAGCCGGTGTCGGGATCGTCGGCGTCACTCGCAGCGGAATCCTGCGGGGTTTTGGCGGGCTGGGTCGTTTTGGGGGCGGTGGCGGCCTTGCCATTGGCCGCAGGTTCCGGGGCCGACGGGGCCGCATCGGCATCCGGGCTGTCACTGCCGGGCGGGATTTCCTCCATCGAGGTTTCCGCGCTGGCCTGCAGGTGGACAAAAATCGGCGTTCCTTCGTCCAGCTGGCCGCGCGCCTGGCGCAGCTGGTTCAGCAGCGGCGGGTCGGCGCTGAGCTGGTAAACCTCGGCCTGGCCGCAGGCGCTGAACAGGTCGCGCGAGCCTTCGCGCCAGTACAGGCCGAAGAACTGGTCGGTTTCGGCCGCACTGGCAGCTGCAGCGGGCGGGGCCGCCCCTTGTGCTGGCGCCTCAGCGTCGGCCGGGGCGCTGTTGCGCTGGCAGCCGGCCAGCAGCGCCGCAGCAATCAGGGGAGCCAGAAGGGGCGTCACGCGGGGCTTGGACAGGGCGATTGGCATGGCGGATCGGGGCAGGCAGGAGGCCCTTCAGGGCGCGGGTTCGAAGGCCGGAGCCGCAGCAGGCGCATCCAGCGCCTGAGTCAGCGCCAGAACTTCATCCATCAGATCAGGGCGCAGCAGCAGGGCATTGTGGCCGCATGGCGTCGTGATGCGGTTTTCGGGAGCGGGCCCCACGGCGGGAGCGGCCAGGGCGGCGGCACTGGCCGGGGTGACCAGCGGGTCGGTTGGCGTCAGCCAGGCCAGCGCGGGGGGCAGGCCGTGGCGGTCGATGTGCTGTCGGGTGCGCTGCAGGAAATCGCTGTCCGGGCGCATGTCCAGCGCGGCCACGCTGCGCGCCAGTCTGGCCAGGCGCGTGCCCTGGTGCGGCGTGCCCAGGGTGATGAAGCGGGCCACGCCGGCGTCCTGCGCGCCGTGCGCCTGCCACCAGGCGCGCAGGGCCAGTCCGCCCAGGCTGTGTCCGACCACCACCGGATCGCGGCCGGTGATGGTGCGCATGGCGTGGATGGCCTGTGCGACTACGGGGGCGTGATCCATGATGAGGCCTTCGGTCGCGCCCAGGTTGACCGCCACACAGGGTCGGTTGACGCTGGCCCAGCGGCGCAGCCAGGCGTTCCAGGCGCTGCGGTGGCACTGGTAGCCATGCACCAGAATCACGCCCGTCTGGCCGCGGTACTTGGCGCCGATGATGTTGGGGCACTGGCGCCAGCGCAGCGCCATTTCCAGCGCCATGACCTGCAGGGTGCTGACGGTTTCGCTGGCCAGCGCGCGCAGCAGGGCTCCGGCGCCGGTCTGGCCGACACTGTCGCCGACGTTGGCCCGCGCCATCAGGCCGACCAGCGTGCCCGCCCACAGCAGGGGCGAGAGCAGCGCCAGCACCAGCCACACGCTGACGGCGTGCGTCATGCCCAGCCAGCACAGCACGGAAGGAATCAGTACCAGCGCCGTCAGGCCGCCCAGCAGCCAGGAGCGCGGCCAGGGACTGCGCTGCGCCTCGTTGGCCCGCAGCCAGGCCAGCGCCGAATCGAGCGCGGCTGGGTCGGGCGGGGCGGGGCGTCCGGGAGCCGCCGCATCGGCGTCGGTGGGGTGGGCGTGTGAGTCCATGAAGTGACCAGCGCAAATTGGCAAGTATGCAACAAAGCGCCCGGCTTTGATCCGACGATGCCGCCGCCATCCAGACCGTCCCCAAGCCAGCGTGTATGCTGGCGAACCGCTGTCCCCGAGGCTGGGTGACTGGTCTGGAGCCGTCAATGAGCAAGGCATCACTGCCCATCCCCGCGTCTGTATCTGCCCGGGGGCTGAGCGCGGATTTCGATGAATCCGTCTCGCCCTGGTCAGTGCTGTTCTCGTTTCGGGGGCGGCTGGATCGCGCCCATTACTGGTCTTACGGCACGCTGGGTCTGCTGTGTCTGTCGCTGTCGGGCTATGCGCTGCTGGACATTGCCGGAATGTCACCCGTGCGCGTGGACGAGTTCATGAAGCTGTTTCTGGCCTGGCCGCTGTTTGCCCTGGTCGTCAAGCGCTGCCGGGACCGCAACCTGTCCGGCGTGTGGGCGCTGCTGGCTTTGGTGCCTCTGCTGAATGTGTATTTTCTGATCGTTGAACTGGGCCTGCGCGGGGCGCACCCGAAGGCCGGCCGTTTCGGGCCGCCCCTGCATCGGCCGCGCTGGTGAAGCGCGCGGGCTTTTTTCTGCCTCCTTTCCTGACCTGAACCCATAACCACCGCCATCCATGACGATTCTTTCTGCGATGCCGATGTCTTTCCGGCCTGTCACCCGCCGCGTGGCCACGGGTCTGCTGCTGTCTGGTCTGGTGCTGCTGGCGGCCTGCGGCCAGAAGGCGCCCGAGAGCCCGCCCGCAGCCGACGCGGCCAGCGCGGCCCAGCCCGCCCCCGCGCTCACAGTCACCACCACCCGGCTGGAAAGCGGCCAGTGGCCGATGCGGCTGACCGTGACTGGCAATGTGCTGCCCTGGCAGGAGGCCAGCGTGAGCTCTGAAGTGTCTGGCGTGACCGTTAGCCAGGTGCTGGTCCAGGTGGGCGACCGGGTGAAGAAGGGCCAGGAGCTGGCCCGCCTGGCGCCCACGGCGCTGGACAGCCAGCAGGCCCAGGCGCAGGCTGCGCTGGCCCAGGCGCAGGCGCAGGCCATGCAGGCCAGCAGCCAGGTCCGTCGCCTGAAGCCGCTGGTGCAGGAAAACTTCATCAGCAAAAGCCAGCTGGATAACGCCCTGGCGGCCGAGCGCTCGGCGCTGGCGGCGGTGCAGTCGGCGCAGGCCGCGCTGGCCGTGGCGCAGAACCGCAGCGCCCAGCGCGCCGTGGTCGCGCCGGACGAGGGCAGCATCAGCGCCCGCAACATCGCGCCCGGCCAGGTCATCGCCGCCGGGCAGGAGCTGTTCCGCCTGATCCGCCAGAACCGCCTGGAATGGCAGGCGCAGGTGCCGTCCAGCGACCTGGCGCGCGTGCAGCCGGGTCAGCGCGTGGACATCCGCCTCTCCGAGGGCGGGGTGGTCAGCGGCGTGGTGCGCGAGCTGGCGCCCACGGTGGACACCCGCACGCGCATGGGCCTGGCCTATGTGCGCCTGGAGCAGCCGCCCGCCACGCTGCGCTCGGGGCAGTTCGTGCAGGGCGACATCGAACTGGGCCAGGGCAGCGGCCAGACCCTGCCCGCCACCGCTTTGGTCCTGCGCGATGGCTACTATCACGCCTTCGTCGTCCAGCCGGACCAGCGCGTGCGCGATGTCAAGGTCGAGGTCGGCCAGACGCTGGGCGACCGCGTGCAGATCCTGTCCGGCATCGGGCCGCAGGACGCCGTGGTGGCCACGGGCACTGGCTTCATCGCCGATGGCGATGTCGTGCGCGTTGTGCAGAAATAAAGCGGAGCGGCCATGAATTTCTCCGCCTGGAGCATCCGCAACCCGATTCCGGCCATCATGCTGTTCATCCTGCTGACGGCCATGGGCCTGGTCAGCTTCCAGCGCATGACGGTGCAGAACTTCCCCGACATCGAGCTGCCGGTGGTCACCGCCGTGGTGACCTGGCCGGGCGCCTCGCCGGGGCAGATGGAAACCGAGGTCACGCGCAAGATCGAAAACGCGGTGGCCAACCTGCAGGGCCTCAAGCACATCCACGGCCGCGCTTACGACGGCGCGACCAGCGTGTCTGTCGAGTTTGACATTGCCAAGAACATCGACACCGCCGTGCAGGAGGTGCGCGACGCCGTGGCCGGTGTGCGCTCGACGCTGCCGGCCAACGCCAACGACCCGGTGGTCAGCAAGGTCACCTTTTCCAGCCAGCCCATCCTGACCTTCACGGTGTCGTCCAGCCGCATGGACGAGGCCGATCTGTCCTGGTTTGTCGATGACACCATTTCGCGCACCCTGCTGGGCGTGCGCGGCGTGGGCAAGGTCAGCCGCGTGGGCGGAGTCAGCCGCGAGGTGCGCGTCGAGCTCGATTACGGCCGCATGAACGCGCTGGGCGCCACGGCCGCCGATGTCTCGCGCCGTCTGGCGCAGATCCAGCAGGACGGCTCGGCGGGCAACGCCGAGCTGGGCACTTCGGCGCAGACCATCCGGCTGCTGGGCACGGTGAAAACGGCGGGCGAACTCGCCGCCCTGCCCATCACCCTGAGCGACGGGCGCAGCGTGCGCCTCTCGGACATCGCCACCGTGCGCGACACCGTGGCGCCGCGCACCATGGCCGCTTACATCGACGGCAAAAAGGCGGTGGCCTTCGAGGTGTCGCGCGCCAAGGGCTACGGCGAAATCGACGTGGCCGCGCGCGTCAACGCCGCGCTGGACGGCCTGAAAAAGCAGAACCCCGGGCTGGAGCTGACCGAGGCCTTCAACTTCGTTTACCCGGTCCAGGAGAATTACAGCGCCTCCATGCACCTGCTCTATGAGGGCGCGATCCTGGCGGTGCTGGTGGTGTGGATTTTCCTGCGCGACTGGCGTGCCACTTTTGTGGCGGCGGTGGCGCTGCCGCTGTCCATCATTCCGGCCTTCGCCGGGATGTATTTCATGGGTTTTTCGCTCAACATCCTGACGCTGCTGAGCCTGTCGCTGGTGGTTGGCATCCTGGTCGATGACGCCATCGTCGAGATCGAGAACATCGTGCGCCACCTGGGCATGGGCAAACCGCCGCTCGAAGCCGCGATGGAGGCCGCCGACGAAATCGGCATGGCGGTGATCGCGACCACCTTCACGCTGATCGCGGTTTTCCTGCCGACGGCCTTCATGGGCGGGATTCCGGGCAAGTTCTTCGTGCAGTTTGGCTGGACGGCGGCGATCGCGATTTTTGTCTCGCTGGTCGTGGCGCGCCTGATCACGCCCATGATGGCGGCCTACATGCTGCGCCCGCTCAAGCACGAGATGACCGACGGCTGGCTGATGAAGCGCTACCTGCGCGCCGCCGCCTGGTGTCTGAAGCACCGCGTGATCACCATGATGGTGACGGCGGTGTTTTTTGTCGGCAGCCTGGCGCTGGCCGGGACGCTGCAGACCGGCTTCATCCCGGGGGATGACGCCTCGCAGTCGCAGGTGTCGATCGAGCTGCCGCCCGGCAGCACCTTCGCGCAGACCGAGGCACTGGCGCTGCGCACGCGCGATCTGGTCCAGACCAACCCGTATGTGACGCGCGTTTACACCGCCATCGGCGGCGGCGCGGCGGGGGGCGATCCCTTTGCCAGCCAGGCGGGCGATGTGCGCAAGGCCACGCTGACGGTGCAGCTCAAGCAGCGCAGCGAGCGCGGCGGCGTGCGCAAGCAGGCCATCGAGAAGCAGCTGCGCGAGCTGATGCACCAGGTGCCCGGCGTGCGCTACCGCGTCGGTCTGGCCGACAACTCGTCCAAATACCAGCTGGTGCTGCAAAGCGAGAACGGCGAGCAGCTGCTGGCCCACGCGCAGACAGTCGAGAAAGAGCTGCGCTCGGTGCCCGGCATCGGCAGCGTCACCTCCAGCGCCAGCCTGCTGCGGCCCGAGCTGCTGATCCGTCCCGATTTCAACCGCATGGCGGCGGCGGGCGTCACTTCGGCGGCGGTGGCCGACACGGTGCGTGTGGCCACGGCGGGCGATTTTGACCAGGCGCTGGCCAAGCTGAACGTGTCGCAGCGCCAGATTCCGGTCGTGGTGCGCCTGCCCGACGCCGACCGCAAAAACCTGGATCACATCAAGGGTCTGCTGGTGCCGGGCAGCGGCGGGCCGGTGGCGCTGGAGAACTTCGCCGACGTGTCGCTGGGCTCGGGCCCGCAGCAGATCGAGCGGCTGGATCGCTCGCGCCGCGTGCAGTTCGACATCGAGCTCAACGGTCAGCCGTTGGGTGTGGTCAGCAAGGCGGTCAGCAAACTGCCGTCGGTGGCGCAGCTGCCGCCGGGCATCCACCAGATCAACATCGGCGACGCCGAGGCCATGGCCGAGCTCTTCGCCAGCTTTGGTCTGGCGATGCTGACGGGCGTGTTCTGCATCTATGTGGTGCTGGTGCTGCTGTTCAAGGAATTCTTCCAGCCCGCGACCATCCTGTCGGCGCTGGTGCTGTCGGTGCCCGGCGCCATGCTGGCGCTGTGGCTGACGCGGTCCAGCATCTCCATGCCCGCGCTGATCGGCCTGATCATGCTGATGGGCATTGCCACCAAGAACTCCATCCTGCTGGTGGAGTACGCCATCGTGGCGCGGCGCGATCACCACCTGTCACGCTGGGACGCGCTGCTGGACGCCTGCCACAAGCGCGCGCGCCCCATCGTGATGACGACCATCGCCATGGGCGCGGGCATGCTGCCGGTGGCGCTGGGCATAGGCTCGGACGGCAGTTTCCGTGGGCCCATGGCCATCGTGGTGATCGGCGGGCTGATCACGTCCACTTTCCTGAGCCTGCTGGTGGTGCCGGTGGTGTTCACCTATGTGGACGATGTCATCCGCCTGCTGGAGCGGCTGGTGCGTCGGCGCAAGGCCCCCGCGCCCAGCCCCGGCCACTGAGGCGGGCGCATGCTGCGCCGTCTGCTGGGCCTGCTGATCGCTGCGCTGGCGCTGTCGGTGGGCTTTTATCAGGCGCCCGACCGGCCGCTGTCCTGGCTGATCCAGCCCTGGGCGCTGCCGCCGTCGCAGTTTGAGGAGATCCAGGGCGTGCTCACGCACGAGCGCGATCAGGGCCGCACCGGCGCGCCCACCCTGCTGCTGCTGGCCGACTGGGGCTCCAGCCTGCATGAGTGGGACCGCGTGTCGCGTACGCTGCGCGACAGCCTGCGCGTGGTCAGCGTCGATCTGCCGGGCAGCGGCCTGAGCGATCCGGCGCCCGGTGCCCAGTACAGTGTTCAGGACCAGGCCCGCTGGCTGGCGGCCTACATCCGGGATCGCCGGCTGGGGCCGGTCTGGCTGGTGGCGCATGGTCTGAGCGCGGACACCGCCTGGGCGCTGGCCCAGAACGAGCCCGCGCTGGTGCGCGGCCTGCTGCTGGAGACGCCGTTGCCGCGTGACGCCTCCGGCCACCTGCTGTCCGCGCCCTGGCTGCCCTGGGTCGATGTGCCGGTGCTGGACACGCTGTCGCGCTGGGTGCTGCCGCTGCCGCTGGTTGAGCGCGCTGTGACCGCCCGCTTTGGCGGCCGCCCACCCCCCGTTGGTCTGGCCCAGCGCACCTATGACATCCTGCTGCGCGAAGGCCACCGCGAGGCTTTGACCGAGCGCTGGCGCCAGCAGCGCGAGCTGCCGCCCGGTGGCCCCGCGCCCGCGCTGGGCTCCCGCTGCCTGGTCCGCCAGGAGGCATCCACCCCGCTGGCGCAGCTCGCCCGCTTTGGCGGCTGCGGCTTCGAGCCCACCCCCACGGGCGCGTGGGACTGGCACGAACTCGACCCCGAGGCCTTCGTGCTGGCGGTGCGGCGGTGGGTGGGGCAGAAGTAAGCGATCCCGGTCCTGTTTGTATCGCAGATGAAATACACTGCTCTGATGAAAACCGCCAGTCTCCCCCCTGTCCGTGTGGCCCCCGAGTTACGACGCGATCTTGAGAGCGTTCTGCAGCAGGGTGAAACGCTGTCCCAGCTGGTTGAATGCGCCGTGCGCAGTGTCGTCGAGCAGCGCAGGCACCATGCGGAGTTCGTGCGCCGTGGCCTCGCTTCGATTCAGGACGCGCAGCGCACCGGCAGCAGCATTCCTGCCGAGACGGTGCTGGCTGGTCTGGAGGCCAGGCTGGAAACGGCCCGGGCCGGACTGCCAGCCCGGCGCAGCTGATGGCCTACCGGGTCACGTTCAGTGCTGGGGCAGCCCGGGACCTGGAGGCGCTTTTTGATTTTGCGCTGCAGCGCGAACTGGACAGCGACACCGGCGATCTGGACATCCCTGCGCGCGCTATTCAGGCCATCCGGGAGGGCATCGCTTTTTTGCAGACTTCGCCGTTTTCCTGTCGCAAGGCGGGCGACAGCGCCTTTCTGCGCGAGCTGATCATCCCGTTTGGCCAGACGGGCTACGTGGCACTGTTCGAGATTGTGGACAGCCGCACGGTCATCATCGGCGCGGTACGCCATCAGCGCGAAGCCGATTACTACTGAGCGGCAGATCGGAGCCTGAATCCGGGTGTGCCCAGGTCAGGAACCAGCCTCAAATCCGGTGCATCACCCCCGCCGCGCCTGTCGAGCGCAGGTGACCCAGCACTTTGGCGGCGATCTGGTCCAGCGGCAGGACCTCGTTGGCGGCACCCGCAGCAATGGCTTCCTTGGGCATGCCAAAGACCACGCAGCTGGCCTCGTCCTGGCAGATGTTGTAGGCGCCCGCCGTGCGCATTTCGGCCATCGCCTTGGCGCCGTCGCCGCCCATGCCGGTCAGCATGATGCCGATGGCGTTGCGCCCGACCACGCGGGCGGCCGACTGGAACAGCACTTCCACCGACGGTTTGTGGCGGTTGACGGGCTCGCCGTCGCGCACCCGCGCCAGATAGTTGGCGCCCGAGCGCTCGACGCTGAAATGCATCCCGCCCGGCGCGATGTAGGCGCAGCCCGGCAGCAGGCGCTCGCCGTCGGCAGCTTCCTTGACACGGATGCGGCACAGCCCGTCCAGGCGCTGCGCGTAGCTGCGCGTGAAGCCCGGCGGCATGTGCTGGGTGATGGCGATGGCCGGGCAGTCGGCCGGCATGTTGATCAGCACGTCCTTGGTGGCCTCGGTGCCGCCGGTGGAGGCGCCGATGAAAATGATTTTCTCGGTGGACAGCCGCCCCAGTGGCGCACCGGCCGCCTGCACGGGCGCAGCAGCGGGCGGCAGGTGGCTGACGCGGCGCACGCGCGCGCGCGCAGCGATGCGGATCTTGTCGGTGATCTCCTGCCCCAGCGCCTGCATCCCGGCGGCCAGGCCCAGCTTGGGTTTGGCGACGAAATCCACCGCGCCCAGCTCCAGCGCCTTCATGGTGACTTCGGCGCCGCGCTCGGTCAGCGTGGACACCATCACCACCGGCATGGGCCGCAGCCGCATCAGCTTGCCCAGGAAGTCGATGCCGTCCATTTTGGGCATTTCCACGTCCAGCGTGATGACGTCGGGGTTGAGCGCACGGATCATCTCCCGCGCCTGCAGCGGATCGGCGGCGGCGCCGATGCACGTCATGTCGGCGCAGCGGTTGATGATGTCGGTCAGCAGGGATCGGATCAGGGCGGAATCATCCACCACCACCACTCGGATTTTGCTCATGCGGTTTCCTTGTCGCGCGCGTTCAGAACAGGTCCACTGTTCCGCCGCGCGCCGTCTGGGTCTGGGCCACCTGGCGCAGGGCAGCGCGGTCCTGCTCGGCGACCGTGGTCGAATAGGTGGGCTGCAGGCGCTTCACCATGGCCTTGCCGCTGGCGGGCAGGAAGCAGACCTTGCGCGGGTAAATGTCCATCACGTCCTGCGACACGATGGGGATGCGTTCTGTCTTGAGGTAATTGATGACGAACTCGGTGTTGGTCTTGCCCACGTTCATGCTGTTCATGCCCTGGATGACGGCGGCGCCGCCAAAGACCTTGGCCTCCATGGTGCTGCGGTTGGCGCCCATCTTGATCAGTTCGTTGATCAGCAGCTCCATGGCGTAGGAGCCATAGCGCCCCACGCCCGCCGTCTGGCTGTCGCCCGATTCGGGCAGCAGGAAGTGGTTCATGCCGCCCACGCGCATCTGTTTGTCCCAGATGCAGGCGGCGATGCACGAGCCCAGCGTGGTCATGATGAGAATATCTTCGCGGTCGACAAAGTACTCGCCGGGCAGGACCTTGACGGTGTCCTTGCGGAAAAAGGTGTCGTAATAAAAGAAGCTCGCCTGGCCAGGCCGCGAGGGCCGGGCGCGCAGGGCATCAAGCCGGGAGTTGCTGGAGAGGGTCTGCGACATAAAAGCCTTGGTCGGTGCGTCTGGGGGCCCGGCGGGCTCACACCCGCTCGTAGATCGTCTTGCCACGCAACCGGAAAAGGTCGGTCGCATCGGTGAAGTTTTCGGAATGCCCGACGAAGAGCAAACCCCCCGGCTTCATCTGTCCGTGCAGATTGCGCAGGACTTCACGCTGTGTGCGCTCGTCGAAGTAGATCATCACGTTGCGGCAGAAGATCATGTCGAAGGGTTCGCCGCGCGGCCACGTGCCGCTGATCAGGTTGAAGGGGCGGAATTCGATCATGCGCGCCAGATCGGGCTTGACGCGCATGCGGCCCTCGTTGCCACGCACGCCTTTCAGGAAGAACTGGTGCATGCGCTGCGCCGACAGCCCGCGCGGGTTGACCGGATACACGCCGCTGCGCGCCGTGGCCAGCACCTGGGTGTCGATGTCGGTGGCGACGATGCGGGCCTGCGCGCGCACGCCCAGCGTTTCGGCGATGACCATGGCCAGCGAATAAGGCTCCTCGCCCGTGGACGCCGCGCAGCACCACAGTCGCAGCGGTCCTGTCCATTTGGACAGCGCGTCGTGCAGCGCGTGGAAGTGGTGCTCTTCGCGGAAAAACGCCGTCAGGTTGGTCGTCAGCGCGTTGGTGAACTGCTCGAACTCGGCCTGTCCGGCGCCGCTTTCCAGGAAGTTCAGATACTCGCTGAAACTGGTGTGGCCGGTTTCCTTCAGGCGCCGCGTCAGGCGGCTGAAGACCATGGCATGCTTGCCCTCGTGCAGCGAGATGCCCGCGCGCTGGTAGATCAGCTGGCGGATGCGCGTGAACTCGCTTTGCGTCATTTCCAGCGTCGACGCCGACACCAGCGGCCCTGCTGGAGCCGCTTCCTGCCTCTGTGTCCCGAGCATCATGGCAAATCAACCTTGACTGATGAGTTTTGTGGTCTGGTCGGTCCATAAGACCGCATCACAGTATGTCGGCAAGGAAACGGCTGCAAGCAGGAATATGATGACGCTTTCAGGCACTGTTCCCCCCATTCAGCCCTGGAGCGGCCTCCTAAACTGGTTGCCTGGTACAGACTCTGGGCCGTGCCCCGTTTTTCGCAGCAAGCTTCACACACCATGCCGGCCACCCCCATCGTCCCGACAGAGCTTCAGCTCGACACCGCGCTGCAGCTGATCCGGCAGTCCGAACTGCCGCTGCCCAGCCGGGAGGGGCATGCGCTGCGCTGGCTCCAGACGGTGATCGACCATCTGGTGGATCTGTCCTCACGTGATTCCATGACGGGGCTGGCCAACCGGCGCAGCTTCGAGATGACGCTGTCGCGCGAAATCGACCGCGTGGCGCGCACGGGCGAACCCACGCTGCTGCTCACGCTGGACATCGATCTGTTCAAGAACATCAACGACAGCCACGGCCACGCCGTGGGCGACCGCGTGATCCAGTCGGTCGGGCACACGCTGCTGCAGTGCGTGCGGCCCATGGACACCGTGGCGCGCGTGGGCGGCGAGGAGTTCGCCGTCCTGCTGCCCAACTGCCCGCCCGCCTTTGGCTCGGCCGTGGCCGAGCGCATCCGCCAGCGCATCGCGGGCAGCACTGTCACGCTGTCCAGCGGCCAGGCGCTGGGTTTCACGGTGAGCATCGGCGGTGCGTTTGCGCCGCAATGGGTGCGCACCACCCACCTGATCTGGATGGAACGCGCCGACCTGCAGCTCTACCGCGCCAAAAGCGAAGGCCGCAACCGCGTCTGCCTGGAGAGCACGGCCATCTCCGAGGTCAGCGCGGAAGAGAAAAACCTGCTCTTCGGCCACGTTTCACGCCCAGCCGAAATGAGCGACGCCCCTCCGCTGCAGCGCCGCCGCCGCGATGCGTCGGCCGCCGACGGCATGGAGCCGCGCCCTTCGCGTCGGCGCAAACCCGAAAAAGCCGATCTCAGCCTGCTGGGCCTGCTCCCCGACAAAACCGACCAGGCCCGCTGACATGAACACACCGCATTCCAGTCCTGCCCAGCAGGGAGCCCAGCCGCACAGCGGCGCGCGCATCACCGCCATCACCAGCGGCAAGGGTGGCGTGGGCAAGACTTTTGTCACCGCCAACCTGGCCGCCGCGCTGGCCCAGAAAGGGCAGCGCGTTCTGGTGCTGGATGCGGACCTGGGCATGGCCAACCTGGACGTGGTGCTCAGCCTTTACCCGCGCATCACCCTGCACGACGTGTTTCGCGGCAGCCACACGCTGGACGAGGCGCTGATGGACGCGCCGGGCGGCTTTTCCGTGCTGCTGGCCGGATCGGGCCTGATCGATTATTCGCGCCTGACCCCGCTGGTGCGCGAGCGCCTGCTCGAGGTGCTGGACGCCATGCGCCCGCGCTTTGACCACATCCTGCTGGACACGGGCGCGGGCATCTCCGACGTGGTGCTCTACACCGTGTCGCTGGCCGACCGCGTGCTGGTGGTGACCACCCCCGAGCCGACCGCGCTCACCGACGCCTACGCCACCATGAAAATCCTGGCCAGCACGCAGCAGCGCCGCCGCATCGAAGTGTTGGTCAACCAGATCAACCGTCCCGGCGAAGGCGCGGTGCTGTGCGAACAGCTGCAGCAGGTGGTGGACCGCTACGTCAGCTCGGGCAGCAGCCTGGCGCTGCGCCTGCGCTGTCTGGGCGAGGTGCCGCTGGACAACTCGGTGCGCGACGCCGTCGCCCGCCGCCAGCTGCTGCTGGATCTTTACCCCGGCAGCCCGGCGGCCCGCGCCCTGCGCGACGTGGCCCAGCGCATGAGCCTGCTCGACAGCCCCGCCCTCGTCTGATCCCGCTCCGATGACGACTCACCCCACGCCCTTCGAGCGTCTGGGCGGCGAGAGCGCCGTGCGCGAGCTGGTCGACCGCTTCTACGACCTGATGGATCTGGAGCCCGTGCTGGCACCGCTGCGCGCGCTGCACCCCACGTCGCTCGATGGCTCGCGCGACAAGCTCTTCTGGTTCCTGTGCGGCTGGCTGGGCGGCCCGGCGCACTTCGAAAACCGCTTCGGCCACCCACGCCTGCGCGCCCGCCACCTGCCCTACGCCATCGACAGCGACGCGCGCGACCAGTGGCTGGCCTGCATGCACCAGGCCCTGGAAGACTGCCAGGTGCCGCAGGATCTGGCGCAGGCGCTGTGGCCATCGATCGCGCAATTGGCCGACCACATGCGCAACACGCCCGATCAGCCGTCCAGCAGCACGATCACTGCGCCCGCGCCGCCCTGAGGCGCGCTGGCCTGCACAAAGGCCAGCACATGCCGGTGGTGCGCCAGCCAGCGGCGCACGCGCACTTTCAGCACCGATTCGCGCCCCGGCGATCCTAGGCCCTTGCCGTGAATGACGCGCACGCAGCGGTGGCCCATCTGCCAGCAGCGGCGCAGAAAGAGCAGCAGTGCGTCGTGCGCTTCGTCCTGGCGCAGGCCGTGCAGATCGAGCTGGTCGCGGATGGCCCAGTCGCCCTTGCGCAGGCGCACGACCACATCGGGCCCGATTTCGGGGCGCGACCAGCTCAGCTCGTCGCTGGTCCACAGCAGGGTGGCGATGTCCACGCCGTCGCGCAGCGCCTGCGCCAGCGCGGTGCTGGCGTCGTGCTCCTGGCGGGTGCGGCGCAGCACGGGGCGCACGGGCTCGTGCACAGCGCGGTTGCGGTGGCGTGGCCCCAGCGGCAGCACGTCGCTGACGGCGCGGTCAAACAGCGCCGCATCGGTGACGGGAACTGCGGACACTGCGGCTGATGCCGGCGCTGGCGGAGGCACCCGCCCCGGCAGCACCATCGCAGCGGCCGTGGGGCGCGCACGCTGGATCTGGCTGCGAATGCGCTGCCAGGTCTCCTGTTCGCCCATGCCGGGATGGCGTTTGCCCATGACGGTCCTGAAATCCTTTGCCGTTCACAGCCAGCCCTTCTCGGCCAGCGACACCACCCGGTGCACGGTGACGACCAGATGGTCGAGCAGCCGCACCTCCACGCTGGCCAGGGTGTCGTGCAGACGGCGGGTGATCTCGCGGTCGGCGTGCGACGGTTCGCATTCGCCCGAGGGGTGGTTGTGCGCCACGATCACGGCCGCCGCATTGAGCAGCAGGGCGCGGCGCAGCACCTCGCGCGGGTAGACACTGGCCTGGTTCAGCGTGCCCAGAAACAACTCTTCAAAGCGGATGAGCTGGTGGCGATTATCCAGAAAAAACGCCGCGAACACCTCGCGCGGGGATTGCGCCAGGCGCAGCCGGACATAGTCCTTGGCGTGCTGCGGCGCATCGAACACCGGGCTTTCGTGCAGCGACTGCGCCAGCGCGCGGCGCGTCATTTCCAGCCAGGCGCTCAGCTCGGCGCGGCGCGCGGGCCCCAGGCCCGGCAGGGCGGGCAGCTCGGTGCGGGCGATCATCAGCCCGGCAAAGCCGCCGCAGCAGTCCAGCATGTCCTGCGCCAGCGCAAAGACATTGCGCCCCGGCGTGCCCGTGCGCAGCACCAGCGCCAGCAGCTCGACATCGGCCAGCGCCTGCGGGCCGCGCGCCAGCAGTTTCTCGCGCGGGCGCATGGCCGGCGGCAGGTCCTTCACTCCAACAGGCGGGCTGGGAATCACGGTGGCGGTCTCCGGCACTAAAATGGCCTTTTGACGCACTCTAGGCCCAGCGGCCAGACGGCGCCAGACTCACCCCCCGCAGGGCGATCCAGCTGTCCTTCCGGGCTGCCCTGCCCAATTTGCCCCTCCATCAGGCCCGAACGCCGTGAGCGACACCCCCCCCATCATCCAGCCCGATTCCTTCCTGACACTGCACTACCGCCTGAGCGATGACAGCGGCCGAGCCGTCGTGGACACCTTCGAAGGCCTGCCCGCCACGCTCACGCTGGGCGATGGCGCGCTGGCTCCCGCCATCGAGGCGCACCTGATCGGCCAGGCGGAGGGCGCGCAGGTGGACGTGACGCTGCCGCCCGGCGCCGCCTTTGGCGAGCGCAACGAGGGCATGATCCAGCGCGTCAGCCAGCAGCTGCTGGGCACCCTGAGCGACGCGACCGAGAACTACCAGGTCGGCGACGCGGTCAGCTTCCCGGCACCCGATGGCTCGGGCGTGTTTGGCGGCGTGGTGCGCGAGATCGGCGACGGCTGGACGCTGTTCGATTTCAACCACCCGCTGGCCGGGCGCGGGGTGCGCTTTGAAGCCCGCATCCTGAGCGTCCTGTGAGCGCCGCCATGACAGACACCGCTGCTGAAATTCTTCTGGCCGAACCGCGCGGTTTCTGCGCGGGCGTGGACCGCGCCATCGACATCGTCGAAAAGGCCTTGGCCAAATTCGGCGCGCCCATTTATGTCCGCCACGAAATCGTCCACAACACCTTCGTCGTCAACGATCTGAAGTCCAAAGGCGCCATCTTCATCGAGGACCTGGCCGACGTGCCGCCCGGCGCCACGCTGGTGTTTTCGGCCCACGGCGTCAGCCAGGCCGTGCGCACCGAGGCCAAGGCGCGCGGCTTTTCGGTGTTTGATGCGACCTGCCCGCTGGTGACCAAGGTCCACGTCGAAGTGGCCAAGCTGCATCGCGAGGGCTACGAATTCATCATGATCGGCCACAAGGCGCACCCCGAGGTCGAGGGCACCATGGGCCAGCTCTCGGAAGGAATTTACCTGGTTGAAACCGCCGCCGACGTGGCCGGTGTGCCGGTGAAAAATCCGGCCAAAGTGGCCGTGGTGACGCAGACCACGCTGTCGGTGGACGACACGCGCGAGGTCATGGCCGCCATTCAGGCGCGCTTTCCGCAGGTGCGCCAGCCCAAGCAGCAGGACATCTGCTATGCCACACAGAACCGCCAGGACGCCGTGAAAGTGCTGGCACCGCAGTGCGATGTGGTCATCGTGGTCGGCAGCCCGACCAGCTCCAACAGCAACCGCCTGCGCGAGGTCGCCGACCGGCTGGGCACCCCCGCCTACATGGTTGACAGCGCCGACGAGGTCCGCCCCGAGTGGCTGGAAGGCCGCCAGCGCGTGGGCCTGACCGCCGGCGCTTCGGCGCCCGATGTACTGGTCCAGGCCGTCATCGACCGCCTGCGCGCGCTGGGCGCGATCAGCGTGCGCCAGCTGCCGGGCGTGACCGAATCCATCCGCTTTCCGCTGCCCAAGGGTCTGGGCTCTGGCCCGAACGCCTGACAGCCCGGCACCCGCCGAATTTTCCGACCTGACCTGAACGGACGACCCATGCTGGACATCAACCTGCTGCGCCGCGACCTCGATACCGTCGTTGCCGCCCTGAACCGCCGCACCCCGGCGCAGACTTTCCTGGACGTGCCGCGCTACCAGGCGCTGGAGGCCGAGCGCAAGACGCTGCAGACGCAGACCGAATCGCTGCAGGCACAACGCAACAGCCTCTCGAAACAGATCGGCCAGCTCAAGGCCAAAAAGGAAAACACCGACGCGCTGATGGCTCAGGTCGGCGAGATCGGCGACGGCATGCGCCAGTGCACCGAGCGGCTGGACGCGCTGCAGGCCGAGCTGCACAGCCTGCTGATGCACCTGCCCAATCTGCCCGACCCCAGCGTGCCCGATGGCACCGACGAGCATGGCAACGCCGAACTGCGCCGCTGGAACCCGGACGGCCAGGGCCCGCGTGCTTTTGATTTCCCCGTGCGCGACCACGTGGCGCTGGGCGAGCCGCTGGGCCTGGATTTCGAGCTGGGCGCGCGCCTGTCCGGGTCGCGCTTCACTTTCCTGCGCGGGCCGGTGGCGCGCCTGCACCGCGCGCTGGCGCAGTTCATGCTGGATATGCACACGCAAAAGCACGGCTACACCGAGTGTTACACGCCCTACATCGTCAACCGCGAGGTGCTGGAGGGCACGGGCCAGCTGCCCAAGTTCCGCGACGACATGTTCTGGGTCAGCCGGGGTGGCGATGAGCAGCAGGCCGAGCAGTATCTGATCAGCACCTCCGAAATCACCCTGACGAATGCGGTACGTGGCCAGATTCTGGATGCGGCCGAGCTGCCTTTGATGTTCACCGCACACAGCCCCTGCTTTCGCAGCGAAGCGGGCAGCGCCGGGCGCGACACGCGTGGCCTGATCCGACAGCACCAGTTCGACAAGGTGGAAATGGTGCAGATCGTCGCGCCCGAGCACAGCATGGCCGCGCTGGACGCGATGACCGCGCACGCCGAGGCCGTGCTGCAGGCGCTGGAGCTGCCCTACCGCGTCATGGTGCTGTGCGCGGGCGACATGGGATTTGGCGCGGTGCGCACGCACGATCTGGAGGTGTGGGTGCCCGCGCAGAACACCTACCGCGAGATCAGTTCCTGCTCGAACATGGGTGCCTTCCAGGCCCGGCGCATGCAGGCGCGCTACAAAACTGCGCAGGGCAAAAACGAGTTCGTCCACACCCTGAACGGCTCTGGCCTAGCCGTGGGCCGCACGCTGGTGGCGCTGCTGGAGAACCACCAGCAGGCCGACGGCAGCATCGCCATCCCCGCTGCACTGCGCCCGTGGCTGGGCGGCGTGGAGCGCATCGCAGCGCCCGGCGATCCTGTATAATCTGGTGCTTGACCCTTGCAGGAAAGGTGGCAGAGTGGTCGAATGCGCCGGACTCGAAATCCGGTATACAGTTTCACTGTATCGAGGGTTCGAATCCCTCCCTTTCCGCCAGAACGCACTGAAAACCGCCCGGAAGATTTCTGGGCGGTTTTTTTATGCGGTGCAGAAATCTGCAGTGGCGTTATACCGCGCCGGTGTACTCGCCCCGCGCCGGATAGTCATTGGTGATGGCGAAGTCCAGGGCGCCGAGCAGTTCGCGAAACGAGGGGCGGGCAAACGGCATGGTCTGGGTCGCGCCGTAATACAGGGTGCCGTCCGGTCGGACGATAAAAACCCCGGGCTCGCTGAACAGGGCGGGCTCTTCGAGGCCGCTGGACGTCTTGCCCCGTGAGGTGCTGATGAACAGACCCCACTGGCGGGCCTTGGCCAGGTCGAGCCCATAGCCGATGCGCAGGTTTTTGGCCTTGATCTTTTCTGCCATGGCCTGGGCGCGCTCAGCGCTGTCGCTGCTGATGGCCACCACCTGCAGGCCCCGCTGGCTGAACTCCGGGATCAGGGCTTCGAGTTCTGTCAGGTATTTGACGCACAGCGGGCAGTGCAGCCCTCTGTAAAACACCACGAGATCGAAAGTGTCGGCCGCCGGGGCGCCCAGAACGAACTGTGCGCCGGTGGTCAGGGGGACGCTCAGCGCCGGGACGGGCTGGCGGGGGATCAATGCGATGGCTTGGCTCATAAAAACTCCTGCTGGGATAAACGGCAGTGGCTTGACACTGCGAGAGGCAGTGTGCTGTACTTCAGGCAATCAAAAATTCAAAAACAATTGCAATTCGTACGAAATGACAGAAACCAGACTCGATCGCCTGTCCGCTCTCATGGAAGGGCTGAGCCCCCGGGTGACGCTCTTCATGTCCACGCACAGCCGGCTGGATGCGGGCAATCCGCTGCCGGGTGAGGCAGCATCTCTGTGGCTGTATCCCGTGACGCGGGGCGCGGTCTGGCTGGACACCCGGGGCCGGCGCCAGCGCATCGAGCCGCCGGCCCTCGTGGCCCTCCGGTCGGACCAGCCTCACGTGCTGACCCGGCACGCTGGGGCCGATCCGGACCCGCTGATCTGTGCGCAGGTCGGACTGACCGGCCCGGTGGCCACCCTCTTTCTTGAGGAGTTTGCGCAGGCGCGCATTCTCGCCCTGTCGGACGACGAGCCCGCGCTGCGCCTGGCGCTTGCCCTGATCGAAGCCGAGCTGGATGTGCCGCGCTGCGGTCAGCCGGCCCTGCTTGGCCGCGCAGGCGACATTCTCTTCATCGGTGTATTGCGTCACCTGGTGGCCCGGCCGGGTGGGCAGGAGCGGGGCCTGTTCCGCGGGCTGGCCGATGCCCGGATCGCCCGGGCGCTGGTGGCGATCCACCAGCGCCCGTCATGGGGGTGGGATCTGGAGCGTCTGGCGCACGAGGCCGGCATGTCGCGCACCGCATTTGCCACCACGTTCCGCGAGGTGATGAAACGCACGCCGGGCAGATACCTGTCCGCCTTGAGGCTGGCCATTGCGCAGCGCGCCGTCGATCAGGGCAAAGGGCTCAAGGAAGCGGCCCGCACGGCGGGGTATGCGAATCCGTCGGCGCTGTCCCGGGCCCTGACCAAGGCGCGCCTTCAGGGGCCGGCACCGGGCTGATCTGCGGCTCTGCCACCGTCACGCCCAGTCCAGCCAGCTTGCGCCGCAGCTTGAGCAGCGCGCGGTCGCGCGTGAGCAGCAGGGCGGGCGCCAGAGCCAGAGCCAGATCGACGAACATCTGGTCGTCGCGGTCGCTGCAGCGCGGGCGAATCAGGGGTGGACTGGGGTCGGGATGCGGCTGGATCAGCGCGGACAGGCTGTCCAGTGTTTCGCCAGTGTCTGAACTGCGATCGGCCCACCGCGCAGGATCGGTCATGTGGGCATATTCGGCCAGCACCGCCGGGCTGACGCACCACAGCAGACGGCCCGCGCGCACCGCGTCCAGCCAGCGGGCGCTGTCCGGGTGGCCGAAAACCAGCCAGTCCAGCAGCACATTGGTATCGACAACAAGGCGGTGGACCGCCACCGGCTGGAGATCAGGATCGGTCATGCGTCATGTGAGCACGAAGTCAGGCGCAAAGCCCGCGAAAAAACGACAGGAAGCATCAGGGCGTGAAGTCCTGGATGCAGACGCCATGGTAAACCCTTGTCGGCAGGCCGGGCCATGCCTATAATGGGGGGCTTTCTTCTCAGCAAAAGCGCTCGCAGCAGGAGCAAACGTGCATCGAGGACCTTGCTTCAGGTGGCCATCTGGCGGCCTGGGACCAGGCATCGGTGCTTTTCGTTTTGCTGCTGCCGGGCTGTGTCAACGTGGGGCCGGCGTGCTGGCCCTCAACTCCAACAGCAAGTTATGCCAACCATCAATCAGCTTGTCCGCCAAGGCCGTAAGGTCGAGGTGGTGAAAAGCAAGTCTCCTGCCATGGAGAACTGCCCCCAGCGTCGTGGCGTGTGCACCCGCGTGTACACCACGACCCCGAAAAAGCCGAACTCGGCGCTGCGTAAGGTCGCCAAAGTGCGCCTGACCAACGGCTTCGAGGTCATTTCCTACATCGGCGGCGAAGGCCACAACCTCCAGGAACACAGCGTGGTTCTGGTCCGTGGCGGCCGTGTGAAGGATCTGCCTGGCGTCCGTTACCACATCGTGCGCGGTTCGCTCGACCTGCAGGGCGTGAAAGACCGCAAGCAGTCGCGCTCCAAGTACGGCGCCAAGCGTCCCAAGAAGGCCTGATTTTCGGGCTCCCCGGGTTGCTCACGCAATCCATCCCCATCATCCGGTGCCCTTCAGGTCACCGAGTAAGTGGTGTGGCGCCCCATATGGGTTTGCGCTCACCGCGGCTGCCAGGATCATCCAAAGCGGCCCACTGAAGTCAAGGAAAGACAATGCCACGTCGTCGCGAAGTCCCCAAACGGGACATCCTCCCCGATCCGAAATTCAATTCGGTCGAACTGTCCAAGTTCATGAACGTCATCATGGAATCGGGCAAAAAAGCGGTTGCTGAACGCATCATTTACGGTGCGCTGGAGTTGGTTGAGAAGAAAGCTGGCAAAGAGCCGCTGGAAGTGTTCACCACCGCTTTGAACAATGTGAAGCCCCTGGTCGAGGTGAAATCCCGCCGTGTGGGTGGCGCCAACTACCAGGTGCCCGTTGAAGTGCGCCCCGTCCGCCGCGTGGCCCTGGGCATGCGCTGGCTGAAAGAAGCCTCGCGCAAGCGCAGCGAGAAATCCATGGCCCAGCGTCTGGCTGGCGAGCTGCTGGACGCCTGCGAAGGCCGTGGCGGCGCCATGAAAAAGCGCGACGAAGTTCACCGCATGGCCGAAGCCAACCGCGCTTTCTCGCACTTCCGCTTCTGATCCCACCCTCATGACCGCAGCGCCGCCAGGTGCGGCGTGCGCGGTCTATTTCTGTATCTGGAGAGAGTCATGGCTCGCAAGACCCCCATCGAGCGTTACCGCAACATCGGTATTTCCGCGCACATCGACGCTGGCAAAACCACCACCACCGAGCGCATCCTGTTCTATACCGGTGTGAACCACAAGATCGGTGAGGTGCACGACGGCGCAGCCACCATGGACTGGATGGAGCAGGAGCAGGAACGTGGCATCACGATCACGTCCGCTGCAACGACCTGTTTCTGGAAGGGCATGGACCTCTCCTTCCCAGAACACCGCATCAACATCATCGACACCCCCGGACACGTGGACTTCACCATCGAGGTGGAGCGTTCCATGCGCGTCCTGGACGGCGCCTGCATGGTGTACTGCGCCGTGGGCGGCGTGCAGCCGCAGTCGGAAACCGTCTGGCGTCAGGCCAACAAGTATCGCGTGCCGCGTCTGGCCTTCGTCAACAAGATGGACCGCACCGGTGCCAACTTCTTCAAGGTCTACGACCAGATGAAGCTGCGCCTCAAGGCCAACCCCGTGCCCATCGTCATCCCCATCGGCGCTGAAGAAAACTTCCGCGGCGTGGTCGACCTGCGCAAGATGAAAGCGATCATCTGGGACGAAGAATCCCAGGGCATGAAGTTCAACTTCGAAGAGATCCCCGCCGAGCTGCTGGCTGACGCCAAAAAGTGGCGCGAGAGCATGGTCGAGGCTGCCGCCGAGGCCAGCGAAGAGCTGATGAACAAGTACCTCGAAGAGGGCGATCTGACCGAAGAAGAGATCACCCTGGGCCTTCGTACGCGCACCATCGCGGGCGAGATCCAGCCCATGCTGTGCGGTACTGCGTTCAAGAACAAGGGTGTGCAGCGCATGCTGGACGCCGTGATCGAGCTGATGCCTTCCCCGATCGACATCCCGCCTGTGACGGGTACGGACGACGATGAGGTCGAAACCAGCCGCAAGGCCGACGACGGCGAGAAGTTCTCCGCGCTGGCGTTCAAGCTGATGACCGATCCCTTCGTGGGCCAGCTGACCTTTGTGCGCGTCTACTCGGGCGTGCTGAGCAAGGGCGACTCGGTCTACAACCCGGTCAAGGGCAAGAAAGAGCGTATCGGCCGTATCGTGCAGATGCACGCCAACGAGCGCCAGGAAGTGGATGAGATCCGCGCCGGTGACATCGCTGCCTGCGTGGGCCTGAAGGAAGTCACCACGGGCGAAACCCTGTGCGACCCCAACGCCATCGTGACGCTGGAACGCATGGTCTTCCCCGAGCCGGTGATCACCCAGGCTGTCGAGCCCAAGACCAAGGCCGACCAGGAAAAAATGGGCGTTGCGCTGCAGCGTCTGGCTGCGGAAGATCCTTCTTTCCGCGTCAAGACCGACGAGGAATCGGGCCAGACCCTGATCGCCGGTATGGGCGAGCTGCATCTGGAAATTATTGTCGACCGCATGAAGCGCGAATTCGGCGTGGAAGCCAACGTCGGCAAGCCGCAGGTGGCCTACCGCGAAACCATCCGCAAGACGGTGGAAGACGTCGAAGGCAAGTTCGTGCGCCAGTCGGGCGGTAAGGGCCAGTACGGTCACGTCGTGCTCAAGATCGAGCCGATGGAGCCGGGCAAGGGCTTCGAGTTCGTTGACGCCATCAAGGGTGGCGTGGTGCCGCGCGAGTTCATCCCCGCCGTGGAAAAGGGCCTGATCGACACGCTGCCCAATGGCGTGCTGGCCGGTTTCCCGGTGGTGGACGTGAAGGTCACGCTGACCTTCGGCTCCTACCACGACGTGGACTCGAACGAAAACGCGTTCAAGATGGCTGCGTCCATTGGCTTCAAGGACGGCTGCCGCAAGGCCAGCCCCGTCATTCTTGAGCCCATGATGGCCGTGGAAGTCGAGACCCCGGAAGACTACGCCGGCAACGTGATGGGCGATCTGTCCAGCCGTCGCGGCATGGTCCAGGGCATGGACGACATGGTCGGCGGTGGCAAGGTCATCAAGGCCGAAGTGCCGCTGTCGGAAATGTTCGGCTACTCGACCACGCTGCGTTCGATGTCGCAGGGCCGCGCGACCTACACGATGGAGTTCAAGCACTACTCGGAAGCCCCGAAGAACGTGGCTGACGCCATCATCACCTCGCGCGCCAAGTAAGCGCACCTTTTACAAGCGGTCTTCATCCGGCCGCGCAGGGCCTGCCAGTGTCCTGCGGCATCCTTTTCAGGAGGGCCGGATGGAAACCTTAACCCCTACTGGCGCGTTCTTTTTTACGGAGCAGATATATGGCT
>NZ_JAWDIE010000010.1:0-129980 GCF_037688875.1 Amphibiibacter pelophylacis
TTTCTAAGCTGCCTATCCGGCAGTGAACGTGCCCTTGGTCAGGTTGCTGGGGACGGCATTTTTCTAAGCTGCCTATCCGGCAGTGAACCTGGCACTGGTACATTTCTAAGCTGCCTATCCGGCAGTGAACGGCATGGATCGCTGTCGCTCAGGTGGCGCGGCTTTCTAAGCTGCCTATCCGGCAGTGAACACGGGGTTCTAGGGGCGTCCAAGCCCCTAGTATTTCTAAGCTGCCTATCCGGCAGTGAACTTGATACCGACGATAAGACTTGTCGTTCTGTTTTTCTAAGCTGCCTATCCGGCAGTGAACTTTTTTTATTCAGTTGTTTTTGGCCAGTGTATTTTCTAAGCTGCCTATCCGGCAGTGAACGCGCCGGGCGTGAGGGGCTCGACTTGCGTCCATTTCTAAGCTGCCTATCCGGCAGTGAACTGACACTGGCGCTCTTCCTTCCCTGAATTCCAATTTCTAAGCTGCCTATCCGGCAGTGAACATGAGACTACGCTCGTTCGTCGGGTGCTTCGTTTTCTAAGCTGCCTATCCGGCAGTGAACCCCAAGGACAAGCCCATGGCCATCGCCGCGCTTTTCTAAGCTGCCTATCCGGCAGTGAACTGCTTCACGCCGCCTTGGTATTCACCGACCAATTTCTAAGCTGCCTATCCGGCAGTGAACATGGATCAGCTGGAGCAGATGACCCGCGAGCATTTCTAAGCTGCCTATCCGGCAGTGAACGATCTTGCCGCCGGGAAGTGGGAGGTTTTTCATTTCTAAGCTGCCTATCCGGCAGTGAACAAGGTGAACTCCTGGGGCGTAACCTCCAGGCTTTTCTAAGCTGCCTATCCGGCAGTGAACGCTGCTGTTGCTGCCATCGGTGGCGGCGCATTTTTCTAAGCTGCCTATCCGGCAGTGAACCGCGAGCGCATCCAACGTTGCTGGCTTGACTGCTTTCTAAGCTGCCTATCCGGCAGTGAACTTGTCTGGGACGACCTGTCATTGCGCCTGAAGTTTCTAAGCTGCCTATCCGGCAGTGAACGCAGCCGAATTTGAGGCCGTTCGACCGTTGCTTTTCTAAGCTGCCTATCCGGCAGTGAACGCGATGCTGTTTTTGATCAGCAGCCGCTGGGTTTTCTAAGCTGCCTATCCGGCAGTGAACGACCACCACCACGTCGCGGCCCTCGTCGCGCATTTCTAAGCTGCCTATCCGGCAGTGAACCAGAAACTGACGACGTCGCTGTTCGCCGGAATTTTCTAAGCTGCCTATCCGGCAGTGAACGCATTGTTCGTAGCACGCCAGCGCTTCACAGTTTTCTAAGCTGCCTATCCGGCAGTGAACGTGCTTTGCTCTCTCTTGTCGGGACGTTTATATTTCTAAGCTGCCTATCCGGCAGTGAACTGGTGAACATGTAGACCCCTGATCGGTTTGCATTTTCTAAGCTGCCTATCCGGCAGTGAACGATTTAACAGATGAAGCGGTTTCAATATAAATTTTCTAAGCTGCCTATCCGGCAGTGAACGCCTCCTCGATCTGCGCGCCCAGACACTCGCCTTTCTAAGCTGCCTATCCGGCAGTGAACCAGCCCGGTGAAAACCCGGCAGCGCAGCGGCTTTTCTAAGCTGCCTATCCGGCAGTGAACGCGACTCGCTCCAGGATGTGCGAGCCCAAAAATTTCTAAGCTGCCTATCCGGCAGTGAACGTTTGCCGCTGGCGCTGATGGTACAGCGAACCTTTCTAAGCTGCCTATCCGGCAGTGAACCCATGATGTCCCTGCTGGCTCCGCAGGGGTCATTTCTAAGCTGCCTATCCGGCAGTGAACGAGCAGGATGATCGTGATCATGAGCGCCGGATTTTTCTAAGCTGCCTATCCGGCAGTGAACCGACGAAAGTGTAAGTGTCACGAAAACCCGAATTTCTAAGCTGCCTATCCGGCAGTGAACTCAGGTGGCTGCTGTCACTGCTGTGGGCGCTGTTTCTAAGCTGCCTATCCGGCAGTGAACGTGGCTGTCATGGCTGTTGTCGTCGCAGTCAATTTCTAAGCTGCCTATCCGGCAGTGAACAGTTTGAGCGCGGTCTGGGCAGCCCCGGACAGTTTCTAAGCTGCCTATCCGGCAGTGAACCTGCTCAACGAGCTGGCGCCACTGCTGGGTCTTTTCTAAGCTGCCTATCCGGCAGTGAACATCGGTAATCAGGTTGCCGCTGTCACTGCCGTTTTTCTAAGCTGCCTATCCGGCAGTGAACTCACGGATCGCGAAACGCGGTCCACCGCACCGTTTCTAAGCTGCCTATCCGGCAGTGAACCTGGCCTATAAGCGGGCAAGGGAATCCCCGGATTTCTAAGCTGCCTATCCGGCAGTGAACACCTCAACATATGCAGGAGCAGTATGCGAAAGTTTCTAAGCTGCCTATCCGGTAGTGAACAAATTCAGGAATCAACCGGGCTGGGCCGGATTTTTCTAAGCTGCCTATCCGGCAGTGAACACGGGTTGGGGTGCGCAGCAGGCTGGCGATCATTTCTAAGCTGCCTATCCGGCAGTGAACGCTCTGGTGTAGGTGATTCTTCTTTTGGCGGTTTTCTAAGCTGCCTATCCGGCAGTGAACAGATTCGGCAGCATGTTTTGAAGTACCGCGCATTTCTAAGCTGCCTATCCGGCAGTGAACGCGGCTGTCGGCGTCGCAATCATGGCCATCATTTTCTAAGCTGCCTATCCGGCAGTGAACTCCAGCTGGCGTGCTAATGCTGACGGCCTGAATTTCTAAGCTGCCTATCCGGCAGTGAACACTTAGTAGTCAGCGAATCAGTGACACTCGCATTTCTAAGCTGCCTATCCGGCAGTGAACGTAATAGTTTTCATGATCGACCTTTCAAATCATTTCTAAGCTGCCTATCCGGCAGTGAACTATTGGGGAGATTTTGGGCGCGCTGGGGGATGTTTCTAAGCTGCCTATCCGGCAGTGAACGCTGCAGGCGCGGACCCTGCGTCCGTGCGGCTTTTCTAAGCTGCCTATCCGGCAGTGAACGTGGCGTGCGAAGTGCGGGCGCAGGAGGATCATTTCTAAGCTGCCTATCCGGCAGTGAACTCGGAACCCAAGCCCGCCATTGAGCAGTTCAATTTCTAAGCTGCCTATCCGGCAGTGAACGACCAGATGCCCGACCAGCCAGACCTCGACTTTTTCTAAGCTGCCTATCCGGCAGTGAACTTACAGCCGCCTGACATGCAGAAGCTGTGCTCTTTCTAAGCTGCCTATCCGGCAGTGAACGCCGGAAGCGATTTTGGAGATTTCCGCAGCGTTTTCTAAGCTGCCTATCCGGCAGTGAACTCAAGTGTATCCCACGCAAGCTTTTGCTTTCATTGGGAAATCTGAGCTTTTTGGCTTGCAGCCCCTCCTTTGGCTGCAAGCGTTTAAGTGATTGATTTTTAAAGAGTGCTGGTAGTACCCTCAAAAAAGGGTCAGAACCAGGGGATGGTGGCTGTAGGGCTCAGACCGTAGGCGTTGAAGGCTCCGGTGACCGGTGTGGATTGGGCCGGACTCAGCCGCAGGAACAGCAGGAAAGACTGACCTGTGCTGGCACTGCGCAAGGGCAGAAAAGGCAGCTGAAGGGTCTGCGCTGCGCTGTCTGGAATGCGTTCCTGAGCCTGGGCGTCGGTCAGGCCATGACGCTTCATCTGGCGCCGCCGCAGGCGCTCCGGGCTGCTCCTGGCCTGCACGCGGCACAGTCGCCGGTGCGCTGCATCGGCAGGCACTGCGCAAATCGTGCTTGTCGCGACATGGTCGGTCATGGCCGAAAGCCAGGGCTGCGCCATCAGCTGGTTCAGCCGATCAGGCTGGCCCAGCAGGCGCAGGCAAGACCCCAAGCCCAGCGGGCGCCCGGAATAGCCTGGAAAGCTGACCCCCACGTCGCTACACGCCAGCTGCACCAGCGCGCGGTGCAGCTTGGCGTATAGCGCAGGCATCAGCAGGCTGACCGGGAACTCCGGATCGGGCCGCAAGTGGATGTCGATGTAGTGCGTCAGCATGGCTCAGTCCTTGCCTGCATCGCCGAAGACGCCACCGCGGATCAGTGTGGCCATCACGAAGTGCTGATGCTTCAGCTCGGGCACCCTGTCTTTCAGCAGCCAGTTGTCCAGCAGGCTGTAAAAATCCTCTTTGTCGCCCGGCCGGCGGCAGGCTTTGCCCAGTGTGGTGATGGAGCCGTAGGGCTCGACCGCAATCGGGCCAACGACATCCACCTCGCGGTGCCAGGTGTCAATGGTGCGGAGGGCATTGCCCAGCTTCTGGGAATGCATGCCCGCTACATCGCCGACCTTGTACAGCGTCTTGCTCTTGCCTGAACTGCCCTTGTCCAGAATCAGCTCCTGAGAAGGGTAGACTTCCTGCCCCGCCCCCAGTCGGGCGAAGGCTGTGACCTGGAGCAGGACGTGGCTCTGCCCGCCCAGACCCGCAGCAATCACGTCGCCCAGTTCTTTCAGGGGGGCAGCCGACGCCCCGGCTTCAAAATTGCGCAGGGACAGCGCCAGCCCGTCGAAAGTCCAGCTCTTCTGGGCAAGGCCGTTGACCATGTGCTGCACCAGCACCTCGACCTGCTCGGCACCCACGCGGTTGCGCCACAGGAAGCGGCCGTTGGCCAGGTTCCAGGCGTAGCGCGAGGCCAGCTCGCCAAAGCCGACGCTGTCCACATAGCCGCGCACGGTGGCCAGAAGCTTGGCCAGATAGTCGGCGTTGTTGCAGGCGTTAGGGGTACCCGCAACGCTGAGAACGCGCAAGGTAAAGCAGACTTTCAGGGTATCTGAAGCTGCAGGCAGCGCAGCCACCTCAACAGTCTGCAGGTTCGGGTTTTCGATGGAGGCATCGAGCTTGACCGGATCCTGGTCCTTGGTCTTCAGCCGGTTGGAGATCGTGCCCCGCACCGATTTTTCGCGTACGGGCACCGGGGCCCAGCCCGTCGCACTGTCGCGGTCGTTCCATGAGCCTGAAAACAGCAGCGCGTCGGAAGGGTCCAGCTTGCGCTCGAAAGCCAGTACAGAAGCGGTCTTGAGGGGATTTTGGGTTGCCATTTTGATATCTCCTTGAGGGGTCAGTTGAAGTCGTAGTCTTCGTCGGCAGCCTCTGCCGCCGGGCTGAAAAAGTTGCGGCAGCGGTAAAGGCCGGTGTCCTGCCGGGTGTCTGCAAACCACAGCATCTGGACGGGATCCTGCAGACGGTGGGGACTGATCCACTGGCCCACTGAATACAGGCTCTCCACGAAACGAAACGGGGTCGTGGCGTCCCTGGCATTGGCCACAGCCCCGGGGTCGTGCAGCGGCCCCAGTGCGCCATAACCGACCGGTATGGGAACGACCCACCCTAGGCCAGCACGGTCATGCCACCATGCCTTGTCCCGGGCCGCTTTGCTGTCCTGTTCAGGCGGGTGATAACGCCAGTTGATCCGGGCCAGCGACAGCCAGGCGTCCAGCCGCGTCGCATCCGGCTGCTCGGCCAGCAGGGCTTGCAGACGGGTCTGGATCAGATCATCCCTGGAGACCAGCGCAAAACCGGGCAGCACAGCGCGGCGCAGGGTACTGAAGGCCTCGGCCATTTGCTGCTCAGTGCCAGTCAGGTGCACCGCGAAGGGCTGGCTGCGACGAACGTTGCTGCCGGGGACGGGCAGAACGCTGCCCCCGGCCAACCGCAGGCTGTGAACCAGTTCCATCAGCGCAGGGATCATCTGCCCGGCCGCAGCCGGATCCTCATCCCAGAGATCGCCATGGACAGCCAGGACCAGACTGATCTCCAGGTGGATACGGCCTTCTTCGACAATGGCCGCCGTACTGCCATCCTTGCCCACCGGATTGCGGGTCAGCCGGAAAGTGCGGACAAAACCCTCGTCGGTCACCAGCTCCTGGTGGTTGTGGCACACCACACCCACAGCGCTGAAGCGCACCGGCAGACCGCGTGCGCGGGCCTTGCGCTCCAGAGCCCACATCCAGCCCATAAAGGCGGTGATGGCCGGGAAACCGTGGGTCAACGGGCTGGAAATAGCGTTGGCGTTCTGCACCCGCAAGTGCGGCAACACCAGCAGATGCTTTACAGAGGGGAGATTGTGAAGACTCATAGTCCTCCCTTTACGGCACGCCGTTGCAGCGGTATCGGCCAGACGGTCTCAATGACGGCCTGGCGCGCCCAGTGGTGGTATTCCGTGTCGCCCAGACCCAGAACGCCGTGCTCGCGCAAGCGGGCATTGATCCACCGGGCAAAGCGGCTGGCCACCTCGTCAGGCCAGTCGCCCCAGTGGTAGGCGCGTTCAAAGGCGGCGTCCTCGTCCGGATGCTCATCGCCGCGCCGATCCGGGTCAGCGCGCCCCGGGTCCAGCCACAGCTTTTCGCACTCGGGCAGCTGGCAGTCGGCGCTGCGGGTCCAGCCCGGCGGCTGGCTGGCATGAACGGTCTCGCCGAACACCAGCAGCTGGGCCCCAAGCGCCTGCTCGATGCCCTCACGCCGGGTGCGCGTTGCCATGACCGCCGGGGGATCGGTTTTCAGAAAATCGGCCAGTTCGCGCAACAGCAACCGCACCTCAGGCTGCTGCCCGAACAGATCAACGGCCGAGGACCGGTGCAGCAGGCGTGGCCCTTCGACGCGGACGGGCTGGGGCGGCAGCGAGGCCAGAAGGTAGTTGGCCCCGCCCCGGTCGCTGTTGAGCTGAGAGATATTCTGGGGTTTTGTTCCGCCCAGCTTGCGGACCGCCAGCCCCACATATTCGTGGTTGACCCCTGTGGCTGGCTGCCTGTCCCGGCGCGCCCGGCGCAATGCCGTGTTGGCTTCGCCGAAGCGGGCTTCGCGGATGTCATCATGTACGGCGTGCACCAGACTGCTTGGAAACTGCGGCTGAAGCAGGTGGTACTGATCATCCTGGGCGGCGTCATCCCCCGCCAGCCAGTACACCTGCTTGGCCAGTTCATGCGATGCGGGCTGGCCTCCCTGGCGCACCAGCCCTCCCCAGGCCGCCAGCCATGAAGCCGCAATGGCCGGATCGTCATGCAAGGCCCCGGCCAGATCCGCATCCTGCGCCTGAACCCAGTCGAGCAGCCGACGGCCTTCAACGTCCAGCTTCAGGAACTTGAACACGTCCAGGGCTGCGGCATTGCCCACCACATCCACCGCAAAACCGTCGGCCAGCACATGGCTGCCGATGTCTTCGTGGGGCGCAAGCTCTCCCGGCGAAACATACAGGCTGCTGCCCCGTGCATCCGGGTGTGTGGCCTTGAGGACGTGGGTGACGGCCTGAATCTGCGACACCCGCCGGGCGGCATCCGCCAGCCAGGTGCTGTAGTCATACTTTGACGCCGCATCGGCGTCCAACTCCTGGCCTTTCTGTTTGGCCTCTCGCCGCTCATCGATGAAAGCAGCAATAGCCAGACGGAACGCCTCAGAGCGTGGCGTTCGACCTGTGTGTGATGACATGCGATGTCTCCTCTCTGGATTAAATCCGATCTCAAGATCATTGCCATCTTATTGGTAAATTGATTTATCCGGTGTATTCTTATGAAAAATTTACTGCTGAAAAGCAGCTTAGCAAGGTGTGTACTTGTGAACAAAGCACATTAACTGCCGCATAGGCAGAGTTACAAAACTGTACTCAGTTCGATACATTTCATCATGATTGACATCCGAAATTCGAGTCATGAGCATCAAAACTGTCCCTTTTGACATCGTCGCGGAGCTGGACAGCGAAGCGGCCATCCAGGAATACCTAGCGCAGGTCTTTGCAGATGGTGATACAGACGAAATCCTGCGCGCCTTGGGTCATGTGGCACGCGCGCGTGGCATGACCCAACTTGCCGTAGACAGCGGGCTGGGGCGCGAAAATCTCTACAACGCCTTGAAGCCAGGGGCCAAGCCTCGCTTTGACACCATCCTGCGGGTCTGTCATGCCTTGGGTGTGCAACTGGCTCCCAAGGCGGTTCAGGCCAGCGGCTGAAAGCCCAGCCAGGGGTGGTAGGCCCAGCCTTGGTCGTGATCGCGGACTTCGACCGGGGTGAATTTTTCGGCGCAGCGACGCAAACCCATGTCCTGGGCTTCGGCCTGCTCCTGCAGCAGGTCCAGAAGATCCTGCGGCCCCCAGTAGCTCATGCCAGGGGCAAGCACAAGATCGACCGGATGCAGCAGGCTGTCAGCCACGCACACATAAGGGTTACGCCCGCGCTGGTATTGAAGCCCCTCCTCGACACGGTGCAGGACAAGGCGCTCGGGATCGGTTTCGTCGTCGGGCAGGAAGACCAGCGTCTGCGTGCGCTCGGTCTGGGCGCGAAATGGCTGGCAGCGCTGCAGGACGCCGTTCAGCGCCGCAGCCGGAAACTGCCAGCCTGTGGCGGCATTCAAGCCGGAAACGTCAAGGGCACGATCTGTTTTGGGCTGCAAGGCGTCCACCATACGGGCCTGCTCCAGATCCACCAGCCGACGCCGCATCTGGCTCAGTTCCGGGGGTTGCGGCTGGATGCGGGGAACAGCCGTCAGCACCTCGTACTCATGCGGCCGCAGCAGAGCGCCCAGACGGTTCGCCTCCAGGCGGAAACGGCACCGGGGATCATGGAGCGGGACGTCCGCCTCAAAACCCGGACGAATGAAAATCGCTTTGCGTTCTTTTCCCGGCACTCCAGTCTGACGAAAATTCTTCAGGTTGGTGTCAAACACCAGCACGTTGGGGCTCTGGGGCTCGGCACCACGGTGGCGCTGCACACGCCCGGCCAGCTGGATCAGAGAGCGCATCGACGAAGGCTCCGCCACGGCCCAGCTGGCATCCCAATCTCTGCCCACTTCGCAGACCGGCGAAGCCAGCACCACAAAGAGATGATCCGCAGGGCCCGGGCCATCGAGCACGCTGCGGATCGTGGCGTGGCTGAACACGGCCTGTGGATCGCGGCGGTTGAACACCGCATCCAGCTGATGTTCGATGGCGGAACGCTGCAGCAGCGGAAAGCGGGCGTGGTAAACGCACAGATGCAGCCGCGTGCCCTCAGGGACACCCAGCGCAAACATCTCCTATGCCGAATTGAAAATATCGTCCACATGTGCCATGCGCACCAGGCCCCAGCTGACCCGCTTGCCGCTGACCGGATCCACCTCAGCATGGCTCGCATGCAGGCGCAGGCAGGCCTCGCGCAGCGGCTGGGCGAATTCGCGGGCGATGTCCCGGGTATCCCGGGCACTGATCTGCAAAGGGAGCAGTTCGGCCCGGCGCAGGGGTGGCGCCTGGGTCAGCTTCGCTGCGCGCTGGGCCATAAACTGCGCATGCTGCCCGGCGAAATCCACCGCATGAGCGCAATCGGCGCGCAAAAGGCCAAACTCGTCCACCCACAGACAGGGCAGCTCCGGGGCGGTCGATGCGTCAGCCTGCGCCCCCCGGTTGCGCCGGTACTGACTTCGCCCTGCACGGTAGGCCGCAAACATGCCTTCGACCAGCGCCGGGGGCAAGGTCGCTGAAGACAGGATGATCCGCGTCCCCAGCAGCCCCGCCCAGTGCACCAGGCGGGTCAGTGCGGGCAGGTCGGCCAGGTCGTAGTCGTCCAGTTCGTCCAGCACCAGATCCCCGCTGAGCAGGCGCAGCATCGGGGCAATCTGCCGCCCTGCGCGCAGACTCTCAGTGGCCGGGACCAGATGATCCACCGTACACACCAGCAAAGGCGCCAGCAGCAGGCGCTGGATGTCCGTGTCGGCCAGCGCCCGGGACAGCAGGGGATGGCGCCGGACATCCCCTTCAAAGACGATGTGGCTGTCTTCCTCGATGAGCTCTTGCGAGGAAGCCGAGCCGGTTGCCTCGCTTTGCGCTTCGTAATATTCAAACAGGGTCCGGCTGGCTGAGCCGCCGACCAGAATGGCCAGGTCTTCGTCTCCAAGATGCAGATCGTTGCGGTAGCTGCGCCCGGTCTGCACAGTCAGTGTGCGCAAGCCCAGGGCATAGGCCGCACGCAGCCCGCGCTGCGGATCCGCCAGCGCATAAAGCATGCGGGCATTGGCCAGCGTCTTGCCACAGCCGGTCGATGCCATGTTGATGATGAAGGCTCCATGCTGCCGGGCCACGGCGCGCATAGAGACCGCCGCATCGGTGGCCTTGTCCTGCCAGGCGAAGCGCCCGGGTCCGCTGCGCTGGCGCAGACCCCGGTGCTGGGCCAGTGCGGGCAGTTCACTGGCGAAGCTGGGCAAGGCATGGGCAATGCGGCTGGCGCCCTGAGCCACGCCCAGCAGATGCTCGTCCAAGGCCTGCTTCAGGACCCCTTGTGCGTCGGTGTTCGCATAGAGCCGGGTCCGGCCGTCTCCGGCAACACGCCAGGGAGAATCCGCGGCAAGACCCGAATAGTGGTGGTCCACCAGCATCAGGCTCAGACGGGCCAGGTGCATGACATACGGATTGTCCAGCCAGCCCTCCGCGCGGCGTTCGCGCAAAACCAGCAGCTTGCGCGCCACCCGCGCGGCCTCTTTTCGCCAGGAGGCTTCCGCCACCGGCAGGGGCCCCTGAACCGTCCAGTACGGACGACAATCATCCGCACACTCGGCGGCAGATCGGGCTTCGTTCCAGCGGTGATCAACCTGCTCCAGAGGTTTCTCCAGCCAGACGGGGCTGAATGGCGCCGACTTGTCTCTCGGCGGCGTGGGCAGCCGGTGATGCGACACCACCAGCCAGCCCACGGCAGCCGCCAGCGGGGGGAGACGGCTCAAGGGCCGCTGGTCTTCGATGGACAGCGTATCCAGTCCGTCGCGGCACAGGCCGGACTGCCAGCGCGATTCGTCCGCCTCTGTGGCATCGGCCAGCCGGGTCAGCCAGTCCACATCATCCCCAGGGCCGACAAAGGCCTGAAAAAAGCGCAGGGAAGCCCATTCGTGGCGGATCAGGTTGCGCTCGTGGCGCTGACCGCGCAGCCGCTCCTGGAAGGCGACTGTGGCCTTGCCCAGATCGTGCAGCAGACCAGCCAGCTGCGCCAGCAGGCGGATGTCCTCCCCCGTATACCAATCATTCTCATCCGCGCCGCGCAGCACATTCCGGGCTGTCGTATGGGTCGGTACCGCCCCCTGATCGCTGAAGCGGCTGCGGTCGCCCACCCGCCACAACAGTTCGCTGTGATCAAGGCCCCTAATCCAGTGACACGCCACCGCCGTGTTTTTGCGGGCCGTTTTACGCAGCAGCCTGCGCAGGGTGTCGAGCCCATCCTGGGTGATGGCGGTCTGCCAGGTCCGGTCTCCGCGCCGCTCGGCAAACTGGTCCAGGATGCGGCGGGTTTCGGTCAGGGCACGTTTGTCGCACTGGGAAATGATCAGGACATTCATCGGTCACCCCGGCTGCGTCGGAACCATCCTGCTGACGGTCGCCGCCGTGAGCTTGACGGTATCGATCATGAAATCCAGCGCCTCGGTGCGCGTCAGGTTCTCGATGCAGGCCTGACGGAACTCCTGCTCGCTGTGGCCTTTGGCCGCCGACAGAAAAGCCTGCGGCAGGATGATGGCGTCCTTGACCAGATCCGCAATGTCGAACACCAACCCGCCCCGGCGCGTCTTGCCATGCAGCACGGCCAACGCATGAGGCAGACCCAGCACCCAGGCCGCCGTGGCGCCCAGCCCGTAAGCCAGGTAATTGCCATGGTCCAGAAACTGGTTGGCGGCGTCGTGGCTCTCGCCGCGCTTGGCGCGGGTGAATTCGCCATAGCGGCTCGCCTGGCTGGCCAGGCGGTAGAGCTGACGCGTCAGGCGGCCCTCCTCGGTCAGCAGCGCAGTGACATCTGCAGCGGCGGCAATCGCCGACTGGCTGGCCTGAATCAGCGCTGCCAGTTCATCACCCGGAACGTCAAAGCCCTGATCCTTCAGCCGCCTGCTGCAGGTACAGTGGCTGCCCAGGCGGTCCAGCCGGGCCAGCTGGAAGCTGCGCGCCGCCGCCAGTCTCAGATTGTCGTGGAACCAAAAGCGCACCCACTGCTGCAGGTATTCGGTGGGGCGGTATTCGCTCTGTCCGGGCAGCCAGGCGACCTCCAGGCACTGCTCGGTGCCGGCAAACAGCGGTGTCCCGCCGCCGCCACAAAAGCCCAGCATCACGCCCGCGCGGGCCAGTTCGCGCACGGCCGCCTGCGTGATCGACGTGCCGGTGCCCAGCATCACCGTCGTGGTGTTGGCAATGGGGATGTTCCAGTAGAGCGACTCTTTGCCGCGCTCCGTCACGTATTCGACCCGGCCCCCGTTGACGAGCACGCGGCAGTGCTCCAGGTAGTACATGTTGGCACGCCGGGAGTGCAGGATGGTTTTGAGATCCCCCGAACCGATCGATTCCATGACCGCCCCCCCGCGCTGTTGCGATCAGCTCATCTTAGCGCCTCCGCCTCAGCGCACCCCGCCCCCCAGCACGCGGTACAGCGTGATGCGCGCCTGCTGCTGCGCCAGGCGTGTGGTGATGATGGCCTGCTGGGCGCTGGACAGGCTGCGCTGGGCGTCGAGCAGTTCCAGGAAGCTGGTCACGCCCGCGTTGTAGCGCAGTTGCGCCAGGCGCAGCTGCGCCTGGCTGGTGGCCAGAAGCTGCTGCTGGCGCTGGGCCTGTTCCTGCAGGCTGGTGTCGGTGGTGAGCGCGTCGCTGACTTCGCGGAAGGCCGTCTGGATGGCCTTGTCGTACTGCGTCACGGCGGCGTTGCGCGCCACCTGCTGCGATTTGAGCGCGATGTCGCGCTGGCCGCCGTCAAAAATCGCCACGGCCAGCTTGGGCACAAAGGCCCAGACCCAGCCCACGGGGTCGAACAGATCGCGCAACGAGGTGCTGGCGCTGCCGGCCGTCGCGGTCAGGCTGATCGAGGGAAAGAAGCTCGCGCGGGCCGCCGCAATATTGGCGTCAGCCGCCCGCAGCTGGGCTTCGGCCTGCGCAATATCCGGGCGCTGCAGCAGCACGCTGGACGGCAGACCGGGCTTCAGCGGCGCCAGCAGCGCGGTTTTCTGGCTGGCCGGGTCGGCCGCGGCGCGCGCGGCCGATTCGGGCAGATCGCGGCCCAACACCAGGCGCAGCGCGCTGCGATCCAGCCGCACGGCGCGTTCCTGCTGCGTCACGGAGAGCTGGGCGCTGGTCACCAGGCTCTGCGCCTGCTGCACGTCCACGTCCGAGACCACACCCTGTTTCAGCTTGAGCTGCGTCAGCCGCAGCGTGTCCTGGCGGGATTTCACCGTGTCGCGCGCCAGACGCAGCAGCGCTTCGTCGGACTGCAGCGCGGTCCAGGACTGCGCCACCGTGGCGATCAGGCTGATGCGTGCGGTGCGGGCGGCCTGCGTGGTCGCCAGGAGCTGGGCGCTGGCGGCCTGGGTCTGGTTGGCCAGGCGGCCGAACAGGTCGACTTCGTAAGCGGCCGATACCCCCAGCGACGCGCCCGTGGGCGTGCCCAGGTTGTTGCTGCTGGATTGCGCCACCGACGCACTGCCCGACAGCGTGGGCATTTGGGCCACGCGGCTGCTGGCCAGGCTGAGCTGGGCCTGCTGCACGTTCTGCAGGGCGGCGCGCAGGTCGGTGTTGTGCGCCAGCGCGGTATCGATCAGCGTGCGCAGCATGGGATCCTGAAAATAATCGCGCCAGGGGATGTCGCTGGCCTGCTGCTGTGCGCCGCTGCCATCGCTGGCGGCTGCGGCATCGACCCACTGCGCGGGCGGTGGGCTGGGCTGATCCTGCGCCACGGGGGGCAGGCCGGTGCTGGCACAACCGGCCAGCAGAACCACTGAAGCGGCGGCCAGCGCCAGGGGGGAGTAACGACGGGCGCTCATCAGCGCACCTCCAGACTGTGTTCTTCGTCGCGCAGATTCTGCTGATAGCGGCTGTCGCCAAACAGCTTGCGCACCACGATGAAGAGAACGGGAACAAAGAGAACCGCCAGCACCGTGCCGGTGATCATGCCGCCCAGCACGCCGGTGCCGATCGAGCGCTGGCTGGCCGCGCCCGCGCCGCTGGCAACGAACAGCGGGACCACGCCCAGCGTGAAGGCCATCGAGGTCATCAGGATGGGGCGGAAGCGCAGCTTGGCCGCCTGCAGCGCCGAATCAAACAGGCTGTGTCCGGCCTCCTGCTGCTCTTTGGCGAACTCGACGATCAGGATGGCGTTCTTGGCGGACAGGCCAATGATGGTCACCAGGCCGATCTGGAAGTAGATGTCGGCGCTGTAACCGCGCAGCACGGTGGCGATGATGACGCCGATCAGGCCCAGCGGCACCGCCAGGATGACGGCCAGCGGGATGCTCCAGCTCTCGTACAGCGCAGCCAGGCACAGCAGCACGGCCACGACGGCGAAGGCGTAGAGCCACACGGCCTGCGATCCGGCCAGAAGCTCTTCGCGGGACTGGCCCGTCCACTCGTAGCCAAAGCCCTGGGGCAGCTGTCCGGCCAGACGCTGCATTTCGGCAATCGCCTGCCCCGAGCTGTAACCCGGCGCGGGGCTGCCGCTCAGGCCCATCGACGAATAGCCGTTGTAGCGCGTGGTCTGCACCGGCCCTGTCCCCCAGCGCACGGTGGCGAAGCTGGACAGCGGCACCGCCTGGCCGGTGCTGCTGAGCACCGTCAGTTTCAGCAGATCGTCCGGCTGCATGCGCGCCGGGCTGTCGGCCTGGACCATCACGCGCAGAAGGCGCCCCTGGCTGGGGAAGTCGTTGGCGTAGCTGGAGCCCATCTGCGTGCCCAGTTCGGCGGCGATGGCGCTGAAATCCACGCCCTGCGCCTGCGCCTTGGCACGGTCGATATCGATCTGCAGCTGGGGCGCATCTTCCAGGCCATCCGGACGCACCTGGGCCAGCACCTTGCTCTGGGCCGCCAGGCCCAACAGCTGGTTGCGCGCCGCCAGCAGCGCCGCGTGGCCCTGGCCCGAGCGGTCCTGCAGCTGGAAGGAGAAGCCCGACGCATTGCCCAGCTCCGGAATTGGCGGCGGGTTGACCGGGTAGATGATGGCATCCTTGATCTGGCCCAGCGCCCCGAAGGCGCGGCCCGCCAGGCCCTGCGCGTCCTGGCCGGGGCCGGTGCGCTCTTTCCAGTCCTTGAGCGAAACAAAGGCCAGCGCCGCGTTCTGCCCCTGGCCGGAGAAGCTGAAGCCCAGCACGCCGACCATGCTCTTCACCTCGGGCTGCTTGAGCATGAAGCCCTCGACCTGCTTCATCACCTCCAGCGTGCGCTGCTGCGTGGCGCCCGGGGGCAGCTGCACGTTGACGATCAGGCTGCCCTGGTCTTCGCTGGGCAGGAAGGACGACGGCAGGCGCGTGTACAGCCAGCCGGCCACGGCCGCGATCAGCAGGTAGACGATGAGCATGCGCCCACCGCGCGTCAGCATCCGCGCCATGCCGTTGCCGTAGCGCGTGGCCAGCGCGTCAAAAGCGCGGTTGAACCAGCCAAACAGGCCGCGCTTGTTCTCGTGGTGCTCCAGATCGACGGGCTTGAGCAGCGTCGCGCACAGCGCGGGCGTCAGCGTCAGCGCCAGGAAGGCCGAGAACAGGATGGACGACAGCATCACCGCCGCAAACTGGCGGTAGATGTTGCCCACCGAGCCGCTGAAAAACACCAGCGGCATGAACACCGACATCAGCACCACCGTCACGCCAATGATGGCGCCGGAGATCTGCGCCATGCCCTTGCGCGCGGCGGCCCAGGGGCTGAGCTGCTCCTCGCGCATCAGGCGCTCGACGTTTTCAACGACCACAATCGCGTCATCGACCACGATGCCCACGACCAGCACCATGCCAAACAGCGTCAGCACGTTGATCGACATGCCCAGCGCCAGCAGCGCCCCGGCCGAACCCAGCAGCGCGATGGGCACCACAATGGTCGGGATGATGGTGTAGCGGATGTTCTGCAGAAACAGCAGCATCACCAGGAAAACCAGCACCACGGCCTCGACCAGGGTTTCGGCGACCTGCCTGATCGAGATCTTGACGAAGCCCGACGCGTCATAAGGAATGCTGTAGCTGACCCCGGCCGGGAAAAACTTCGACAGCTCGGTCAGCTTGGCGTGGATGGCGTTGGACGCCGCCACCGCGTTGCCCGAGGGCGACAGCTGGATGCCGATGCCCACGGCGGGCGTGCCGTTGGCGCGCGCCTGGGTGGAATAGCTCTCCAGCCCGCGCTCGATGCGTGCCACGTCGCGCAGATAGACCGCGCCGCCCGTCGTGGCCGGACGCAGCACAATGGCGCCGAACTGCTCGGGCGTTGACATCTGCCCGCTGACCGTCACCGAGGCCGAAATCGCCTGCGTGGCCAGGTTGGGCAGATCGCCGATCGAGCCGGCCGCCACCTGCACGTTCTGGCTGCGCACCGCCGCCAGCACCTGCGCCGCCGACAGGTTGAAGCTGCGCAGCTTTTCAGGATCCAGCCAGATGCGCATGGCGCTTTGCGCGCCAAACACCTGCGCCTGGCCGATGCCATCAATGCGCTGCAGCTCGGGCACGACGCTGAGGTTGGCGTAATCGCCCAGCTCGTTGATCGGCAGGCTGGTGCTGGTCAGCGCCACGAACATCAGGAAGTTGCTGTTGCTGCGGCGCACGTCCACGCCCTGCTGCGTCACCACAGAGGGCAGGCGCGAACTGGCGCGCGACAGGCGGTTCTGCACCTCGACCTGCGCCAGATCGGCGTCGGTGCCCGGTTCAAAGCTGACCGAGATGCTGCCGCTGCCGTTGGCCTGCGCCGAGGAGCTCATATAAGCCATGCCCGGCGTGCCGTTGAGCTGGGTTTCGATGACGCTGATCACGCTCGATTCCAGCACCGTGGCCGAAGCGCCGGGGTAGCTGAAGGAAATCTGCACCTGCGGCGGTGCCACGGAGGGGTACTGGTTGACGGGCAGGCGCGTCAGCGCCAGGGCCCCCAGCAGGATGATGAACAGCGCGATCACCCAGGCAAAAATGGGGCGGCGAATGAAAAATGTCGACATAAGGGCTTCCTTGGCGTCCTGGATTTCAGGACGCGGTGGCGCCAGATTGGCCCGATGTGCCAGCGGCACCGGCACCAGCGGCGGCAGGTGCGGTGGCCGGGCTGCCCGGCGCCTGCCAGGGCACCGGCTTCACCGTGGCGCCCGGGGCGGTTTTCTGCAGGCCTTCCACGATCACGTGATCGCCCGTTTTCAGACCGCCACTGATCACCCACTGGCCTTTCTGGCTGCCTTCCACCGTCACCGGCCCGGAGGCGACTTTGCCGTCAGCGCCCACCAGCAGCACCGTGCTGCCCTGCGCGTTGCGCGTCACCGCCTGCTGCGGCAGCAGCACGCCAGAAGGCACACGCGCCTGGCTGAGCACGGCCTGCACAAACATCCCCGGCATCAGCAGGCCATCGGGATTGGGCACCTCGACCTTGATCTGCACCTGGCCGGTGGTGGCGTCCACGTTCAGGTCGCTGAACAGCAGGCGGCCTTTTTGCGGGTATTCGCTGCCGTCTTCCAGACGCAGCGTGACCGGCGTGCTGCCGCCGTCGCGCATCACCTGTCCGGACTGGGCCTGGCGGCGCAGCGCCAGCACCTCGCTGGCCGACTGGCTGAGCACCACGTAGACCGGGTTGGTCTGCTGGATCAGCGCCAGCTGCGTGGCCTCGGTCTGGCTGACCAGCGCACCTTCGGTGACCAGCGCCTGGCCAATGTGGCCACTGATCGGGGCGGTCACGCGGGCCAGATCCACATTCAGTTTCGCGGCACGCACGGCGGCTGCGGCGGACTGAACGTCAGCGTCGGCCTGCGCCAGGCTGGTTTTGGCGGTGGTGAAATCCTGCTCGCTGATGGCCTTGGCCGCGGCCAGCGGCGTGTAGCGCTGCACCAGGCTGGCGGCCTGTGCGCGCGTGGCCTGGGCTTTTTTCAGGCTGGCCTGCGCGCTGTCCAGCGTGGCGCGGTAGGTGGCGTCGTCGATCTGGAACAGCGGCTGTCCGGCCTTCACCGTGCTGCCTTCGGCAAACAGGCGCTTTTGCACGATGCCCGTGACGCGGGCGCGCACCTGCGCGCTGCGCGCGGCGTCCACACGGCCCTGCAGCGTGCGCTCCAGTGCGATGGGCTGGGTCTGGACGGTGAGCACACCGACCTCGGTGGGTGGCATGGCGCCGCCAGGCGCGCCTTTGGGGCCGGCGCCCGGTGCGGCGCTCTGGCCGCAGGCGACCAGCAGCAGCGGCAGGGCCAGCGCCCACATCCGGCGGGAAGAAAATCGGGAAGACAGCATAGAGGGGTGCAGCATGATGGCGTCAGATCAAAACAATGGCGCGCAGCTTATCACATACATACATGACTGTATGTAAGAGGTATGATGTTTCACCGAACCACAAATCCGCTCTGACGCAGACCCGCAACATGGCCCGAAAAACGCGCGAACTCGCCCTCGAAACCCGCCATCGCCTGCTGGACGCGGCCGAGCTTCTCTTCGACCGCCAGGGCGTGGCGGCCACCTCGCTGCAGCAGATCGCCACCGAAGCCGATGCCACGCGCGGCGCGGTGTACTGGCACTTCCGCAACAAGGCCGATCTGCTCGATGCGCTGCTGCACAACCGCGTGCGCCAGCCGCTGTCCGCGCTGGCCGACAGCCTCCTGCTGCAGGCGCAGGCGGCGTCGCTTCAGGCCCCGCTGGACCGCGTGCTGCACCTGCTGCTGGGTCTGGCCGAAGGCATTTCTGCCGACCCCGCCGTGCGGCGCACGCTGGGCATCGCCATTTTCAAGGTCGAACGCGGCGTGGACGGCGATCTCAAGCACATCATGGGCCAGAGCCGCAGTCAGGGCATGCTGGATCTGCACAGCCTGATCGAGTGTCTGCTGAATCAGCCCGGGCCCGACATCCAGGCCTCACCCCCCGATGCCACCCGTGCGGCCAGCGGGCTGGCGATGATTTTCGAGGGCCTGCTGTTCGGCTGGCTGCTCGACCTGAACGACGCCCCGGCAGACACCCCGCCCGCGCAGGGCCTGCCCGAGCGCATGCGGCACGTGATGAATGCTTATCTGCGGGGGCTGGGGTGAGTGAAAGGGCTGGGCGCAGATTGGCTGGCAGAGCCGGATCGATGCCGCGCTGAAGGAATGCTGAAATCCAGCCGCCCGGCCCCCTGAAGCGCCGCTTTAAAGCACGCCCGACAGCGCCCGCCCGTCATCCTGACCCGTGCGCAGTCGGTCGGCGACAGGCCAGGCCGCGTCCAGGCGGTCGCTGAGGTAATAAACCGTCATCTGGAACGAGGCTTCAGGCAGCCACAGGTCGATGTGCGATTCGCCCTGACGGAAGCGCGCCCACGCGTCGCCGCTGGGCGGGACGTTCTGGTCGAGCACGCGGTATTTGCCCTGCAGCGTGCGCAGCGTCTGCTGCGCCCAGGTGTCCTGCGTGGCGCCAAAGGGTTTTTTGAGCATCTGCAGCACCACGCCCGCCAGCACGTCGCGGGCGTCAAACAGCAGCGTGGCCGACTGCAGCCCGCCCACGCCCAACGCAGTGCCCGACAGCACAAAGCTGGGGCCGCCACTGCGCGGGTCCACCGGGCCGGGCTGCAGCTCGGTCTTGCCGGACCACGCTTTGCGCACGTCGGCCAGGCGGGCAAATCCCACCTCCAGGCCCAGTGGCGCGGCATTCAGTGGCGGGCGGCGCTGGGTGTAGACCGCCTGCGCGTCGCCGCCCGCAGGCGCCTGCGTCAGCGCCTGGCGCGATGCGACGGTCTCGGCCGAATCCGCAGCCTGGTCCGAATCTGAAGACCGGGATTTCATCTGCGCTGCCGCCCAGCCGGAGCGCCGCTTGAGCGCCTGCAGATTGCGCCCGGCGTAAGGGTCGCCCTGGGCGGCCGCCTGTTCAAACCAGTGCGCAGCCTGCGCCAGGTCAGCCGGGACGCCCTCGCCGTCCTGCAGCATCAATGCGTAATTGTTCTGCCCCGCGGCATTGCCCTGGCGGGCTGATTTTTCGAACCACTGCGCGGCCTGCGCCACGTCACGGGGACCGCCCTGGCCGTTTTTCAGCATCAGGCCCAGGTTGTTCTGAGCGGCCGCGTGGCCCTGGGCTGCGGCTTTGCTGAACCACTCCAGCGCCTGGCGGGCGTCCACCGGCACGCCCTGCCCCAGGCGGAAGGCGTTGCCCAGGTCGCGCTGGCAGTCGGCGTTGCCCTGCTGCGCGCACAGGCGCAGCAGCGGCACCGCGCGGGCGTACTGGCGCTGCGCCAGCGCCTGACGGGCCATTTCCAGACGCTCCTGGGCGCTGGGCGCGGCTATGGTTTCCCCGCCCGGCGCGGGGGGCGGCATGGCGGCAGCGGGCGGCGGCGTGACGGCAGCGGGCGGCGGCTTGTCGAGAGCGGGCGCTGGGGCCGGTGCCAGGACAGGTGGTTTTTGCGGCGCGGTGTTCAGTGCAGCCGGGACAGCCGGGGCCGTGGGCGGCTGCACCGTGACCGACAGCGGCGGCGCCACACTGGCCGCAGCCGCAGGCGCCCGCTCGGGCGTGATCACCACTGGCGGCTGCGACGCCGGAGCGCCAGGCGGCGGCAGGACTTCGATCACCGGCGCCGGAGGCGTCTGCGCGATGGCAGGCCAGGCCAGCCACGCCAGCAGGGCGACAGCGGGGCGCAGCGCCGGACGCATGACATCAGCAAGGGACGGTTTCATGCGGGCCATCATAGCGAAGCGGCGCTCGCACAAACTTCGGAAAACCCGCAGGATTTGCCCGGTTCAGGCGGGCGACAGCTCGTCCAGCGGCCAGCGCGGGCGCACCGCCACGGCCTGCGGGCCTGCCACGCCGCGCTGCGGGCGATCCAGCAGACCGTGCTGCAGGCGCAGGCCCGCCGCCAGCGCAATCATGGCGCCGTTGTCGGTGCACAGGCGCAGTTCGGGGTAGTGCACGCGCCAGCCGCGCCGCTGCGCCAGCGCATTGAGGCTATCGCGCAAATGGGCGTTGGCGCCCACGCCGCCCGCCACCACCAGCCGGTTCAGTCCGGTCTGTTTCAGGGCAGCGGCAGATTTTTTCACCAGCACCTCGACAATCGCGGCCTGGGTGGATGCGGCCAGGTCGGCGCGCTCGGCTTCGCTGGGCGCTCGGCCCAGGCGCTGCACGCGTGTGGCCACCGCCGTTTTCAGGCCCGCGAACGAGAAATCCAGATCCTTGCTGTGCAGCAGCGGCCGGGGCAGGTCGTGCGCCGCAGGGTCACCGCTTTCGGCGCACTGCGCCAGCGCCGGTCCGCCCGGGTAGCCCAGGCCCAGCACCTTGGCCGATTTGTCGAAGGCCTCGCCAGCGGCGTCGTCCACGGTTTCGCCCAGCAGCGCGTAGCGGCCTACGCCGTCCACGCGCATCAGCTGCGTGTGCCCGCCCGAGACCAGCAGCGCCACAAAGGGAAACGGCGGCGGATCGCTGGACAGCATGGGCGAGAGCAGATGCCCTTCCAGGTGGTGTACCGGCCAGGCGGGAACGCCCAGCGACCACGCCAGCGCCGCCGCCAGCGCAGAGCCGGTCAGAAGCGCTCCCGCCAGGCCAGGACCTGCGGTGTAGGCCACGGCGTCGATGTCGCCGCGCACGCAGCCCGAATCAGTCAGCACGCGCTGCAGCAGCGGCAGCAGGCGGCGGATGTGGTCGCGCGAGGCCAGCTCGGGCACCACGCCGCCGTAATCCTGGTGCATGGCGATCTGGCTGTGCAGCGCGTCGGCCAGCAGGCGCGGCAAGCGGGCCGGATCGGCGCCGACCTCGATCAGCGCCAGGCCCGTTTCGTCGCAGGACGATTCAATCCCCAGAACGCGAACGGGGGCAAGGGGCGCAGCCATGGCCGTCAGTGGCTGGCTTCGCGGGCGTGGTTGATGCTGTAGCGCGGAATCTCGACCGTCACGTCAGCCGATCCCAGCACCGCCTGGCAGGACAGGCGCGACGTGGGCGACAGGCCCCAGGCGCGGTCCAGCAGGTCTTCTTCGATTTCGGAGGCTTCGCCCAGCGTGGCATAGCCTTCGCGCACGACCACGTGGCAGGTGGTGCAGGCGCAGCTTTTCTCGCAGGCGTGGTCGATTTCCACACCGCCCGCGATCATCGCGTCGCAGACGGTGACGCCGGCCTCGGCGGTCAGGGTGGCGCCGTCCGGGCAGTAATCGCGGTGGGGCAGGATGCGGAGAGTGGGCATGGTAGGAACTGGCAAAGAGATCAGGATCAGGCGATATCGGACAGCGAGCGCCCTTTGAGCGCCCGGGCGATGCCCTCGTTCATGCGGCGCGCGGCCAGGCTTTCGGTGGCCTCGGCCAGCGCTTTCATGGCGATGTCGATGGTGTCGGTGCGGGCCGCTTTCAGGCTGGCCTGGACCTGGAGCACAGCCGCGTCGATGGTCGCGCGCTCTGCAGCGTCCAGCAGGTGGCCGTCACTGGCCAGGGCGCTGGCGGTGGCCAGCAGCAGGCGGTCGGCCTCGACCTGCGCTTCGCGCAGCAGGCGCGCTTCGATGTCGCTCTGCGCGAAAGAGACGCCGTCCTGCAGCATTCGGGTGATGTCGTCGTCCGCCAGGCCGTAGCTGGGTTTGACCTCGATCTGCGCCGTGGCGCCGGTGGTCAGCTCCTGGGCGCTGACGCTGAGCAGGCCGTCGGCGTCGACCGCGAAGGTGACGCGCACCCGCGCCGCGCCCGCCACCAGCGGCGGAATGCCGCGCAGCTCGAAGCGCGCCAGCGAGCGGCAGTCCGCCACCAGTTCGCGCTCGCCCTGCACGGCGTGGATGGCCATGGCGGTCTGGCCGTCCTGCCAAGTGGTGAATTCCTGCGCACGCGCCGCCGGAATGGTGGTGTTACGCTCGATGATGCGTTCGACCAGGCCGCCCATGGTTTCCAGCCCCAGCGAGAGCGGGATCACATCCAGCAGCAGCGGGCCGTCGGCGCCCTGCCCGACCAGCGCCTGCGCCTGGCGCGCGGCGCCCAGCGCGACGACTTCGTCGGGGTTGAGATCAACCAGAGGCTCGCGGCCCATGGCGCGGGCCACGGCGGCCCGCACGGCGGGCATGCGGGTCGAACCGCCCACCATCACCGTGCCCTGCACGGCGTCCGGGGCGATGTCGGCGTCGCGCAGCACCTGGCGCAGGGCGCGCAGCGTGCGCTCGATCAGCGGCGCAGCCACGCGGTCCAGATCGGCGCGGCCCACGGCCACGTCCAGCACCAGCGGCTGGGCCAGCACCTCGTCGGCGGGCAGTGTCAGCGCGAAAGGCGCGCTGTCCTGATCGCTGAGCTGCTCTTTCACCTGGCGGGCCAGCGTCTGCAGGCGGCGCTTGCTGGCCGGGCCGATGGCGTCCAGCGCGTCGGAATCCAGCCCCTGCGGCGCAGCCTGCTGCCACACCCAGCGCACCAGCGCGGCGTCGATGTCGTCACCGCCCAAAGCGGCGTCACCGCCGGTGGCCACCACCTCGAACACGCCCGCACGCAGGCGCAGCAGTGACACATCAAAAGTGCCGCCGCCCAGGTCGTAAATCAGGTAGAGACCTTCCAGGCCCTGATCCAGCCCATAAGCCAGCGCGGCGGCGGTGGGTTCGTTGATCAGACGCAGCACGGGCAGACCGGCCAGCTGCGCGGCGTCTTTGGTGGCCTGGCGCTGGGCGTCGTCGAAATAAGCGGGGACGGTGATGACGGCTCCGGCCAGTTCCTGCCCGGCGTGTTCGCGGGCGCGGCGGGCCAGCACGTGCAGGATCTCGGCGGCGACCTGCACCGGCGTTTTCACGCCCTGCACCGTGCGCACCGCAACCATGCCGCTGTGATCGACCCACTCGTAGGGCGACTGGCGGCTGGCGCGGACATCGGCCAGGCGGCGGCCCATCCAGCGCTTGGCCGAAACGATGACATTGCGCGGGTCCGTGGCCGCCTCAGCCAGCGCGGCGCGGCCGACCCCGGCGCTGCCGTCACTGCGGTAGTGGACCGCCGAGGGCAGGATGACCTCGCCCTGCGCGTCCGGCAGGCAGCTGGCGTGGCCGTTGCTGACCCAGGCGACCAGCGAATGCGTGGTGCCCAGATCAATGCCGACCGCCACCTGGCGTTCGTGAGGCAGGGGCGACATGCCCGGTTCGGAAATCTGCAGCAGGGCCATGGGGATCAGGTCACATCAGAAAAAAAGGGCGTCCGCCGCCCCAGCAGGCGACGGCGTCGGAACAGAAGTCAGGGCAGATCAGCGGCCGCATCGAGCGCCGCCTGGCGGGCGCTGGCCTCATGGCGCAGGCGCTGCACGAACATCAGGGCGCGCACGGCCTGAGCGGCGGCGGCAGTGTCGCCATCGACGTCCAGCGCGGTCTGCAGGCGCTCCAGCCAGTGGTGGCGCTGCGTGGCGGCCTCGGCCAGCAGCGCGTCGAGCGCGGCCACGCTGTCCGCGTCGTCCAGCGCCTCGCGCCACTGCATCTGCTGCATCAGGAAGTCGGCCGGCATGGCGGTGTTGCGCTCGGCATCAACGGCCTGCCCACGCAGTTCGCACAGGTAGGCGCCACGCTGCACGGGGTCTTTCAGGCGGCGGTGCGCCTCGTTGATGCGCAGCGACCACTGCATGGCCAGGCGCCGTCCGGCGTCGCCCTGGCCAACATGGCGGTCGGGGTGGACGCGCGACTGCCAGTCGCGCCAGGCCGATTCCAGAGCCGCTTCATCGATCTGGTGGCGGCGCGGCAGGCCCAGCAGGGCGAAATCGTCGTCGTCCAGGCGCGGCGCCGCAGGATGCACTGCAGCAGCGGGCGCCCGGTCAGACCCGGAAGGATTCGCCACAGCCACAGCGGTCTTTCTCGCGCGGGTTGTTGAACTTGAAGCCCGAATTCAGACCTTCACGGACGAAATCGAGTTCGGTGCCGTCCAGGTAAACCAGGCTTTTCGGATCGACCAGCACTTTGACGCCGTCGGTTTCAAAGACGATGTCCTCGTCCAGCAGCTCGTCGGCGAATTCCAGCTTGTAGGCCAGCCCCGAGCAGCCCGACGTGCGCACGCCCAGCCGCACGCCCACGCCCTTGCCCCGTTTCTGCAGGAACTGGCTGACGTGCGCCGCTGCGGCGGGAGACAGGGAAACCGACATGATCAGGCCGTGGCGCCGTGGCGCGCGCGGTAGTCGTCCACCGCCGCCTTGATGGCATCTTCGGCCAGAATGGAGCAGTGCACTTTCACCGGCGGCAGCGCCAGTTCCTGGGCGATGTGGGTGTTTTTGATTTCCAGCGCTTCGTCCAGGCTCTTGCCCTTGACCCATTCGGTGACCAGCGAGCTGGACGCGATGGCCGAGCCGCAGCCGTAGGTCTTGAAGCGCGCATCCTGGATCAGCCCGGTGGCCGGATCGACCTTGATCTGCAGTTTCATCACGTCGCCGCAGGCCGGGGCGCCGACCATGCCGGTACCGACATCCTCGTCGCCCTTGTCGAAGGCGCCAACGTTGCGCGGGTTGTCGTAGTGGTCGATGACCTTGTCGCTGTATGCCATGGTGTTTTCCTTGCTAGAAAGGGGCGCAGGTCGGGCTCAGTGCGCGGCCCACTGGATGGTGGACAGGTCAACCCCGTCCTTGTACATGTCCCACAGCGGGGAGAGTTCGCGCAGGCGCGAGACGGTTTCGCTGATCAGGTGGATGGCCTGATCGACTTCGGCGTCGGTGGTGAAGCGGCCCAGCGTCATGCGCAGGCTGGAGTGCGCCAGCTCGTCGCTGCGGCCCAGTGCGCGCAGCACATAGCTGGGCTCCAGGCTGGCCGAGGTGCAGGCCGAACCCGACGACACTGCGATGCCCTTCAGGCCCATGATCAGCGACTCGCCTTCGACGAAGTTGAAGGACATGTTCAGGTTGTGCGGCACGCGGTGTTCCATCGAGCCGTTGATGAAAACCTGCTCGATGCCTTCCAGGCCCTTGAGCAGACGCTGCTGCAGGCGGCGGGCGTGTTCGGCGTCGCGGCCCATGTCTTCGCGGGCGATGCGGAAGGCTTCACCCATGCCCACGCACTGGTGGGTGGGCAGCGTGCCCGAGCGCATGCCGCGCTCGTGACCGCCGCCGTGCATCTGCGCTTCGAGGCGCACGCGCGGCTTGCGGCGCACATAAAGGGCGCCGATGCCTTTGGGGCCGTAGGTCTTGTGCGAGGCCAGGCTCATCAGGTCGATGGGCAGTTCGGCCAGATTGATGGCGACCTTGCCCGTGGCCTGCGCCGCATCGACGTGGAAAATGATGCCCCGCTCGCGGCACAGCGTGCCCAGCGCGACCATGTCCTGAATGACGCCGGTCTCGTTGTTGACGAACATCACCGAGGCCAGGATGGTGTCCGGGCGGATGGCGTCGCGGAAGCGGTCGAGATCGATCAGGCCATCTTCCTGCACATCCAGGTAGGTGACCTCAAAGCCCTGGCGTTCCAGCTCGCGCGTGGTGTCCAGCACGGCCTTGTGCTCGGTCTTGACGGTGATGATGTGCTTGCCCTTGCCCCGGTAAAAGTGGGCCGCGCCCTTGATCGCCAGGTTGTTGGATTCGGTGGCGCCGCTGGTCCAGACGATTTCGCGCGGATCAGCGCCCACCAGCTGGGCGACCTGGTCGCGGGCGGCCTCGACGGCGGCCTCGGCTTCCCAGCCCCACTGGTGCGAGCGGGAGGCGGGATTGCCGAAGTTTTCGCGCAGCCAGGGGATCATCGCGTCAACGACGCGCGGGTCGACGGGCGTGGTGGCGCCGTAATCCAGATAGACGGGGAAATGGGGAGTCATGGAAAGAACCTGTGGTTGGATGCGCGACGGAATCGGGCTTGGGATCGAGTTTGGGCTTGAACCCGGGCCCCGGCCGCTGCGCGCATCAGAAAATCAAAGGGGCGTGAAGAAAGCAAAGACAGCGCAATAACGCCAGCTTACTTGCCCAGCGATGCCCCCAGCGCGAACACCGAATTGGGGCCGGTCACGCGGATGGGCTTGACGACGGGCTGGGTGGAGATGGCACGACGCACCGGCGACTCCTCGATCGAGACGCCGCTGTCCAGCTGGTCCTGCACCAGCTTGGCCAGCGAGATCGAGCCCAGGAATTCGAGCATCTTGGCGTTCAGGCTGGTCCACAGATCGTGGGTCATGCAGCGCGCGCCGTCGTCGCCCATGCAGCCGTGTTCCTTGCCGCCGCAGCCGGTGGCGTCCAGGCCTTCGTCCACAGCCAGGATCACGTCGGCGACCGTGATGTCCTGCGCCTTGCGGCCCAGCGAATAACCGCCGCCGGGGCCGCGCGTGCTTTCCACCAGTTCGTGGCGGCGCAGCTTGCCGAACAGCTGTTCGAGGTAAGACAGGGAAATCTGCTGGCGCTGGCTGATCGCGGCCAATGCGACCGGGCCATTGCTGGCGCGCAAGGCCAGATCAATCATGGCCGTGACGGCAAAACGCCCTTTGGTGGTCAATCTCACGGGGTACTCCTTGAAGCCTGCATTCTGGTGAGGACCAGATCATGACATAAGTTGAGCAATTTTGTCAACTATAGGCCGGAATATCACGAAAATGTGATAAAGCGGCGCGGGTCAGGCCGCTGTTCTCATGTAACCCACCATTATAAACGGGCCAGAAAGGCCTCGGATCAAGGCGATCAGGCTGCGGCGCCCCGGATGGCAGTGTCCTGGCGATGGGCCTGCCCGGCCGTATCCAGGCGCATCTCGAAACTGAAGAAGCAGTTGCGCCCCTGCCGCTTGGCGGCATAAAGCGATTCGTCGGCGCGGGTGAACAGGCCTTCGGCGGTGGTGTCGGCGTCGGCCACGCAGGTGGTCAGCCCGCCCGACACCGTCACCCACGGCGCGACGCTGGAATCGGGATGCGGCAGGTTCAGCTTGGAGAACATGCGGATCACCGCGCGCGCAAAAGTCATCGCGCCCGATTTGGGCGTCTGCGGCAGGATCAGGGCGAATTCTTCTCCGCCGTAGCGTGCCACGACGTCGCGCGGGCGCTGGCAGACGTGGCGCAGCAGCCCGGCCACCTGCTGCAGGCAGACATCGCCCTGGGCGTGACCCAGGCGGTCGTTGTAGGCCTTGAAGAAATCGATGTCCAGCAGCGCCAGCGTCATCGGCGAACCTTCGCGGCGCGAGGCCATGATTTCCTGGCGGATCAGCCGATCGAACCCGCGCCGGTTGACGACCTGGGTGAGCGCGTCGGTCTCGGTCAGCTGCGCCAGCTGCGAGTTGGCGCGGTGCAGTTCCTCCGACATGGACACCAGGCGGCGGCGCATGTCCATCAGACGCTGCATGGCGCGGATTTTGGCTAACAGGATGACCTCGGACGACGGCTTGATCAGATAGTCGTCGCCGCCCGCTTCGATGCCTTCGCACAGGGCCTGATCGCCCGAGCTGGCCGACAGGAAAATGATGGGCGTCCACGTGCCAGTTTCCATGGCCCGGATGCGGCGCGCCACCGCATAGCCGTTCTGACCCGGCATTTCAACATCCAGCAGGATCAGGTCGGGCTGGTGCTGCGCGTAGGCGGCCAGCGCCGTGTCGTGGTCCACCGCCTCGGTGACGCGGTGACCGGCCAGGGTCAGGCTGCGCGCAAACAGGCTGCGCGCCAGCTCCTGATCGTCCACGACCAGAATGTTCAGCCCCTGACCGGGCGGGATGGCAGACAGGATGGATGACATGGGTGACGCACAAGTACAGCAAGGACAGCGGCCCGGCAGACCCTGTGTCCACCAGTGACCGCAGTCTAGCTGGACACCCGGGGGGAGCGCTTGGGAAAATCGTCCGCCTTCACCCCCCTGTTTGCGTGAACAAATTCACGCCCGGATGCCGACCCCGGTCACAGCCCGGCGGCGGCCTTGAGCGCGGCGGCGCGGTCGGTGCGCTCCCAGGTGAACTCGGGCTCTTCGCGGCCGAAGTGGCCGTAGGCGGCGGTCTTTTCGTAGATCGGGCGCTGCAGATCCAGCATCTGGATGATGCCGCGCGGACGCAGGTCAAACTGCGCGCGCACCAGCTGCTCAATCTGCGCGTCGGGGATCACGCCCGTGCCTTCGGTGTAGACCGTGATGTTCATGGGCCGGGCCACGCCAATCGCGTAAGCCACCTGGATCTGGCACTGGCGCGCCAGACCCGCCGCCACGATGTTCTTGGCCACATAGCGCGCCGCGTAGGCCGCGCTGCGGTCCACCTTGGTCGGGTCCTTGCCCGAGAACGCCCCGCCGCCGTGCGGACAGGCGCCGCCGTAGGTGTCCACGATGATCTTGCGGCCCGTGAGGCCGCAGTCGCCTTGCGGGCCACCCACCACAAAACGCCCGGTCGGGTTGATGAGGAATTCGGTGCCGACCAGCAGTTCGGACGGCAGCACGGGCTTGATGATTTCCTCGACGATGGCCTCGATGAAGGAGGGCTTCATCGTTTTGGCGTCCAGGCTCTGGTCGGGGCTGTGCTGGGTGGACAGCACGACGGTCTGGATGCCGGCGGGCTTGCCATCCTCGTAGCGGAAGGTGACCTGCGCCTTGGCGTCCGGGCGCAGGAAAGGCAGGCGGCCGTCCTTGCGCAGCTGGGCCTGGCGCTCGACCAGGCGGTGCGCGTAGTAGATCGGCGCGGGCATCAGCTCGGGGGTTTCGTCGCAGGCGTAACCGAACATCAGGCCCTGGTCACCGGCGCCGATGTTGAGCACGTCGTCGCTGGCCTGGTCCACGCCCTGGGCGATGTCGTTGGATTGCTTGTCGTAAGCGACCAGCACCGCGCAGCCCTTGTAGTCGATGCCGTAATCGGTGTTGTCGTAACCGATGCGCTGGATGGTATCGCGCGCCACCTGGATGTAATCGACGTGGGCGTTGGTGGTGATCTCGCCCGCCAGCACGACCAGGCCCGTGTTGCACAGGGTTTCGGCAGCCACGCGGCTGACCGGGTCCTGCGCCAGGATGGCGTCTAGAATGGCGTCGGAAATCTGGTCGGCGACCTTGTCCGGGTGACCTTCGGAGACCGATTCGGACGTGAAAAGAAAACTGGCATTGGACATGGCTCTGGAACTCCCGTTGAAACAAGCATCTCGCGCTGTCTGCTCCTGGGGCCCAGGTGCGCGCTTTAGCAGATATCGGCCGAGCGGCCGCTCCCATGAAGGAGCTGGCAGCCCTGCAAGTTGCTTGGATTAACTCGGCTGCCAGAAATCGCGATTTTATGCCAGTCCTGCCCGCCCTGTTCAGACTTCTGTCACGATGGCCTTTGCCGCTGCTGCATTTTCTGGGCGCGGGCCTGGGCTGGATCGTCTGGGCCGCCTCGCCGCGCTACCGCCAGCGCCTGCAGGAGAACGCGGCCCAGGCGGGGCTGACCCGGCGCCAGTGGATGGCCTCGGTGGCGCACGCGGGGCGCATGACGCTGGAAACCCCGCGCCTGTGGCTGGGCGAGCCCGTGCCGCTGTACTGGCGTAACGCCGACCTCCTGGAAGCCGCTTATGCCCAAGGACGCGGCGTGGTGATGATGACGCCGCACATGGGCGCTTTTGAAACCCTGCCCCAGGGCGTGGCGCTGCGCTGCGGGCCACAGCACGGCGATCTGACCGTGCTTTACCGCCCGGCGCGTCAGGCCTGGCTGGCCGGGCTGATGCGTCAGGCGCGCCAGCGCGAACACCTGCGTGCCGTGCCCACCGACCTGTCCGGCGTGCGCCAGATGATCCGTGCCCTGCGCCAGGGACAGGCCGTCGGCCTGCTGCCCGACCAGGTCCCGCCCGAAGGCATGGGCGTCTGGAGCCGCTTTTTCGGCCGCGAGGCCTACACCATGACGCTGGCTGCCCGCCTGATCCAGCAGACCGGCGCCATCCCCGTGCTGATGCGCAGCGAGCGCCTGCCGCGTGGCGCGGGCTTTGCCATGCATGTGCAGGCATTCCCTGGCGCGATCAGCCCCGATCTGGAGACCGCCGTTCAGCAGATCAACGACGCCATCGAAGGCGTGATCCGCCAGTGTCCGCAGCAGTATCTGTGGGGCTACGCCCGCTACAAAGCGCCCGGACCCGTGCGCACGGCAGGCGACGCCGCATGAACGCGCCCAGGCCTTCCCCGGAAGATGCACCAGACACCGCGCCGGACATCCGGGGCTGGCGCCACTGGCCCAGCCACGCGGCGCTGGGACTGATGTGGCTGCTGCACTTTCTGCCGCTGACGCTGCTGGCGCCGCTGGGCCGGGGGGTGGGTGCGCTGCTGTGGCTGGCGGGCCGCTCGCGCCGCCGCATCGCGCTGCGCAATCTGGCGCTGTGCCTGCCCGAGCTGTCGCCCGCCGAACGCCTGGCACTGGCCCGCGAGCACTTCGCCCTGCTGGGGCGCAGCCTGCTGGAGCGCAGCCTGCTGTGGCACGCCTCGCCGGAGCGGCTGCGGCGGCTGATCCACATCGAGGGCAATATCCACCTGGCGCAGACCAGCGACCGACCGGTGATGTGGCTGACCCCGCACTTCCTGGCGCTGGACGTGGCCGGGGTGGCGACCCAGGTGCATCAGGGCAAGGTCGGCTGTTCGATTTACCAAGCGCAGAGCAACCCGGTGTTCGACGCCGCCATGCGCCGCGCCCGCCTGCGCTTTGGCCTGGCGCAGATCCATGCCCGGGGCGAAGGCGTGCTGCCGGTGATGCGCGCCATCCGGCGCGGCACGCCCTTCTTTAATCTGCCGGATATGGATTTCGGCCTGAAAGACGCCGCCTTTGTGCCCTTCATGGGCGTGAGCTCAGCGACCCTGCTGACGCCGTCCAAAATGGCGCACAAGCTGGATATGGTCGTGCAGCCCGTCATCGCCGACATCCTGCCTGGCGGCCAGGGCTACCGCGTGCACTTCATGCCGCCGCTGGCGGGCTTTCCCACGGCCGATGCGCTGGCCGACACCGCGCACCTGAACGAGTGGATCGCCGCCCAGGTGCGCCTGCGCCCGGCGCAGTACCTGTGGGTGCACCGCCGCTTCAAGACGCGGCCGGATGGCCAGCCCCCGCTCTACTGAAGCGGGGCCAAAACGCTACACTGCGGGCCATGCGTATCCACTTCACCAAAATGCAGGGAGCGGGCAACGATTTTGTCGTGCTCGACGGCGTGCGTCAGGACCTGTCCGCGCTGGATGCGGCGCTGCTGCAGCGCCTGGGCGACCGCCGTTTTGGCGTCGGCGCCGACCAGATTCTGCTCGTCCAGCCCGCGCAGCAGGCGGGGGCCGACTTCCGCTACCGCATCTTCAACGGCAGCACCGGCGCCGAAGTCCAGCACTGCGGCAACGGCGCGCGCTGCTTCGCACGCTATGTGCGCGACCAGGGCCTGATTGATCGCGACGTGATCCGCGTCGACACCGTCAACAACCGGCTGGAACTGCGCCTGCAAAGCGACGGCCGCGTCACAGTAGACATGGGCGCACCGCGCTGGCAGCCGTCTGATCTGCCTTTCGACCCGGCCGGCCTGACGCCCGACACCGCCAGCGCAGTGCCGCTGTGGACGCTGGACACGCCCTGGCACACCGACCCGGCAACATCCGGGCGGCCCGCGCAGGTGCAGTTTGCCGCGCTGTCCATGGGCAACCCGCACGCGGTGATCGCGGTGGACGACGTGGAGCGCTATCCCGTTGCGGACGTCGGCGCTTGGCTGGAAAGCCACCCGCGCTTCGCGCAGAAGGTCAACGTGGGCTTTGCCCAGACGCTGGCGCCGGGCGAAATGCGCCTGCGCGTTTTCGAGCGTGATGCGGGCGAAACCCTGGCCTGCGGCACCGGCGCCTGCGCAGCGGCTGTGGCCGGGATGGCGCTGGGGCGCCAGGCCAGCGCCGTCGAAATCCACACCCGAGGCGGCGATCTGCGCATCGCCTGGGCGGGCGGCGACACCCCCGTGCTGATGACCGGCCCCGCCGAAACCGTTTTTGAAGGACACATCGATCTATGAGCGCCGACCTGAACCTGCAGGGCATCACCGAAGAAGACATCGCCGAATACCTGGTGCTGACGCCCGGATTCTTCGAACGCCACGCCACGCTGCTGGCCACCATCCAGCTGGTCAGCCCGCTGGGCAAGCGCGTGGTTTCGCTGCAGGAGCGCCAGATGGAGATGCTGCGCGATCGCATCAAGGGTCTGGAGCAGCGGCTGGTGGACATGATCCGCAACGCGCAGGACAACGAGAGCCTGCACCAGCGCCTGCTGGGCCTGGCCAACACGCTGATGCTGACGGCCGATGCCAGCCAGCTCCCTGGCGTGCTGTGCGAGGTGCTGCGCGAACAGTTCCAGGTGCCCGCCGTCGGCCTGCGCCTGTGGGGCGTGACCCAGGCCTGGGCGCACCTGCCGTGCACCGAGGGCGTCAGCGCCGAAGTTCGCTCACTGGCCGCCAGCCTGGGCCAGCCCTACTGCGGCGCCAATTCGGGCTTCGAGGCCGCACAGTGGCTGGAGGGCGAATCGCCCGGCGAGGGGCTGTCGCTGGCGCAGAGCATCACCTCGATCGCGCTGATCCAGCTGCAGCGCAGCGACGGCCGCAGCTTCGGCCTGCTGGCGCTGGGCTCGCCCGACCCGGCGCGCTTTGGCGCGGACATGGACACCGATGTGCTGCGCCACCTGGGGCACCTGGCGCAGAGTGCGCTATCGCGCCTGCTGGGCTGAAGCGCGCTGTGCCCGACCCCGCCCTGCCCTGTCCATCGCCGTCTCCGGCTGACTGGCTGAGCCACCTGCAGGCCGACCGCCGCCTGGCGGCGCGCACTCTGGCGCTTTACACCCAGGCGCTGGACAAGCTGGTGGCGCTGGCCCGCGCGGAGAACACCGCCGCGCAGGACTGCAGCGCCACGCAGCTTCGGCGCTGGCTGGCGCAGGCCAACGGTGAAGGGCTGGGACCGCGCTCGCTGGCGCTGATGCTGTCGGCGTGGCGTGGCTGGTTCGGCTGGCTGGCGCAGCAGGGCCATCTGCGCGTCAACCCCTGCACCGGACTGCGCCCGCCCAAAGCGGCGCGCCCGCTGCCCAAGGCGCTGGCGGTGGATCAGGCCGTGCTGCTGGCCGATACCGCGCAGCAGGCCACGCACGAGGCACAGGCCAGCGGCTCGGCCTTCATGCGCCAGCGCGACGCCGTCATTGTCGAGCTGCTCTACGGCTGCGGCCTGCGCGTGGGCGAGCTGGTTGGGCTGGATCTGCGCCCCAGCGGCTCGGCGCACGCGCAAACCGGCTGGATCGATCTGGCGCAGCGCGACGTGCACGTGCTGGGCAAGGGCGGCAAGCGGCGCAGCCTGCCGCTGGGCCAGGCCGCCGTGCAGGCACTGCAGGCCTGGCTGCCGCTGCGCGCCGCGCAGGCGCTGGCCGGTGAAACAGGGGAGCCGGGCCAGAGCGCGCCCCTGCTCATCACCCGCCAGGGCGAGCGCCTGTCGGCCAGCCATGTGCGCAACCGCCTGAGGGCGCTGTCGCTGCAGGCGGGCACCGGCCATGTCCACCCGCACATGCTGCGCCACAGCTACGCCAGCCACCTGCTGCAGTCCAGCGGCGATCTGCGCGGCGTGCAGGAGCTGCTGGGCCACGCCAGCATCGCCACCACGCAGGTTTACACGCGCCTGGATTTCCAGCATCTGGCCAAAATCTACGACAAAGCCCACCCGCGCGCGCGGACCAAATCGTCCTGATCCCCCTTCTGATCTTTGTTCTGATTTTTCTTCTGAACCGACTTTCATCGAGCTTATGAACCGTCCCCAGCGCATTGTCATCGGCCTTTCGGGCGGCGTGGATTCGTCCGTGTCCGCGCACCTGCTCAAGCAGCAGGGGCACGAGGTCGTCGGCCTGTTCATGAAAAACTGGGAGGACGACGACAGCGACGCCACGGCCGAAGACGCGGGCTACTGCACCTCGCGCCAGGACTGGCTGGACGCCGCCAGCGTCGCCGACGTGCTGGGCATAGACATCGAATTCGTCAACTTCGCCGCCGAGTACAAGGACCGCGTTTTCGCCACCTTCCTGGCCGAATACCAGGCCGGACGCACGCCCAACCCCGACGTGCTGTGCAACGCCGAGATCAAGTTCAAGGCCTTTCTGGACCACGCCCTGGCGCTGGGCGCCGAGGCCATCGCCACCGGCCATTACGCGCGCACGGCGCCGCAAGGGACGGGCACAGCGCTGCTCAAGGGGCTGGACCCGCTCAAGGACCAGTCCTACTTCCTGCACCGCCTGCTGCCGCACCAGCTGGCGCGCACGCACTTTCCGCTGGGCGGGATCCCCAAGACAGAGGTGCGTCGCATCGCGCAGGAGATCGGCCTGCCCAACGCGCAGAAGAAGGATTCCACCGGCATCTGCTTCATCGGCGAGCGCCCTTTCCGCGAATTTCTGGGCCGCTACCTGGCGCACCGCAGCGGCCCCATCACCGATCTGGACAGCGGCCGCGTCGTTGGCCAGCATCAGGGCCTGAGCTTTTACACCCTGGGCCAGCGCCAGGGCCTGGGGATAGGTGGCGTCAAAGGCGGACGCCAGGACGAGCACGGCGTGCACCTGCCCTGGTTTGTCGCGCGCAAGGACATGGCGCGCAACGTGCTGGAGGTGGTCCAGGGGCACGATCACCCGGCCCTGCAAAGCCACCGCGTCTGGGTGCAGGACCTGAGCTGGACGGTCGCCCCGCCCGCGCCCGGCCGCTTTGCCGCCAAAACCCGCTACCGCCAGGCCGACGCGCCCTGCGATCTGGCCTGGGAGGAAGAGGGCCGCCTGCGCCTGGATTTCCCGCAGGCGCAGTGGGCCGTGACGCCGGGCCAGTCGGCGGTGATCTACGACGGCGACGTCTGCGTGGGCGGCGGCATCATCGTCGCCAGCGAATAAGGATTCTCACCATGTGGAACGAGCGCTATTCCGCCCCCGATTACGTTTATGGCACCGAGCCCAACGCCTTTCTGGCGCAGCAGGCGTCCAGGCTGCAGGGCCCCGTGCTCTCGCTGGCGGAGGGCGAGGGGCGCAACGCCGTCCACCTGGCCCACCTTGGGCTGGACGTGCTGGGCGTGGACAGCTCGGACGTGGGCCTGGCCAAGGCGCAGCGCCTGGCGGGTGAGCGCGGTGTGCGCATCGCCACCCAGGTGACGGACCTGGCCGAGTTCATGCCGCAGGCCGGGCACTATGGCGCGGTGGTGTCCATTTTTGCGCACCTGCCGTCCCGCCTGCGCCAGCGGCTGTACCCACTGGTCGAGCAGGCCCTCAAGCCCGGCGGCCTGCTGGTGCTGGAGGCCTACACGCCGCGCCAGATCGCGCGCGGCACGGGCGGCCCCAAGGACGTGGACATGCTGCTCGACGCCGATCTGCTGCGCCGCGCCTTCCCCGGGCTGGAGCCCCTGCTGCTGCAGGAGACCGAGCGCGACGTCACCGAGGGCCGACTGCACACTGGCGTGGCGTCGGTGGTGCAGTTTGTGGGGCGAAAACCGGGCTGAGGCGGCCTGAAACGGCCTGAAACGGCCTGAAACGGGCTGATCCAGGCTGATCCGGCCAGGTCAATCAGGCCAATCAGGCCAGATAGTCCAGCACCACCTCGCCCAGGCCCAGCGTCAGGTCGGCGATCAGGTGCTTGCCGCCGACCACCTCCAGCACCGGCAGACTGGCCACGGGCGCGAGCGCGTGCTGGAACAGCTCCAGCGCGGCAGGCCCGGCCCAGGCGCCCTTCACCGTCACGTCCAGCAGCGGGTAGCGCACCAGCTCCAGGATGCGCGGCGTGCCATCGACGTGCGGGATGATTTTCAGCAGGTAGTTGGGCGTCTGGGCCAGCTTGCGGGTTTCTTCCACCCGGTCCAGCGCGGTGTATTTGAAGCCCATGGTGCCGGTCGCGACGCGCAGCGGGCCGTAATCGAGCGTGCCCACCAGCGTGTCCGACCAGACCTTCAGCGTCGGGTGCGCCAGCTTTTTGGGAAAGCCCCACAGCTCGCGACCGCCCGCGATGGGCGCGTGGTCGTCCAGATACATGCTGTGCGTGTAATTGGCCGCGCGGCCTTCCATGTCGCGCACCGAAATCACCTGGCCGCTTTCGGTGTAATCGCCAAAGCCCGAGCTGTCGGGCATGCGGATGAACTCGAAGTGGACGAGGGGGTCAGCCACCGTCAGCGGCTCAGGCACCACGGCGCGCAGGGCGTCCAGGTCGGTGCGGTAGCTGATGATGAAAAACTCGCGGTTCCTGAAAAAATACGGCCCCACCGGGAAGGCGGGGCTGGTCAGGGGCATGGCGAAGGCGTTCTTTTTGAGGTCAGCGATGTTCACAGGCGTCAGGGCCGGTCGGCCGTCAGTGGAAAGACAGCCGCCAGCATAGACCCCGCGCCACGCCGCTGCGCGGGTTGGCCTGAGCACCCTTTATTGCGCAAAGGCCTCCAGCCCGCGCGGGTCGGCCAGGTCCTGGGTGAGCGGTTTCTCGACCAGATCGTAAAGATCGGACGGCGAGCGCACCAGCTGGCCGATGTCGCGCGTCCAGGGCGAGAGCGACCCCTGGATCGCCACCTGCGTGTCTTTGCCCAGCAGGTTGCTCAGCGGCCAGCGCACAAAAACGCCCTTGTCCTGATAGCGCTTGCCGCCCAGCACGTCGTAGGCGCGGCTCAGCGTGTACCAGCCGCCGACTTCAACGCCCGAGGCGAAGCGGCGTTTGAGCTCAAACCGCGCCGCCGTATCGCGGGCCAGGAAGCGCCCGGCCCGCACCGTGGCCGTCACGCCCAGCGGCAGGCGGTAGTGCAGCGAAGCCACCGCCGTCACCGTGCGGTAGGGGCGGAATCCCAGCAGGCCCTGGGTGTCGCGCTGGCGCAGCGCGTCCACAGCCAGATCAAGCGTCCAGGGCTGGTAGGCCGGCTGGTAGAGCCACTGCGTGCCCGCCCCGGCGAACATCTCCTCGTACAGGCCCGCCGACACGCGGCCGTAGACCTGGGGCAGCGGCTGGAGGTAATGGTTGACCAGCAGGCGGTCCAGCTTGAAGCGGCCGTCGCGCTTGTAATCGGCCACGTCGGAGCGCACGTGCGGCAGCTGGCTGTCGGACGGCTGGGTCACGCCACTGACGGTTTCGTGCAGCGACAGCGTGGCGCCCGCCTCGACAAAGGTGCGCTGAGCCAGGCGCTGGCTGAAGCTGGCCGCCAGACCGAGGTCGTAGCGCAGGAAACCGCTGGGATCGTTCAGGAAAAGATCCAGGCGCGGGGTGATTTTCAGGCGGCCCAGATCGCTGCTCTCGGTGCGGAAGGCGATCAGATCGCCCTCGCTGTTGTCCAGTGCCGTCTCGCGGCGTACACCGGCCTCTTTCAGACCCTGCTGCACGGCCGCGCCGCCCGCGCCGGTGGGCAGATCGTCCTGCGGACGGGCGTAATCGCTGGCCAGCGTCTGGCCTGCGGCCACCGCCGCCCGGCGCTGGGCCGCGTCATCGCTCTGCTGGGGCGCGGGGGCCTTGCCTTCCAGCTGGGCGACCACGGCGGCGTCAAAGGGGATACTGACCCGCGTCAGGACCAGATCGTTGCGTGTCAGCGTGAGGTCGATCAGCCGGGTCTGCGCCGGAGCGAAGGTCATGATGATGCGCGCGGCGCGGCCGGCCGAGCGGTTGTCGTCGCTGATGCGCGTGCTGGCGAGCTGGGCGCGCAGCACGTCGCCCTCGCGCGCCAGGCGCAGGTTCTTGAAGCCCGCATCCTGCAGCGCGCTGGCCATGTCGCGCGACCACTTCAGTTCGCTGTCCCACTGCGCCTCGGTCGGGCGCGGGGTGTCCGGCGCAGCGAAGGGCGCGGGCTCGTTCACCCAGGGCACGAAGGTTTTCTGGCCCAGCGGAATGTTCAGCGACAGGCCTCCGCCCCAGTCGGCCGCGGACGCCGAGCGCGTGATCTGCGCATCAATCCAGCCCCAGCGGTAGCCCACGCCCACGCGCTGGCGGCCGTGGATGCGCGCCGCGCCCGACTGCGCAGCATTGGGATCGTTCTCGAAGCGGGTGGTATCGCGCTCCAGCATCAGACGCCAGCCGGGCCAGGCGGCGGCGCTCAGATCCAGGCCGCCAAAGACGCCGCCGATGCGGTCCTGGCCGTAGCCCAGGGTGCCGCGCAGCGTCAGGCCCGCAGGCAGCGCCAGCGATTTGCTGGCCGCGATGTAGCGGGCGTGGAAAATCTCGGTGCCAAAAATATCCTGCACGCCGACGGCCACGGCGGGCCGCCAGTCGTTTTCGTCCAGCAGACGCAGCTTCACGTCGATGGATTTGTCTTTGTAGTCGCCATAAGCGGCGTTGCCCTCAAACCCGGCCACGCCCTTGATGGTGGTGAAGCGGCCGTTGACTTCCAGGCGGTCAAACAGGCTGACCGTGCTGTAGGCCGTGCTATAGGGGCCGAAGCGGCTGTAGCCCCAGCGCCAGTTGCCGCCCGGCTCCACGTCGGCCGTGGGCATGTTGATCAGCCCGGTCACGCCGGTGCTGGACGGCGCGGCGTGCGCCGCAGACAGCGGCAGCACCGCCGTGCAGGCCAGCGCACAGGCCAGGGCGAGGCGGGCGGGCCGCAGAAGAGGAGAGCTGGATCGGATCATGACGGCTATTTTCGGCAAAAAAAAGCCAGGCCCAAGGTCGGACCTGGCTGACCCCGCGCGGCTGCATCAAAGCGGCAGGCGCGGGGCGCAGGGATCAATGACGATCCGCAGACAATCAGTGCATCAATCAGTGGTGCGACGTGGTCGAGGAGTTGACCACCGCAGCCGCCACACCGGCCGCCACAACACCCAGACCGATCAGGGCCGGGGTGGAGATGCCAGCCACCGCCGAAGCCGGGGCGGCCGGGGCCACCTGACGCACGATGGGGGCCGCAGCAGCCATGGCCGGTGCAGCCGGAGCCGCCATCATGGCTGGAGCAGCGGGAGCGGCCGGGGCAGCAGCGACAGGCGCCGAAGCCTTCACGAAACCGGCGGGCAGGTTGCCGCTGAACCAGTTGTCGCACTGTTCCATCGTCACGCGCACGGCCTTGCCAGCGCGGTTGTAGTACACGTTGACCATCATGTCGGGGCCGTAAGGCACGTACTTGCCCTGCAGCACTTTGGACACGCCATCGCGGCCCAGCTTGTGGGCAGCACCCTTGTCGCACATGCCGGCGATGTTGCCCGCAGCGACGCCGATGGGCGACTTGGACAGCTCCATCTTCTGCACACGGACTTCACCGGCGCGGCGCAGGGCCGGCTTGTGGGTGAAGGATTTGTAGAATTTGGCTGCGCCCGACTGGACAGCGGCCGTGCACTCTTCCATCGTGTCGTAGCCGGTGTTGCCGTGGGCGTCAGTCACCAGGGCGGCGGAGGCGTTCGCGCTGTACAGGCCAGCCAGGGACAGCAGGGCTGCGGCGACAATCTTGTTTGTGTGTTGGGTCATAGGGTTCACCGTGTTGTTTCTGGGGCTTAACCTGCGCAATGTGCTGCAGGAAGGGCCGTATGGTATCGGGCGAACCGCCCTGGAGGGGCTCCCCTGAATGCGGGTCTGGGACGGGTCGGCGGCCTGAGGCCTGATAAGGCACGCTTCTGTCGCTGCAGCGCAACATAAACGCCTCTGAGCCGCGTCAGGAATCAGGTCAGGCGACCCAGCGCCAGGCGGATGCCTTCGCTGACAGGGGTGCCTTCGGGCAACTGGCGCACCGCGCCACGCGCGTCTTTTTCGGCGTAACCCAGGGCGATCAGCGCCTGGTAGACATCGTCCAGGCCCGGTGGCCAGGACGGCGCTTCCTGCGGGGCGGCCAGCAGCGCACCAGTGCCCGTGGCCACAGCGCCCAGGCGGCCTTTCAGCTCCAGCAGCAGGCGCTCGGCGGTTTTCTTGCCCACGCCCGGCACCTTGACCAGGCGGCGCGCGTCCTGCGCGGCGACGGCGGCGGCCAGCTCGTCCACGCCCAGGCCCGACAGCACGGCCAGCGCCAGGCGCGGACCCACGCCCGAGATGCGCAGCAGCTCCCGGAAAGTGGCGCGCTCGGTGGCGGTCAGGAAACCGAACAGCTCGTGCGCCCCTTCGCGGACCGCGTAATGGATCAGCAGCTCGGTGGCCTGCCCCACGGCGGGCAGGCTGAAGAAAGTCGACATGGGCACGTCGACCTCGTAGCCGACGCCGCCCACGTCCAGCACGACAGCGGGCGGGGATTTTTCAAGCAGCGTGCCACGCAGCCGGGCGATCATCATCGGGGAGCTCCTGCCGGGGCAACCCGGTCAAAGCGGCGATTATGCCGCCCCCACCTCATGCCCCACGCCGGCGCATCAGTGGCGCGGCGCGTTGAACAGCCCCAGGCGCTGGGCCTCCAGCGCGGCTTCGGCGCGCGAACTCACGTTGAGCTTGCGGTAGATCTGCTTGACGTAATCGGCCACCGTGTGGCGCGACAGGTTGAGCTGGGTGGCGATCTCCGGCAGCGTGTAGCCCTTGCCCACGCGCAACAGCACATCGCGCTCGCGGTCGGTGAGCTGCACATCCGGCAGAATGCTGTCCTGCTGCGGCGCCGTGGTGCTGGAAAACCAGGCCATGACCTTGCGTGCGATGCTGGGCGTGAGCGCCGGTTCACCCTGGACCAGGCGGGCGAGCTGCTCCAGAAGACGCCCGCTGGACTGGTCCTTGAGCACATAGCCCTGAGCCCCCGCCTGCAGCGCCGGGAAGAGGAATTCGTCATCGTCGTGAATGGTCACGATCACCGAAACGGCGCCGGGCTGACGCTCGCGCAGCGCCGACACCACCGTCACGCCCGAGCCATCGGGCAAGCCCAGATCCAGCAGGGCCAGATCAATCGGGTGCGCGTCGACCAGCGCCAGCGCGGATTTGACCGAGTCGGCCTCGTGGACGACCGCGTCGGGGAAGACCTGCTTGGCCAGGCCGTGCAGCCACAGCCGGATGCGTGGCAGATCCTCCAGCAGCAAGATGGTTTTCATGGTCCCTCGAACATTTCTTTGGAACCCATTGTAGGCAGCGCCTGATCGCCCAAAGGCGACGATTGCGCTGACTATTTCACTGAAGCGGGCGTTTTCTCGGCCGGAGCCAGGGGCGTGTCGGCCTCCAGAGGCTGCACCGGCATGGACAGCCGCACGCGCGTGCCCTGCCCTGGACGCGATTCGATCAGGCACTGCCCGCCCAGACGCTTGGCGCGCATCTTCATGCCCAGCACGCCCAGGCCCACGCTCTGCAGCCGGGGGTTGTCGGCGCGGATGCCACGCCCGTCGTCGGCCACGTCCCACTCCATGTGCGAGGGCAAGAGCGTCACGCGCACCGAGCAGTGCGCGGCGCCTGCGTGGCGGATGATGTTGCTGGTGATCTCGCGCAGGATGCGCGTGGTGTGAACGTAGACCTCGGGCGTCAGCACCAGGCGCTCGGGGGTGAGGGCGGCAGCGTCGTCATCGCCGTCCAGCACGCGCCAGTCGCAGACGATGTCCGCCTGCTCCAGACGCTGGACCAGCTCGCTGCGCCAGTCGCCCAGCGCGTGCGCCAGCGGCGTCACCCGGCCGACCAGACCGCGCACCGACAGGCGCATGTCGTCCAGCGCCTCGCGCACCAGATCGACGGTGGACGGATCAGGACAGGTGTGCACGATGGTCAGCAGCCGGGCACCGAGGTCGTCGTGCAGGTCGGCGGCGATGCGGCGGCGCTCCTGCCCGGCTTCGGCCTGGACGCGCTCGCGGGCCAGATCGTCGATCTGGGCTTCCATGTCCTCGCGGGCCTGGATCAGGCGCCAGCGGCTGGCCTGCAGCTCGCGCGTGGCGCGGCGCATCACCCGCGCCTGCATGGCCAGCGCGCCCAGGCTGCCCGCCACCAGCACAGCCGCCAGGGCGAAGTCCAGCACGCCGCCGCGCCAGCCCGGCCAGGCCAGCACCGTCGTCTGCAGGCCCAGCGCAGGCAGCAGAAAAACCAGCAGGCCGGAAAACGGCCGACGCAGCGGCAGGCGCTCGCGCCACAGCAGCCGCACAAACCAGGCCGAAATGCTGCCCGCCTGCACACACAGCCCGACCAGGCCAAGGGCGGCCAGCATGGCCGCCTGGGCAGGCGGCAGCGCCATAATCAGCAGCAGCACAGGCGGAATCAGGCTCCACAGACGCGCATGCCAGCCCGGCCTGCGGCTGGCGCTGGTCAGGATGAAGTGCATGTAGGCGACCAGAATGCCCGCCCCGACCGCCCCGCTTTCCAGCGGCGTCTGATCGCCCTGGCGCATCAGCAGCGCCAGCGCGGCCAGGCCATCCATCAGGCCCAGCGCGGTCAGATGGCTGAGCGCCGGGTGGACCCAGCCCAGCATGACCAGCGCCCCGGCCAGCGCCAGCAGCATGCCGCTGACCAGCAGGGTGATGTCACTGACGGCGACCCAGTGCTCCATCGCCGCGCCCCTCAGGCCTCGCTGGGCGACAGGCTGTCGCGCGCGGGCAGGGATTCGTCCTGGGGCCACAGTGGCGGGGCCGGACGGCCGGAATCCAGCGGCCCGTGCAGGTGCTCCCAAAAGGCGTGGTGCGGCATGGGATGGGCGAAGAGATAGCCCTGGAACTCGTCGCACTGGATGCCGCGCAGGAACTCGAACTGCTCGCGCGTCTCAACGCCCTCGGCGACCAGGCGCAGGCCCAGGGCGCGGCCAATCGACACAATCGCGCGCACGATTTCCTCCGATTCAGACGACACGCCGATGCCGCGCACAAAGCTCTGGTCGATTTTCACCTTGTGGAAGGCGAACTTGCGCAGATAGCTCAGCGAGGAATAACCCGTGCCGAAATCGTCCAGCGCGATGCGGAACCCCATGGCGCGCAGTGCGTCCAGGTTGTCCTGGATGACGGCGTGGTTCTCCAGCAGCACGCCTTCGGTCACCTCAAACTCGATGCGCGCGGGCTGCACGTCATATTCAAGCACCAGCGCCTCGATCAGGCTGATGAGGCTGGAGCGGCGCAGCTGCACTGGCGAAAGATTGATGGCAATGACCACCTGCGGCCAGCGGTTGGCCTGCGCAAAAACGCGCCGCATGACCCACTCGCCCAGCGGCCAGATCAGGCCGGTTTCCTCGGCGATGGGGATGAATTCGCCCGGGCCCACCGACGTGCCGTCGCGCAGCGTCCAGCGCACCAGCGCTTCGGCGGTGCGTATGGTGTGGCCGTCCGGGCCGACCAGCGGCTGATAGAACACGGTGAGCTGGTCGGGCGAGCGCACCGCCTGGTCCAGGCCCAGCTCGATACGGCGGCGGCGGCGCAGCGCCACGCCCATCTCGTCCGAGAACAGGCAATGACACCCGCGCCCGTCGGCCTTGGCGCGAAAGAGCGCAATGTCCGCCGCCTTGAGCATGGACACCGGATCCTGCCCGTGCAGCGGCGCCAGCGCCGCCCCGGCCGAAACGGTGACGCGCAGGCTGTAGGTTTCCAGCAGAAAAGGCGTGTCGAAAAGGCGGTCCAGCTCCTCCAGCCGCTGCTGCACGGCCTCTTCATCCGGCATGTCCAGCCAGAGCAGGCCCAGCTCGTCGGCACCAAAGCGGGCCAGCGTGTCGCCGCCCCGGGCCAGGGTGGAGAGCCGCCGGCTGACCAGACGGATCAGCTCATCGCCCGCGTAATGGCCGTAGGTGTCGTTGACGTGCTTGAAGTGATCGATGTCGATCAGCACCAGCGCCAGCAGACGCGTTTCGCCGGCGCCCTGCAGGCCCTCGATCAGGTTGTCCTGAAACTGGCGGCGGTTGGCGCAGCCGGTCAGGCTGTCGTGCGAGGCCTCAAAACGCGCCAGTTCCTGCGCCGACATGCGCAGCGCCAGCTCGCGGCGCAGCCTGTCCTGGCGCAGTCCCAGCAGGCCGAACACCGCGCCCAGCACCAGCGGCGCCGTGGCGATGATGGCGTGCAGCGGGTTGGTGTGCAGCAGATCTTTCACATGCTGCGGCGACAGCGACCAGCCGCGCCACAGCGCATCCACCACAAAGCCGCACAGCACGAAGGCCAGGCCAAACAGCACCCCGCCCACGACATAAAGGCGGGTACAGCGACGCAGGGGCGCCCGGCGTTCGACGGTTTCGGCGCGCGCCTGCAGCACCTCGCCCAGCGTGCTGGGGCGGCTGAAATCTGCGGCGCTGTCGCGCGGCGACGCGGTCAAAGGGTGAACGGTGTGAATCGGCATGATCCGGATGGCAGGCTGACGGGGCAGTATAGAAAGAGCGCCCCGCGCGCAACCGCCCGCTGCGGGGGGGTCATGCGGCGGTTTCGGGCACTAGTTGGCGTCAGCAGCAGCTTTTTTTGCCACAATGCCCGCATGCAACTCGAATTCCCTGATGTGGACAACCACCGCCTCGCCCGCCTCTGCGGCCCGCTGGACGCTCACCTGGCGCAGCTGGGACAGGCGCTGGACGTGCGCATCGTCCGGCGCGGCGCCTCTTTTGTGCTGGAAGGCGATTCCGCCGCCTGCGCCGCCGCCGCCCGGGTCATGACTGACCTGTACGAGCGCCCGGACAGCGTCCCGCTGGAGGCCGCCGATGTGCAGCTCGCCCTGGTCGGGCAGCGCCCCGCCGCTGCGGCTGCGGACGGCCTGCCGCCCGCTGTCCCGGATTCCCCCAGCGACGGCGTGATTCCGCCCGTGCTGCGCACCCGGCGCAGCGATCTGGCCGCGCGCACCGTCAACCAGCGCCAGTATCTGGCCCACATCCTGGGGCACGATCTGACTTTTGGCGTGGGCCCGGCGGGCACCGGCAAAACCTTCCTGGCCGTGGCCTGCGCGGTGGATGCGCTCGAGCGCAACACCGTGCAGCGCCTGATCCTGACGCGCCCGGCCGTCGAGGCCGGCGAGCGCCTGGGCTTTCTGCCCGGCGATCTGGCGCAGAAGGTCGACCCCTACCTGCGGCCGCTTTACGACGCACTTTACGATCTGATGGGCATGGACCGCGTGCACAAGGCCTTCGAGCGCCAGCAGATCGAAATCGCGCCGCTGGCCTTCATGCGCGGACGCACGCTGAACAACGCCTTCGTCATCCTGGACGAGGCGCAGAACACAACCTCCGAGCAGATGAAGATGTTCCTCACCCGCACCGGCTTTGGCAGCCGCGTGGTGATCACCGGCGACACCAGCCAGGTCGATCTTCCCCGAGGCACGCACAGCGGCCTGGTCGAGGCGCTGGGCCTGCTGGACGGCGTCCAGGGCGTGGCCATCACCCGTTTCGATGCCAGCGACGTGGTGCGTCATCCGCTGGTCGCACGCATCGTGAAGGCCTACGAGCGCGCCAGCCGCCCGGGCGCGCCCGCCCGATCCGACCGCCCCGCATGAGCGCCCTGCCCCCTGTGCTGCCCGCTGCCGACCTGCAGCTCTCGCTGCAGATGGCCTGCCCCGCCGGACACCCCCAGCGCGAGGCCCTGCGCAGCGCCGCCCCGCGCCACCGCGTGCAGCGCTGGCTGCGCGCCGCGCTGCAAAACCCCGCCGAACTCACCGTGCGCTTTGTCGATGCCGAGGAAGGCCGCTCGCTCAACGCCAGCTTCCGGGGCAAGGATTACGCCACCAACGTGCTCACCTTCGACTACTGCCAGGCGCCCGTCGTCCAGGCCGATCTGGTGCTGTGCGCCGATGTGCTGGCCCACGAGGCGCAGGACCAGGGCCGAACGCTGGAGGCCCACTGCGCCCACCTCATCGTTCATGGCGCCCTGCACGCGCAGGGCCACGATCACGAAACCGACGACGAAGCCGAGGTGATGGAGGCGCTGGAAAGCGCCATCCTGCAACGCCTGGGCTACCCCGACCCTTACAGCAACCACTGACTTTCAGGACACACCATGGGATTCCTCACCGGCAAACGCCTGCTCATCACCGGCGTGCTCTCCAACCGCTCCATCGCCTACGGCATCGCGCGCGCCTGCCACCGCCAGGGCGCCGAACTGGCCTTCAGCTACGTTGGCGAGCGCTTCAAAGACCGCATCACCGATTTCGCCGCCGAATTCGACTCGAAGCTGATTTTTGACTGCGACGTCGGCAGCGACCAGGCCATCACCGACCTGTTCGACGGCCTGAAAACCGCCTGGCCCGAAGGCTTTGACGGCTTCGTCCACGCCATCGGATTCGCACCGCGCGAAGCCATCGCGGGCGAATTCCTGGACGGCCTGTCGCGCGAGGGCTTTCGCATCGCCCACGACATCTCGGCCTACAGCTTCCCCGCCATGGCCAAGGCCGCCGCCGGACAGCTGCGCGCCGACGCGGCGCTGCTCACACTCACCTACCTGGGCGCCGAGCGCGTCGTGCCCAACTACAACACCATGGGCCTGGCCAAAGCCGCGCTGGAAGCCAGCGTGCGCTACCTGGCCGCGGGCCTCGGGCCGCAGGGCGTGCGCGTCAACGGCATTTCCGCCGGGCCGATCAAGACGCTGGCCGCTTCGGGCATCAAGGATTTCGGATCCATCCTGAAGTTCGTCGAAGAACACGCGCCGCTGCGCCGCAACGTCACCATCGACGAAGTGGGCAACGTCGCTGCCTTCCTGCTCTCCGATCTGGCGCGCGGCGTCACCGGGGAGATCACTTATGTGGACTCGGGCTTCAGCCGCATCGTGCCGGGGATGTGATAGCCCACGGTGAACATTGACGCGTATGCATCCCTACGTTTAACTAAACGGAAGCGACATGCTAAGGAACCTCTGATTCAGACCTATTCTGATATTGAAAATCAATAACGCCAAAGCGGAGTCGCCCGACTTATCTGTTGCGATAGTGCTCAAATTGCTGGCAGCAGCACTAATGGTAGGAATGTCTGCCTGCGTCAAAGTTGCAGCCCAAGCGATTGAACTTGAACAGGTGATTTTTTGGCGTTCGCTATTATCACTATTTCCCATCTTGATTTACATGATAGTTCGTCATGAGTTCCCACGGGGAATCATGACCAAGCATCCGATGATGCATGCAAAGCGAAGCCTACTAGGCTTTATCGCAATGCTTTGCTCTTTCATCTCATTCAAGTACCTCACAATGGGTCAAGCTACGGCACTCAGTTTTCTTGTGCCGATTGCATCGCTTCCGCTGGCGGCATACTTTCTCGGAGAGAGAATTACATTAAAAATCACTATTTCTGTAGTTGTCGGCTTCGTCGGTGTCATTATCATGCTACTACCGGATCTCAGTAGCGAAAATATAAATTACCACACACTGCTAGGTGTCGGCGGGGGCTTTGGTTTTGTATTAATGATGTCATTCCTGCGCGTCTTTATTAAGAATATGGTGGAGACTGAAACAGTTACATCCATACCATTTTACTTTGGCGTCACAGGTGCTGCGCTCGCACTTTTGTCAGCACCGTTTGGCTGGACAATGCCGCGCCTTGAAATATGGATATACCTTTTGGGCGCAGGTGTACTGGGCGGTGCCGCACATATTGCTGCTACTGAGGCCATTGCAAAGGCGCCAGTATCTATTCTGGGCCCTTTCGAATACACAGGCCTTCTGTGGGCAATGTTGTTCGACGTAATTCTGTTTGGACTACTGCCTGACTATATTTCTGTTATTGGCGCTCTAATTATCATTGTGGCGACACTGCTTGTGACTCAACGCAACTCAAAATAGCTTTTTTATAGGGGAAGGCCAAACCAAACGGTAAAAATACGCAAACCTTACTCTCGGCGTGGCATCGATATTTTAGAAATTCCCTCGATATAATTGATCGCCTCCACCTTTCGCGCCGCAGGCAGTCTTTAGTGACTGATGTTTCCAACTGCCTGAAACGGCTCAGGGTTACAGTCTGAATCCGCAGTGCAGCAATCTGCAGCAATAGCTTGTACTTACCCCACGGCCATTTGATAAAGCGCATTTGTTGACCCTATTATCAAGCCCGACCCCAGCATAACGTGACAGCCTCGCCCGCACCGCCCAAATACCCTTATATCCGCGTGATACTTGCATTTGCACTGTCACCGGCATTAGGTTGTTTTTGCTGCTTTTTTGCCATAACCGTATTTTTCGAAATAAAAAAGAGGAACTGGCAGCGAGTCATTATATGAAACACTTAGCATAATCACCCTCCTCTCCTTTTTTGGATTGCTATTCCTCGCGCCAATCACAATAATTATCGGGATATTTTTTTCTTTATTTAGATCCGAAAGAACAGGAGAAACCATATGCTGGTCCGCTTTTTGGGGTGCCCTTTTTGTAACGGTTTTTTTCGGGTTAATTTTTGATCTAAATTTTTATAATTTTCTCATACCATTGCTTGTGGGCGCAGGCTCTACCGCAGTTGCCTCACTAGCTCTCCCCAAGTCTTTCCCGGTAATATATCGCAAATCAAAATAAATTATCCCAGCCAAACTGATCTACGACCGCACAGACTTTGAGCTGGAGATCGAGCGCAAGGGCGATGAAATCACCTTGCGCCCGGTACGGCGCAGCCTGGGCGGCGTGCTGTCGCGGTTCGCCCGGTTTTCGCCGGACTTCATGGCGGGCGGGCGCGAAGAGCAGGAGCAGGACGAACGGGATGCCCTCTGATGCCGCGCTACATGCTCGACACCAATATGTGCATCTACCTGATCAAAACGCAGCCGGAATCGGTCGCCCGGCGCTTTGCAAACTGCCGTGTCGGGGATGTGGTGATGTCTGCTGTCACCTATGCCGAGCTGCAGTACGGCGCCGCAGCCGCCGCCAACCCGAAGGCCGAGCAGGAAAATCTCGCCCTTCTGACAGAAGATATTCCGGTGGCGCCCTTTGACGCTGCCGCCAGCATGGCTTATGGCCCGATCCGGCTGGCCACGCGCGACAGCCGCAAAGACGCGCTGGACAAGTTCGTTGCCGCGCACGCGGTCGCGCTGGGCGTGACGCTGGTGACCAACAAGCTGCGCGATTTCGCCCGCTACCCGGGCCTGGTCGCCGAAAACTGGCTGGAGCCAGACGCTGCGCACTGAAACGCCTGTAAACGGACAGCCTTCACACCATCACCAGCTTCACCCCCGCATAAGCCAGCAGCAGGGAGAGCGTGCCGCGGATCAGGCGGTCGGGTGCGCGGCGGCACAGCATCGTGCCCAGCCAGATGCCGGGCAGCGACCCGGCCAGCAGGTGCAGCAGCAGCGCCCAGTCCACCGACCCGATCGAGGCGTGACCCAGCCCCGCGACCAGCGTCAGCGGCACGGCGTGGGCGATGTCGGCGGCGACGATGCGCGGGAGCGGCAGCGCCGGGTACAGCAGCATCAGCGCAATCACACCAATGGCGCCTGCGCCCACCGAGGTCAGCGTGACCAGCGAGCCAATGACCGCCCCCAGCAGCACAGGCAGGGCCCAGTGGCGCGGGCGTGTGGCGTCGGCCAGAGCCTCCTGGCTGATCTCACGCACCACGCTGCCGCCGCGCACGGCCTTGACCAGCGTCGCCCCGGCCGTCAGCAGCAGGGCCACGCCCAGGGTGAGCGTCATGGCGCGCTGCGCCGCGTCGCTCTGCGCGCCGATGCGCTGCAGCACGGCCAGCGTGATCAGCGAAGCCGGGACGCTGCCCGCCGCCATCTGGAGCACCACGCGCCAGTCGATGACACGGGCCCGCGCCAGTGCGATCGAGCCGCCCATTTTGGTGAAAGCGGCAAACAGCAGGTCGGTGCCGATGGCCAGATGCGGTTTGATGCCAAAGAAGAAAATCAGCAGCGGCGTCATCAGAGAGCCCCCGCCCACCCCCGTCAAGCCGACGACAAAGCCGACAAAAAGGCCAGCAAACACAAAGGCCAGATCGTGCATGAGGCACCCCGAAAAAGCGAAAGAGAGCGACTCTAGCGCCCGCCTTTATGACTTACAAATACATAATTTCTTGTTCTTTATTTCTTTATAATCTAGAAATGCCTTGTCTTCATCGCTGCCCGGCGGTGTATGACCCTGCCGCAACATGTGCAGGCTGAGCAGGCAAGCCCGCGCCAGGCGACAATAACGGTTTGTGCTGATTGATTTTCGACCCCTGACTTTCGCGAGACACCCATGCCGATTTACGCCTACCGCTGCGAGAGCTGCGGCCACACCAAAGACGTGCTGCAAAAGCTCTCCGATGCCCCTCTGACCGTCTGCCCGGCCTGCCAGGCGCCGACTTTTGCCAAGCAGCTCACCGCTGCGGGCTTCCAGCTCAAGGGATCGGGCTGGTATCAGACCGACTTCAAGGGCGGCAGTGCCCCGGCCGCTGCAAAAAGCGACAGCGCTGACGCCCCTGCCCCGGCTGCCGCCCCCTGCGGCAACGCGGGCGGCTGTCCCGCCGTCAAGGCGGCGGCTGCGGGCGCCAGCAGCGCGCCTGCCGCATGAAGCGTTACCTGATCGCGGGACTGCTGAGCTGGCTGCCGCTGGCCATCACCATCTGGGTGCTGCTTTGGATCCTGGGCCTGATCCAGGGCGTGTTCAACGCCGTGCTGCGCCTGCTGGCGACGCTGGCGCCGCAGCACGCCGACCTGATCCAGTCTCTGGGCCAGATTCCGGGCATGAGCGTGCTGGTCACGGCCAGCGTGCTGCTGCTGTCGGGCATTTTTGTGACCAACGTGTTCGGCCAGTGGCTGATGCGCCAGTGGGATCGGGTGATGGGACGCATTCCCATCGTCAAATCGATCTACAGCTCGGTCAAGCAGGTGTCGGACACGCTGTTTTCCAGCAGCGGCCAGGCCTTCCGGGAAGCCGTTCTGGTGCAGTACCCGCGCGCCGGGTCGTGGACCATCGCCTTCGTCACCGGCAAGCCCTCGGGCGAGGTGCTGGGCCTGCTGCAGCAGCAGAGCCAGCCGGACGGCCAGCGCGCCACCGAGTGGATCAGCGTTTACGTGCCGACCACGCCCAACCCCACGTCCGGCTTCTTTCTGATGATGCCGCGCCACGAGGTCAAGCCGCTGGGCATGAGCGTGGACGCCGCGCTGAAATACGTCATCTCGATGGGCGTGGTGGCGCCGCAGACGGGCACGCCCGAGCTGCCTGCTCCGTCCCAGGAACAGCCCCAGGCCTGAAGCGCCCGGCTACAATGCCGGGTTTACACCGACCGCCACACCGTCCCGGAGCAAGCATGCGAACCACCTACGCGGGCCTCGTCAACGAACAGTATCTGGACCAGACCGTCACCCTGATGGGCTGGGCCCACCGCCGCCGCGACCACGGCGGCGTCATTTTCATCGACCTGCGCGACCGCGAGGGTCTGGTGCAGATCGTCTGCGACCCCGACCGCGCCGAGATGTTCAAAACCGCCGAAGGCGTGCGCAACGAGTTCTGCCTGAAGATCACCGGCAAAGTCCGCGCCCGCCCGGCCGGCACCGAAAACGCCGGCCTGGTCAGCGGCAAAATCGAAGTGCTGTGCCACACGCTGGAGGTGCTCAACCCCAGTGTCACGCCGCCCTTCCAGCTGGACGATGAGAACCTGTCCGAGACCGTGCGCCTGACGCACCGCGTCCTGGACCTGCGCCGCCCGGCCATGCAGAAAAACCTGATGCTGCGCTACCGCGTCGCCATGGAAGTGCGCAAATACCTGGACGAGCACGGCTTTGTCGACATCGAAACGCCCATGCTCACCAAGAGTACGCCCGAGGGCGCGCGCGACTATCTGGTGCCCAGCCGCGTGCACGACGGCCACTTTTTTGCGCTGCCCCAGTCGCCCCAGCTGTTCAAGCAGCTGCTGATGGTGGCCGGTTTTGACCGCTACTACCAGATCACCAAGTGCTTCCGCGACGAAGATCTGCGCGCCGACCGCCAGCCCGAATTCACGCAGATCGATATCGAAACATCCTTCCTGGGCGAGGACGAGATCCGCGCCATGTTCGAAGGCATGATCCGCCACGTCTTCCGCAAGGCGATGAACGTCGAGCTGGGCGACTACCCGGTCATGAGCTACGCCGACGCCCTGTTCCGCTTCGGCAGCGACAAGCCCGACCTGCGCGTCAAGCTGGAGTTCACCGAGCTGACCGAGGTCATGAAGGACGTCGATTTCAAGGTCTTCAGCACCCCGGCGACCACGCCTGGCGGCCGCGTCGTGGCGCTGCGCGTGCCCGGCGGCGCCGAGATGTCGCGCGGCGAGATCGACGGCTACACCGAGTTCGTCAAAATCTACGGCGCCAAGGGCTTGGCCTGGATCAAGGTCAATGACCTCAGCAAGGGCCGCGAAGGCCTGCAGTCGCCCATCGTCAAGAACCTGCACGACGCGGCGCTGACCGAGATTCTGGCGCGCACCGGCGCGGCCAGCGGCGACCTGATTTTCTTTGGCGCCGACAAGGCCAAGGTAGTCAACGACGCCATCGGCGCGCTGCGCCTGAAGGTCGGTCACAGTGCTTTTGGCAAATCCAGCGGCCTGTTCGACGACCGCTGGGCACCGCTGTGGGTGGTCGATTTCCCGATGTTCGAGCAGGACGACGACGAAGGCCGCTGGAACGCCGTGCACCACCCCTTCACCGCCCCGAAAGACGGCCACGAAGAGCTGATGAAAACCAGTCCCGGCGCCTGCATCGCCAAGGCCTACGACATGGTGCTCAACGGCTGGGAGCTGGGCGGCGGTTCGGTGCGTATCCACCGCGCCGACGTGCAGTCCAAGGTTTTCGAAGCGCTGAACATCACGCCCGACGAGCAGCGCATCAAGTTCGGCTTCCTGCTGGACGCGCTGCAGTACGGCGCGCCCCCGCACGGCGGCCTGGCCTTCGGCCTGGACCGTCTGGTCACTTTGATGACCGGCGCCGAATCGATCCGCGACGTGATCGCCTTCCCCAAAACCCAGCGCGCCCAGTGCCTGCTGACCGGCGCCCCGTCCGACGTGGACGAAAAGCAGCTCCGCGAACTGCACATCCGCCTGCGCAACACCGCCGCCGCGCCTGCGGCCTGAAGCGGCTTCGGGTAGGATCAAAGGGCGCCGGTGGGGCGCCCTTTTTTGTTGCAGCGCGCTTGGATGTGCCACACCTTCACACCCAGGCGATCAAAGGCCCATGGCAGGTCAAATCACATCAGTCAACCATTCACTGGAAGCTGCCATGCAGACTCTGAATCACACACAACCCGACGACTCGCAGGAATTCCGCGATACCGCCAGTGGCGATGCTCTCGGTACGCTGAGTCCGAACTTCGGGAAACAGGTCGAAATAGGCCGTGAATTCATGAGCGACTTCCGCGACACTTTCCTCGCCCTGGCACAGTGATGCAGAAAGCAGAGACATGACCCCCCCCAAAATCCCCATCTCCGTCCTTGTCGTCATTCACACCGCGCAGGGCGAGGTGCTGCTGCTGGAGCGTGCGGGGCCGGACGGCCAGGGCAGCGGGCTGTGGCAGAGCGTCACGGGTTCGCTGGATGCGCTGGATGAAGCGCCGCGCGCGGCGTGCATCCGCGAGGTGTTCGAGGAAACGGGCCTGGTCGTTGGCAGCGCCGACTGCCCGGAAAGTGCCCTGATCGACTGGCAGCACAGCGAGGAATACGAGATTTTCGAGCGCTGGCGTCACCGCTACGCGCCGGGCGTGACGCGCAACACCGAGCACGCTTTCGGGCTGAAGCTGCCGCGACGCCTGCCCATCGCGCTCGCGCCGCGCGAGCACGTGCGCTACCAGTGGCTGCCCGCCGCGCAGGCCGCACCGCTGTGCTTCTCGCCCAGCAATGCGCGCGCCATCGAGCGCCTGGCGGGCCCCGCCGCGACATGATCCGCGTCGCGACCTACAACATTCACAAGGGCGTCCAGGGCCTGGGCCCGGCGCGGCGGCTGGAGATCCACAACCTGGGCGACAGCCTGAACCGGCTGGCGCTGGATCTGCTCTTTCTGCAGGAAGTGCGCCTGTTCAACCGCCGCGAGGCACGGCGTTTTGCCCACGGACCTGCCGCCTGGCCCGATCAGGCGCAGGCGCAGGTGCTGACGCCGCCGGGCTTTCACAGCGTTTACCGCACCAACGCCTTCACGCGCCACGGCGAGCACGGCAACGCGCTGGTCAGCCGCCACCCAGTGTGTCAGGTGGTACACCGCGACATCTCCGACCACCGCCTGGAGCAGCGCGGCCTGCTGCACGTCGTGCTGGACTGGCCGCTGGACGCGCCTGCTGACGGGCCGAATGCTGCGCCAGGGACGCGCCCGCTGCACGCGCTGGTGGTCCACCTGGGGCTGATGCATGGCAGCCGGTTGCGCCAGACGCAGTCCATCATCGAACACATCCGCCAGCAGATTCCGCCGCAGGACGCGGTGCTCGTGGCGGGCGATTTCAACGACTGGAACGAGCGCCTGGACAGCCTGTGGCACAACGCCGGGCTGATCCGCGCCGCAGACCCTCAGGGCCAGCCGGTGCGCACCTTTCCGGCGCGCCTGCCGGTGTTCGCGCTGGACCGGCTCTACACCCGGGGCCTGAACTGCCAGGCGCTGTGGGCCCCGCGCGAACCGGGCTGGAAGGCGCTGTCCGACCACCTGCCCCTGCTGGGCAAGCTGGACTGGTCCACGCCATGACGCCCACCCCACGCTACAGCGCCTGCACCGACCTGCGCCTGCTGCACGGCGGGGACGAGCTCTTCCCGGCCATGGCCTCGGCCATCAACGCCGCGCAGGAGCAGGTGCTGATCGCCACCTACATCTGGCTGGACGACCCGGGCCTGGAGCCCCTGCTGGCCGCGCTGCTGGCCGCCGCTGGGCGCGGTGTGCGCGTGCGGCTGCTGGTCGATGGCTTTGGCAGCCGACGCGCCCTGCCCGTGCTGCGCGAGCGCATGCGCCATCCGCAGATCCGGCTGATGGTGTTCCGGCCCGTGACGCGGCTGTGGACGGCCTGGCTGCGGCCCAACCAGCTGCGCCGCCTGCACCAGAAACTGTGCGTGATCGATGACACGACGGCCTTCGTCGGCGGCATCAACCTGCTGGACGACCGCCACGACCTGCGCCACGGCTGGAGCGAATTCCCCCGGCTGGATTTCGCCGTGGCCGTTCAGGGCCCGGTGGTGGCGCAGGTGGAGCAGGGGCTGCTGCAGCTCATGGGTCTGATGAAATCCGGCGAATCCGGCTGGTGGCGCGAACTGCTGCTGCTGCTGTCCAGCCAGCCCGCTTACAAGCAGGTCAGCGAAACGCTCGCCGAAGCGCTGGCCACCGCCAAACGGCGCTGGCGCCAGTGGCGCCGACGTCTGCGGCCGCCAGGTCCATCGTCCCACCCGGCAACCCACCCGCCAGCAGCCTCACCGGCAGACCAGCCGGTCGCCAGCCGCAAGCCCGTAGACGCGGCCAATGTCGTCGTGCCTGCGCCACCGCCTGCCGCACCCACGTGCAGTGCAGGCCCGCGAGCGGCCTTCATCGAGCGGCGCAACCACCCGCGCCACCGCCGTCCGATCGAGCAGGCCTACATCAGCGCCATCGAGGCCGCGCAGGAGCGCATTGCGCTGATCTCGCCCTATTTCTACCCCAGCAGCGCGTTTCTGCAGGCGCTGCAGGCTGCCGCGCGGCGCGGCGTGCAGGTGCGCCTGCTGATGCAAGGGCGCACCGATTACCGCATCGCCGCCGATGCCGCCCGCGCCATGTACCCCGCCCTGCTGCCCTGCGGTGTGGCCATTTTTGAATACCAGCGCGCTTTCCTGCACGCCAAGATCGCCGTCATCGACGGCCGCTGGAGCACCGTGGGCAGCAGCAACATCGATCCGATCTCGATGCTGCTCAACCTGGAGGCCAACCTGGCCATTCACGATGCCGCCTTCGCCGCCGATCTGGAGGCGGCCTTTGAGCAGGCGCTGAAGCACGCCACCCCCGTCACCGCGCTTCCCGGCGTCAGCCGAGGGCCGCTGGCCTGGCTGCGCCGTGCGCTGCTGGCCTGGGTGGCCCGGGTGTATCTGGGTGTGGCGGGGGCGGGCGGGACGCGGTACTGAGCGCGGCATCAAGCCCGATTCCCGAGCGCCCGGATCAGACGCTCAGCGGCGCACCATGCGGGTTGATTCGCGCACCACCAGCTCGGCCGGAATCACTTTGGACGGCGGCGTGCGCCGGGCCAGCAGATCGAGCATGGCCCGGGCGGCAGTCTGGCCCACCTCGTAAACCGACTGCCGCACAGAGGTCAGCGGCGGCAGCGTGTAGGCCGAGTAGAGCAGATCGTCAAACCCGACCAGCGACACATCTTCCGGCACACGCAGGCCGGCACGGTGCAGCGCCAGCCGTGCGCCATAGGCCATCTGGTCGTTGGCGGCAATGACGGCGGAGAAAAGCCGCCCGCTTTGCAGCAGAAGACCCATGGCGCGAAAGCCGCCCGACTCCTGGAAATCACCGATGACCACCAGATCCGGATCGTAGCCGGGCTCTGTGGTCTGGATTTCACCGCGAAAGCCGTCCATGCGCGCCTGGGCATCGGGGTGATCCAGTGGGCCGGAAATGAAGGCGATCTGGCGGTGGCCCAGCGCATGCAGGTGACGCACGGCCAGGCGCATGCCTTCTTCGTTGTCGTAATCCAGGCTGTAGAGGTTGTCGGCGCTGAGCCGCCGCCCGGTCACGACAACGGGCAAGGCCTTGGCCAGCTCCAGCAGAGCCGCATCGGACAGGCGGCCCGTGAGTACGATCAGGCCATCGACTTTGCGCTCCTGCAGCAGGGCCACGCGGCTGGTTTCTTCGGCCTCGTTCCAGTGGCCGCTGACGAAAAGGGGCGAGTAATTGGCCGGATGCAGCTGATCCTCGATACCCCGTAGCGCTTCGCCGTAAAAGGGACTGTCGATGAACTGGGTCAGCACACCGACGCTCATGGTCCGCCCGCCCGCCAGGCTGCGCGCCATCGGATCGGGCCGGAAATCCAGCTCCTGGATGGTGCGCTCGACCAGCGCGCGCTTGACCGGGCTGACGTTGGCGGTGCCGTTGAGAATGCGCGAAACCGTGCTGGGCGACACGCCCGCCCGCTGGGCGACCATGCCCAGGGTGGTTCGGCCGCGCGGCACGGGGAGGGCTGGCGGCCCATCGGCAGAGCCAGCCTGGCTTGGGGTGGGATCGGTGTGTTTCTTGCTCATGAAATCGGTGTCAATACGCGTAGGGCAAATTTTGCGTCATTTCCACCCGCCTGCACCGATCATGTCACGCCAAGGTCACCTCCAGACCCAGCGCCGGCCCGGTCACCCCGGCGATCCCGTCCAGTAAGCCGCCTGGGCCGGGTCGCAGGATGCGCTGTCAGCCGCCAGACCTGTCCCGAGGCTCTGGGTCACACAGCGCGCCTTGCGGTCCACGGTGAACAGGCCCCACTTGTCGTCGCCCTGCTTCCATGGCTCGTCGAACGCCTCGAAGTGCACGACGGTGGCCGGGCCGTTCCCGGCGGCTTTCCAGGCCTCGATGCGGTCGAAGTACATCTTCTGGTTGACGGGGCTCGCCCGCTGGGTTTCCCCGCCGGAGGGCGCGGCCTTCCAGCCGGTTTCACCCACGACAATGGGCATGCCAACATGGCCCAGCGCGTCCAGGTTGCTGCGCACGGCGCTGTACTCGTTTTTCAGGCTGACCACGGCGGCGTCCATCATGGCGGCTGCGCGCTGGGAAGCCGGTACGGCGGCCTGTTTCCAGTCCCAGAGCGTTTCGTTGTAGATGGTATCCAGCAGGGGATAGGAATGCATGGACACGAAATCGATTTCCGCCAGCACAGGGTCTGATTTTTTCGCCCCCTGGGCTGCCGCATCGGCGAAGAAGGCCCAGTTGTCATCGGTGGTCACGGGCTGCGTGGTGGCGGCGCGCACCTTGCGGATATAGCCGACCATGGCCCCGACGTCGATGGGCGCAAACGACCAGTACACCAGCTTCTCATTGCCCACGCTCAGGGCGACGACCTCGGCCGGATAGGCCTTGGCGAGAGCAATGCCCCGGTCCAGCTCTGCCTGGTTGGCAGCTTCGGCATTGGGGTTGACATACATGCCCAGCATGACCTTGATGGGCAGCTGGCGCTCACGGATGACCTCTAGGACCAGTCTGGAAACGGCATCCGACGCATCAAACAGCCGGATCAGGCCAAAGCCGGTCTGCTGCAGCAGCGCCAGATCCTGCTCGATCATCGTCTTGGTGATGGTTTCCGTGTCGCGGTTGCTGGTGCGGTAGGGCGAATAAGCCGTCGCCCTTTGCTGCATCACCGCTGCAGGCAGCGCGCGGAAATCGCTCACACCGGCGACAGGAATGGTGCCGCCGCCCCCGCAAGCCGACAGCAGCAGCGCGCTGGCCAGGGAGATACCACCGAGCCACTGGCGTCTGTTCTGGCGCCCAAACTTGATTTCCATGATGTGTTCCTCAATCAAAAGGTGTAGGTGGCGCCCACGCCCGCCCAGCGGCCGGTGCGCGCGACGCGGGAATCAACCCCGCTGAACGCCGAGTTCGAGGGCATGGACAGCGGCGCCAGCCCCTTTTTGCGGTACTGAACCATGCCGGCCAAGCCGTACACCAGCCAGTTCTGGCCAAAGCGCTTCGAGACGCCCACCGTGGCGAGATCCATGGCGTTGCTCTGGCCGCGCTCCGACGGGTTGGCGGTGCTGGCGCGGCCCAAGTGCACGTAGCCCGCCGAATACGTCCAGTCCCCCCGGGTGTGTCGCACACCCAGCGACACATCCATCGAGGTTGCGGGGTAACCTGGATTGGGCACGCCGCGCAGCGTGCCGCCCCAGTCCACGTTGAACATGTTGTTCCACAGGGTATTGCCGTCGGCGCGGAATTCGGTCTGCACCGCGTAAGCCCCGCTCCAGCGGTTTCTGCGCAGACCGGCTGACAGCTGCCACTGGCTGTTCACGTCGTAGCGCGCCATCAGCATGGCAATGGACTGCCCCGATCCGCCCAGCTTGGCATCGTCGGCCGGGTTGGGGGTCAGCGACGTGAAGGGGCCGTGTCCCCAGGACGAGGGCGTGCCGTTGCGGCTGGTCTGCATCACGGCGTCCAGCGCCAGATCGCCCCGGCGGTACTGCGCCCAGAACTCCAGCAGGCGCGGTTTGTTGATTTTGAAGCCCGACTTGCCCTGATCGTAGGTCAGCTCGACCACCAGATCGCCCGACATCACGTCAAACGGGCGGCTGGTGTAGCGCAGTGCGTGGCCCAGCAGGCCGTAGCCGGCACCGCTGCTGGCCCAGGCGTCGGCCACGCCAATGTCGCTGCCGTAGGGGTAATCGGCGACGCTCCAGGCCCGCGAGGTCATCGCGCCGACCGTCAGGCGGCCCCACTCCTCGTGGCTGATGCCCACGTTTTTCTCGTAGAGCACGCCGTCGATGTCGGGCTTGCCGTCGCGCCAGCGCTGGCTGAGCGCGGCGTGCACCTTGAAGCCGCGCCCGATGTCCTGGTTGAGCGTCAGCCAGGGCTGAAACAGCGTCACCACCGAGGTGCGGGTGCCATAGCTTTTGCCGGGGACCAGCTCGTCGGCCCAGAGCCTCTGGCGGTCTTCGCCCGGAAAGCGCTGGCAGTCCTTGCACTGGTTGCCGGACACCAGGGCTTCGACCTTGGCAAACCCGTTCACGTTGATGGGACCGATTTCAAACGCCTGCGCGGGCGCTACGCCCAGCGCGGTGAGCGTGGCGGCCAGCGCCAGCCAGCGTCTCTTGTGGGGGATGTTCATATTGCCTCCTGGGATCGGGGTCGGGGTCGGAGCTGGATGTCGTTTTCAGCATCCAATCTGAAAGCGCTTTCAACACTGATCATGTTAGCAACGGCAAATAACGGGCGTCAACGCGGCAGACACCGTGAAAACCCTGGGATTTGGTCCGATGCGACATGCGGTAAACCCTAATTTGATGTGAAAGCGCTTTCAACAATACTGGCGCGATCGCGACTCCGGATCCGACTGCCATGACTGCACTGATCTCTTCCCCTCAGACCCGTCCCGCCCTGTGCCCGTCCCGCGTGGCATGGCGTCCGGCCCTGCTGCTCGCCGCCGTGGTGGCCCTGCTGGCCCCCGCAATCGCCCCGGCGCAGGACAGCCTCCAGGCCGGAGCCGCCCGGCTGCTGCTGCAACCGAGGTCGGGCGACCGGGCGGCGCCTGTGGCCCAAGGCCGCGAAGGGGCGATGCTCAAACAGGCGGTGCCGACCAACCAGTGGTATTCCAGCCTGATGTTCAGCGCCGAACCCATGCCGCTGTACGCGCAGCCGCTCAGCGGCCGGGCCACCGTGGCCGGGTTCGAGATGGCCCTGCCCGTCAAAAAAGTGGTGCCGTCGGAGCGCAAGGACAACGAGATCCACTACCCGCACCGCGCCGCCATCACCGTCAAACCCGCCGATTTCGCGTTGAAACCGGTACGCCTGAGCCGCGTCAGCGACTGGGCCATCGACATCGCGCTGGGGCAGGACGCGCAGCGCTTTGACCTGACGATGGCGCACGGCAGCCCTTATGTGTGGGGCCAGATCAGCCAGGGCGATCTGCTTTTGCAGGCGGCGGCGGGCGCGAAACGCGTCGATCATCCGGACAAGCGACTGCTGCTGCTGGACATCGCTGGCCAGCGCTACCTGGCGCTGGGCCCGCAGGGCACGCAGTGGGAGCCTGCGGCAGAACCAGGCACATGGCGCGCACGTATGCCCACAGGGCCCGCAGGCGCCCGGTATTTCGTGCTGGCGGCCACGCCGGACAGCAGCGACGCCAGCCTGGCGCTGATCCTGCGCCACGCCTTCGTGCGCTACGCCAGCACGGCGGTGGACTGGCGCTTTGACAACGCCAGCCAGACCGTCCACACCCGCTACGCCGTCACACCCGAAGTGCTGGAAGGCCGCGAGGAGACGCCGCTGCTGGCGCTCTACCCGCACCACTGGCACAGGAACGAGAGCGTCTCAGCCCGTCTGGGGCCGGCTTACGACACGGTGCGTGGCCCGCTCAAACTGCTGGCCGCCCGCGATTTCAGCACCGATGTGCGCCATCGCGGTTTCGTGCCCTGGTGGCCCAAAGTGCCCGAGGGCGAGGGCAGCGAGATGCTCAAAAGCCTGATGTCCAGCGATGTGCGCGACGCCCGCCGCATGATGCTGCAGATCGGCAAAGGCCCCTACTGGCAGGGCAAGGGGCTGCAGCGCACCAGCAAGCTGCTGGACATTGCCGAGGTGCAGGGCAACGCAGATCAGGCCAGCCGCCTGCGCGAGCTGCTGCAGGGCCGCATCGAGGAGTGGTTCAGCGGCAGCGACCGCCAGCGCTACTTCCACCTGGACCGCCAGCTGGGTACGGTGCTGTCCTATCCGGAAGAGTATTTCGCGGTCGAGCAGATGAACGACCACCACTTCCACTACGGCTACTGGATCCGCACCATGGCCGAGCTGGCCCTGCGTGATCCGAAGTGGACCGCGCCGGACCAGTGGGGCGGCATGGTGCCCTGGCTGATCCGCGACATCGCCACCGCCGAGCGCGGCCGGGCCGACTTCCCCTTCCTGCGGCCGTTCGATGTCTATGAAGGGCATTCCTGGGCCTCGGGCATCGGGCTTGGCGAGCTGGGCAACAACCAGGAATCGTCCTCCGAGGCCATCAACGCCTGGGTGGGGCTGATCCTGTGGGGCGAATCCCAGGGCGATACGGCCCTGCGCGATCTGGGGCTGTATCTGTACAACACCGAGATCGAAGCGATCCGCCACTACTGGTTTGACGTGCACGGCCTGGTTTTCCCGCCCGAGTACCCGCACGTGGAAACCAGCCTCGTGTTTGGCGGCGCCTACAAGCACAACACCTGGTGGACGGACGAACCCCGGCAGATCAAGGGGATCAACCTGCTGCCCATCACCACGGCATCCACCTATCTGGGGCTGGACCCCGCCCACACGCGGCGCAGCATGGCCACGCTGGCCAGGGACAGCGAGATTTTCGAATCGCGCGGCAAGAAAGCCGATCCGAAAGACATCTGGCAGGACCTGTTTGCGCAGTACACGGCGCTGAGCGATCCGGCCGCCGGACGCGCCCAGTGGGACCGCTGGGGGTCCGTCGAAGCCGGTGAATCGCGCAGCCACACCCTGCACCAGCTGCTCAGCCTGAGCAGTATGGGGACGCCCGATTTCAGCATCTGGGCCGACACGCCGCTGCACGCGGTGTTCAAAAGCGCATCGGGCCAGCGCACTTACCTGGCCTTCAACAGCAGCACGCAGGCCCGCCAGGTGCGCTTCAGCGATGGCACCACGCTGGAGGTCGCACCCCGCTCGCTGGCCCAGACACAGCGCTGAAGCCGCCACCCCGCTTTTCTTTTTATAGACCGTTTTCCCTGCCTGATTGTCACACCACCCGGAGACCCGCCGTGAACCACCGCTCCCCCCTGCTCCACCCCAGCGCCCTGGCGCTGGCCGCCAGTGCCCTTCTTGCCGCCTGTGGCGGCGGCAGCGCGGGCGCTCCTCCCGGCTCGGAGGACACCACCCCGCCCACGCTGACCCTCAGCGACAGCGTGCCCGGCGCCACCGCCACGGGGCCAGTGACCTTCACTTTCACGTTCAGCGAGCCCGTCAGCGGCTTCACCGCCGAAGATGTGACCGTCGCAGGCGGCACGGCAGGCGCCTTCAGCATGGGCGCCACCAACACCACGGCCACACTGGTCGTCACACCGGCAGCCAACAGCACCGGCACGCTGCAGGTGAATGTCGCGGCAGGCTCGTTCGCCGATCTGGCCGGGAACGCCAGCACAGCCGCCGCCAGCGCCAGCCAGGCGTTTGACACCACTGTCCCGGCCGAGCCCCCGCCCGCAGGCCTGCTGGCCGACTTTGACACCGCCCCGCTGCCCACCTTCGAAGGCTTTGAAGGGGCAGGAGCCAGCATCGAAGTCGGACCGGACGGCGGAACAGGTTCAGCACTGAAAATCGTGCGCAACGGCGGCCAGGTGTATGCCGGCGTCGTGGTGAATGTGCCAACGATCCCCAGCAATGCGGGCACGCAGGTCGTCAGTGCCCGGGTGTACTCGCCCACGGCGGGCATTCCCATGGTGATCAAGGTCGAAGCGGCGGACCAGTCAAGCCCGGGTGACGTGCAGGCCAACGAAACGGTGAAAGCGGGCTGGCAGACCCTGACCTGGACCCTGAGCAACCTGGACGCCAGCAAGGTCTACAACCGCTTTGTGGTGCTGCCTCAGCTGGGCACCGTGGGCAGCGGCGAGACCTTCTTCTTTGACGACATCGCGGTCAAGGCCGCCCCCGTGACCCCGCCCGCCCAGCAGAATCTGCTGGCCGACTTTGACACCGCACCGCTGCCCACCTTTGAAGGCTTCGAAGGGGCTGGCGCCAGCATCGCAGCCGGACCGGACGGCGGAACAGGTTCAGCACTGAAAATCGTGCGCAATGGCGGCCAGGTGTATGCAGGCGTCGTGGTGAATGTGCCGACCATTCCCAGCAATGCGGGCACGCAGACCGTCAGCGCCCGGGTGTATTCGCCCAAGGCGGGCATTCCCATGGTGATCAAGGTCGAAGCGGCGGACCAGTCAAGCCCGGGTGACGTGCAGGCCAACGAAACCGTGAAAGCGGGCTGGCAGACCCTGACCTGGACCCTGAGCAACCTGGACGCCAGCAAGGTCTACAACCGCCTTGTGGTGCTGCCCCAGCTGGGCACCGTGGGCAGCGGCGAGACCTTCTTCGTTGACGACATCACCCTGGCAGCGAAACAGTCGCCCGAAGTGCCCGCCGCAAGCCTGCAGACTTTCTCCGCAGGATTTGCCAGCAACGTGCTGACCAGCAGTGGCGGGGCCGTAGCGACTGCCGGAGGCAGCGACCTGGACAGCTTCAACTGCAACGGAACACCCGACTGGTGCGGCAGCGGATCGGGCGGCACAGGGGCCGACAGCTTTGTCTACTTTTATTACCAGACGCCCAGCCCAGCCAGCGCGCTGTACAGCCAGATCGAGGTCTTTGGCCCCGGAATCACAGGCCTGAGCACCTCCGGCGATACCGGCGGTGTGACGCTGGGCAGCCAGACCAAACTGAACTTCACCTTCAACCCCAATCCGGAGTGGTACAACAGCGCCAACAATGCGCTGGGCGTCGTGCTGACCTTGGGCAAACGCTACGCGATTGACAACGGCTGCCACCTGCAGCTCCACGGGGTGCTCAAGCCCAGCTCTGTGGATGCCACCGCCTACTCGATGAACCTGCGCAACGACTTCCGCGTCGCCGCCGACTGCGGCGCGGGCATTGCGCAGGAGGATGTGGCCGCTGCTCTGGCGGCGTCCCCCGTGGTCAGCAGCGTCAAATTTGTCGGTGCAGGCGGCGGTGCGGCCATTCTGGGCCGCAATGGGGCCAGCAGTGGCGCCAACCTGACGACGGCAGCAGGCACTGTTTATCCGACCACTGTCGCTCTGAAGGGGGCCATCACCTTCGACTGATTGCGATCTTTACCAACAGGAAAAGGGCCTTCAAGGCCCTTTTTCTTGGGGTGCGAACCCTTAAAAATCCGGCTCAGGCATCAACCCTTTGGCCCTGAGCGTCAAACACCAGCCCCGCATCCAGCGGCATCAGGCCGACCGCCGTGCCCATGCGCAGAGCCTCGGACTCGCCGTTGTGCTTCACAGCCACCAGCTCGGTGTGAGCGGGCGTGCGGACATAGATCACGGTGACATCCCCCAGCTTCTCGACAAACTCGATCTGGCCAGGCAGCCCGCGCCCCGGCTCGCACAGCCCCAGGGATTCCGGACGCCAGCCGATGGCCTCACCCCGTGACAGCAGGGCAGCCATTGACTGCAGGGTGTCCAGCGGCAAGGCCGCCGCGCCGTCACCCAACACAAGACGCTGTCCGGCGGCATCCACACGGTAAGGCATCACATTGATCTTGGGCGAGCCCAGGAACTCGGCCACGAAGCGGTTGGCGGGCTGGCGGTAAAGATCCATCGGCGCGCCGACCTGCTCGATGCGGCCCTTGTTGAACACGGCAATGCGGTCGCCCAGGGTCATGGCCTCGGTCTGGTCATGGGTGACGTAAATCATGGTCGTGCCGAGCTGGCCATGCAGGCGCGCCAGCTCGATGCGCATCTGCACGCGCAGCGCGGCATCGAGGTTGGACAGCGGCTCGTCAAACAGGAACACCTTGGGCCGACGCACGATCGCCCGCCCGATGGCCACGCGCTGGCGCTGTCCGCCGGAAAGCTGCTTGGGGTAGCGATCCAGCAGCGGCGTGAGCTGCAGGGTCTGGGCAACCTCCTCCACGGCCGCCTGGCGCTGCGCCTTGCTGTGGCCCGCCATGCGCAGGGCAAAACCCATGTTTTCGGCGACCGTCATGTGCGGGTACAGGGCGTAGCTCTGAAACACCATGGCCGCACCCCGGTCGGAGGAGCCAATGTCGTTCACCCGCTGGCCATCGAACAGGACATCGCCGGAGGTGATGCTCTCCAGGCCCGCCAGCATGCGCAGCATGGTCGATTTGCCGCACCCGGAAGGTCCGACAAAAACAAGGAACTCGCCGTCCTGGACCTCAAGGTCGACCCCGGGAATCACCAGGGTATCGCCGTAGGATTTGCTGACTTGCCTGAGTTGAATCTGTGCCATATCACGCTTTCAGAAAACCGCTGTACCAGTGCGCACTGCTTTTGAGCGTGCGCTGCTGCGTCTGATAATTCACATAAACCAGGCCAAAGCGCTTGGCATAACCACTGGCCCATTCGAAGTTGTCCATCAGGCTCCAGGCGAAATAAGCTCCTACAGGAACCCCCTTCTCACGGGCATTCCAGGCGGCCTGAATGTGGCGCTGCAGATAAGCAACGCGGTCCGGATCGTCCACAACGCCGTCACGCTCGGTGTCCTTGAACGCAGCCCCGTTTTCGGTGACCCAGAGCGAGGGCACCGGATAATCAGCGTGCAGGCGGCACAGCAGCTCGGTCAGACCTTGCGGATAAACCTCCCAGCCCATGTCAGTGACCTGGTTGCCCGTGGAGCTGACATCCCACGGATTACCGCTGGACGCAAAATTGCGCGTGTAGTAGTTGACGCCCAGGAAATCCAGCGGCTGCGCGATCATTGCCATATCGGCTGCCTGAACCACGGGCGCATCGTTGCCCAGATGCGCCATGACATCCGCCGGATAACGGCCGAAAAACAGCGGGTCCAGATACCAGCGGGCATTCAGGCCATCGTCCAGCCTGGCCTTGGCCACATCGGCTGCGCTGCTGGATGCCGGATAAATCGGCGAGAGATTCAGGACGATCCCCAGCGCGGCTTTTACCCCGGCCTCGCGCATGGCCTTGAGCGCCATCCCGTGACTGAGCAGCAGGTGGTGCGCTACCTGAATGGCAGCGCGGCGTGATTTGATTCCCGGCGCAAAAACCCCATGCTCGTGGCCCAGAACCGCTATCACCCAGGGCTCGTTGTGCGTGCAAAGGCTTTTGACGCGGCTCCCGAAACGGCGGGAGATTTCCAGGGCATAACGCACAAAATGCTCGCAGGTCTCGCGCGATTCCCAGCCCCCTTTTTCCTGCAGGGCCTGAGGCAGATCCCAGTGATTCAGCGTCAGATGGGCCTCGATGCCCAAAGCCTCCAGGCGGCTCAGCAGCCGGTCATAAAACGCGAAACCCGCTTCATTCCAGGCGCCTTCGCCCAAAGGCTGAACGCGGGGCCAGCTCACTGAAAAGCGGTAGGCGTTCACACCCAGGCTGGCGATCAGATCGACATCGCTCTCCCAGCGCTGATAGTGCTCACAGGCCCGGCTGCCATCACTGGCATCGGCGATGACGCCAGGTTTCTGGCAGAACACATCCCAGACCGAGGGACCACGCCCTCCTTCCTGGACAGCCCCTTCGATCTGGTAGGCCGAAGTGGCCACACCCCAGACAAAATCCTGCGGAAAATCAGCCCGTGTCAGGGTCATGGATTCATTGGTTTTCATCAGCATGATTTCAACTCTTGACAGCCCCCGCCGTCAGCCCCGAAATGAGTCTGCGCGAGGAAAATATAAAAATCACCAGCAGCGGTAAAACCGCCACCACGGAACCCGCCATCAAGGCCCCCCACTCGGTATCGACCGGGTTTTGCACACTGCGCAGCGCCAGCGGGAAGGTGTAGTTTTCAACCGAGCGCATGACCACCAGAGGGCCGATGAAGTTGTTCCACGAGGCAATGAAAGCAATCAGCCCCAGGGTGCCAAATGCCGGGCCCAGCAGCGGAACAACAATGCGCCAGTAAACCGCCCATTCACCGCAGCCATCCATGCGAGCCGCTTCCAGCAGTTCACGCGGAATGGCCGATTCGATGTATTGCCGCATCAGGAATATACCCATAGCGGGCGCTGCAGCTGGAATGTAGAGGGCGCGCGGCTGGTCGATCCAGCCCAGCGTGTCCATGATCATGAACGTCGGAATCATGCCCAGAAACGCGGGAATCAGCATCGTCCCCATCACCAGCGCAAAAAGCGCTTTTTTGAAGCGGAAGGTGTATGCCGCAAAAGCAAATCCGGCCATGGAACAGAACAGCAGGGTCAACCCCGTGCTCAGCGCCCCCACGTACAAAGACCATCCCAGATTTTTCCAGAACGGAATCTTGGACATCAGGATGTCCAGGTTATCCATGAAGTGAGTCCCGAACCACAGCGGAGGCGGCACCCGGAAGATGTCCGCCCTCAGGTGGGTCGAAAACACAAACATGAAGTAAAACGGCGCCAGCATCACGACGCCCCCCAGAATCAGGAAAACCCAACCCAGCGGGCCCATCGTCGCCTTGTCGGTCGAAGTGGATTGCATACTCATTCCCCTCGGGTTTTGAAAGCCCGGTTGGTCAGTACCGTCAGCAGCAGGATCACCACAAACAGCATCCACGAAATCGCACTGGCCAGACCGAAATCGTTGAAATCAAACGCCGTCCGGTACATATACATGGCCGTGGTCATGCCCGCGTACTCGATACCGCCCTTGCCCCCGGTAAGGATGAAGGGTTCCTCAAAGAGCTGCAGTCCCCCGATCACCGTCAGCGTCACCCCGAAATACATCATGGGCTTGAGCTGGGGCAAGGTAATGAACCAGAAAATCCGGCCACTGCCTGCGCCGTCCATCCGGGCGGCTTCGTACAGATCACGGGGAATACTCTGCATGGCGGCCACGTACAGGATCACGTTGAAGCCCACATAACGCCAGAACACCACCAGCGCCACCACCGGCTTGATGGTTCCGGGCTGGCCGAGCCAGTCGATATTGGATTGCGGCAGCACGGACCCCAGCCAGCTGGATTGGGCCAGCGCCTGCAGCATGGCGTTGACGGCCCCGTAATCGGTTGAAAACAGGGTGCTGAACATGATGGCAATCGCCACTGTCGAGGTGATGTAAGGCAGGAAATACACCCCCATCGCCGCGTTGCGCCACGACCCCAGACGCTCGTTGATCAGGTAGGCCAGCGGGATGGCCACCAGATGCTGGGGCAGCCCCGAGGCCACAGCCAGCCACAGGGTGTTCTTCATCGAAGTCCAGACCAGCGGGTCCTCGACCGCAAAGCTGAGGTTGTCCAGCCCCACGTACTCCATCGACCCGATGCCCTGGACCGGATCCCAGCTGTGGAACATCAGGAAAAACGAGAACAGGATGGGGAAGAGCCCAAAAACGAGGAAGAGGACCACAAAGGGGCTGAGCAGCACATACGGTGCCCAGCCCTGTCCCAGCTTGAGCCTGCTCACCGCTGTGCCCTGCGCTGGATCATGCGCTGCGCGTCGGCCAGCGCCTGGTCGACGGACTTGCCGCGTGTCAGGACCTGATCGAGCTCGGCGTTGACGATTTCCTCAGCGATCGGGTCGTTGCGGAACACGCGGGTCGGCGCAATTTTCAGGGCCGTATCGCGCCAGGTGACGCGCGCCTTCTGGTTGCCGAGGAAGGGCACGGGCTGGTCAAAGAAGGGGCCGCTCTGGGCCTCGATCAGCGCCGGGAAGGCGTTGAATTTCTCGAAAGCCGCCTGCTGCTGGGCCTTGTTCAGCGTCAGGTACTGGATCAGATCCCAGGCCAGCGCCTTGTTCTGGGCCTTCTTGGGAATGGCGTAAAAGGTGCCGCCCCAGGACGTGGCCACGCCTTCAGGCAGCGTTGTGCTGCGCCACAGACCGGCTGTATTGGGGGCCAGCCAGTTCTGCAGGTGCCCGCCCAGCCAGGCCCCCATCATCTGGACGGTGATGGTGCCGCGCTTGAGGCCTTCGCCCCAGTCGTTGGACCAGGCGTTGATTTTGGCATCCAGCCCCTGGTCGCGGATGCTCTTGGCCAGGGCAAAGGCTTTCTTGAAACGTGGCGCTGTACCGACCACCGATTCGCCCTTGGCGTTGTAATAAATGCCCTCGCCGGCGGGGATGCCGGTGCGGATCACAATGTCTTTGACATCGCGGGCATGGGCCACCAGGTAGGAGCCGGTTTTGGCCTTGACCGCCTTGCCGGCCTCGACGAAGCTGGTCCAGCTCGTGGTGAGCTGCTCCGGCTTCACGCCCGCTTTTTCAAGGATGTCATTGCGGTAGAACATGGCCCCCGGACCGATGTCGGTGGGCATGGCGGTCTGGCCCTGACGCTCGTCACGGGCCTGCGCCCAGGCAAAGGGCACGAAACGCTTCTCGAACTGCTGGGCCGAATAAGGGGCCGCGGCCAGGTTTTCCAGCCCGCCGCTCTGCGAGAAGCGGCCCAGAAAGCCGTACTCGATGGTCATCACGTCCGGCAGACCGGACGATGCGGCCAGCGCCGTGGTCATGGCGGTGTGGTGGTCAGCGTACTCGCGGCTCACCACCTTGACCTCGACGTCGGGATGCTTCTTGTTCCATTCCGGCAAGGCCGCCTTGACGATCTCGTCCACAGCCGGGAAGGCCGCTACAGTCAGCACCGTTTTCTGGGCCATGGCGGACGAAGCGGCCAAGGCGCACAGGGCAAAAACGCAGGATTTGCGCATGTTGGTCTCCATGTATGAAAGCGCTTTCAGTGTAGCCAAAGAAAAAAGCAGCGTGAAGCGGCCCTGGGGTATTTCCTGAGTGGTAGCGCCCCCACAGTCCACTGGCGTACATGGAGAAAACACCGGACGAAAAAGCTTTCAATGGCCAACAAAAAACCGGCCTGAGGCCGGTTTTTTGCAGGAACAGCGCCCGGATCAGGCGGGAGCCAGCGAGCGCACCCGGGTGGAGAACTCGCGCAGGGCCGCGATGCCGCTGGTTTCGGCCTTGCTGCACCAGGCCTGCAGGTCGCTGACCAGCTGGTCGCGGGTCACGTGGGTGCGGGTCCAGAGCTGACGCAGCTCCTCGCGCATCGACACCAGGATGCCCAGTTCGCGGTGGCTGCCCAGCACGCTGGACAGTCTGGGACGGACATTGGTGGGAATCTTGTCCTCATCGCGGTGCAGCCAGCGCTTGACCAGACTCAGTTCGGCGAAGGCTGCCGTGCGCTGCTGGCCCTGCTCGCGCAGGTGCTGCAGCTCGGCGCTGACCGTCCCGCGCAGGGTTTTGGCGTACTGGGCCATCAGCTCGTAGCGGTTGGCCACGATGGCATCCAGCGTGCGCGCGTCGGGCGCGGGCTGCGTGGCGCCCAGCACCATCTGCGGCGGCAGCTTGCGCACTTTGGCCAGGCCCATGACCTGCAGGGTGCGGATGTAGAGCCAGCCGATGTCGAACTCGTACTTCTTGACCGACAGCTTGGCCGACGTCGGGTAGGTGTGGTGGTTGTTGTGCAGCTCTTCACCGCCAATGAGGATGCCCCAGGGCACGATGTTGGTCGACGCGTCGGCCGCCTCAAAGTTGCGGTAGCCCCAGAAGTGACCAATGCCGTTGATCACGCCGGCGGCCGTCACCGGGATCCAGGCCATCTGCAGCGCCCACACGGCCAGACCGCCCACGCCAAACAGGGTCACGTCCAGAATGAGGGTGATCGACACACCCAGAATCGGGAAGCGACTGTAGAGCTTGCGCTCCACCCAGTCATCCGGGCAGTTGTGGCCGTACTTCTGCTTGGTTTCTTCGACCTTGGCCTCGGCGCGATACAACTCGCTGCCGCGCAGCAGCACGGTCTTGATGCCGCGCGTCACGGGGCTGTGCGGGTCGTCCACGGTTTCACATTTGGCGTGGTGCTTGCGGTGGATGGCCACCCACTCTTTGGTGACCATGCCGGTGGTCATCCACAGCCAGAAACGGAAGAAATGCGACACCAGCGTGTGCAGCTCCAGCGCCCGGTGCGCCATGCAGCGGTGCAGGTAAATCGTCACCGACGCGATCGTGATGTGCGTGGTCAGCAAGGCAATGCCCAGCATCCACCAGCCACTCAGGCCCGTCAGGCCGTTGATCAGAAAATCCAGCACATGGTCATGCACCGACATCAAGACATCCATGGTCTTCCTTGTTCAACTTCAGAATATGGTAAGGGCAGATTTTCGCTGCAAAGCGGATAAAAAGGGGAAAAGACCCTGTATATCACCTGGTCGGAGCGGGCGTGGCGTGGGCGCCACCCCCGGCGGATTCGGCCGGATCGGCTGGCGCCCCCGGCCCGGCCTCGGGGGGCGGTGGCGCGAGACGGCTGGCCGCGATGTGCGCGATCATGCCGCGCGCCAGTTCTTCCTCGCCCAGAAATACGGTCACGCCCTCGCCCGCCATCAGCTCGGCCTCGTCGGCGCTGTGGCTGCGCAGCACGATGCGGATACCGGGATTGAGCGTGCGCGCCGTCTCCATCATGGTCTGCACATCGACCGGATCGGCCACCGCCACGACCAGCATCGCGGCGCGGGCAATGTGCGCCTGTACCAGCACCATGGGCTCGGCGGCGTCCCCGCAGACGGCGGTGTGGCCCGCGTCGCGCAGCTCATCGACCGACTCGCGGTTCTGCTCGACCACGACGACGGGGATCTCCTGTTCGCGCAGCGCGCTGTGGATGCGCCGCCCCACCCGCCCGTGTCCCACCAGAACGACCTGGCCGTGCAGGAAGGAGTCCTGCGTGCTCATGGGCAGTTCGGCCAGCGGGTCGGCGCGGGCATCCAGGCGGCGCGCCCAGGCCCAGTGCTCCAGCATCCAGGCGCGCAGAGGCTCGATGGCGGCAAAGAGCGCAGAGTTCAGCGCAATCGAGACCAGCGCACCCGCCAGCACCAGGCTCTGGCCCTCGGGCGGCAGCAGGTTCAGACCCACGCCCAAGCCGGCCAGAATGAAGGAGAACTCGCCGATCTGCGCCAGGCTCGCGCCCACCGTCAGCGCCGTGCCCAGCGGGTAGCGCAGGGCCAGCACCAGCGCCATGGCGGCCAGGGTTTTGCCGACCACGATGATGCCGACCACCGCCAGCAGCTTGAAGGGCTGGGTCCAGATCACGGCCGGATCAAACAGCATCCCGACCGAGACAAAAAACAGCACCGCAAACGCGTCGCGCAGCGGCAGGGATTCGTCGGCGGCGCGGTGGCTGAACTCGGATTCGCGCATCATCATGCCGGCGAAGAAAGCGCCCAGCGCGAAGGACACGTCAAACAGCTTGGCAGCGCCAAAAGCCACGCCCACCGCCATGGCGACCACGCCCAGGGTGAACAGCTCCTGCGAACCCGTACGCGCCACCCACCACAGCACGCGCGGCAGCAGGCGGCGACCCACGACCAGCATCAGCGCGATGAAGGCGCAGACCTTGGCCAGCGTCCAGCCTATGGTGGACCAGAGCTGCGCGGTGGACACGGCCGTGCCGCTATCGCCCTCGGCCAGCAGGCCAGACAGCGCGGGCAGCAGCACAAGCACCAGCACCATCACGAGGTCTTCCACCACCAGCCAGCCCACGGCGATCTGCCCGTTGAGCGAGGACAGCACCCCGCGCGCCTCCAAGGCTTTGAGCAGCACCACCGTGCTGGCCACCGACAGGCACAGGCCAAAAACCACCGAGGCGCCAAAGCTCCAGCCCCACAGCGCCGACACCGCCATGCCCAGCAGCGTGGCCACGGCGATCTGCACCAGCGCACCCGGCACGGCGATGCGCTTGACCGCCATCAGATCAGCCAGCGAAAAGTGCAGGCCCACGCCAAACATCAGCAGCATCACGCCGATTTCGGCGAGCTGCGACGCCAGACCCAGGTCGCCCACATAGCCCGGCGTGTGCGGCCCGACCAGGATACCGGCCAGCAGATAGCCCACCAGCGGCGGCATTTTCAGGCGGCTGGCCATCAGGCCAAACACCAGGGCCAGACCGAAACCGGCCGCAATCGTGGCGATCAGGCTGACGTCATGCGGCATAGGGCGGTCTCCGTGTTGTCGCTGGGGCTGTTGCGGGAATCAATGACAGCATCTTAACAGCAATTCAGTTTAAATTGACTGCATTTAACCGCAAACACGCATCAAAATCAGGGATTATGCCGTTATCTTCCGCCTATCCAGCGACGCAGGCCCTGCAGGTACTCGGGCGAAGTCAGCGCCAGGTGCGCCGTCACGGCCAGGTTGGCCAGGCCCATCAGTGCGAAAAGCTGCGGCAGCGACAGCCCCGCCGCCATCAACGCCCCAGCGATCAGCGCGCTGGCGATCATGTACAGCGCGTTCAGGATGTTGTTGGCCGCGATGATGCGGGCGCGGTGCGTCACCGGCGAGCGCGACTGCACCATGGCATACAGCGGCACGATGTACAGCCCGGTGAACAGGCTCATCAGGGCCAGATCGGCCATCACCCGCCAGTGCGCGCCCTGGCCCACGAAAGCGGTCACATCCAGCAGCGTCTGGCCCGACGGCACGGGCAGCGCGCGGGTGGCGAAGTACAGATCGACCGAAAACGCCGTCATGCCCAAAGCGCCGGGGATGACCAGACCCAGTTCGACGCGGCCCCGGCTCAGGCCCTCGCACAGCAGCGAGCCCACGCCCACGCCCACCGAGAACAGCACCAGCAGCAGCGAGGCCACGCCCTCGTTGCCATGCAGCACGTCGCGGGCAAACACGGGGAACTGGCTGAGGAAGACCGCGCCAAAAAACCACATCCAGCTGATGCCCAGCAGCGCGCGGAACACGGTTTTGTCCTGCCGCGCCATCATCAGGTTGGCCCAGGTTTCGGTGAAAGGGTTCCAGTTGATGCGCAGGCCCGGCGCGCTGGCGGGCAGCGGCGGCACGCGCCACACCGTCACCAGACCCAGCAGCGAAACACCCAGACAGGCCAGCGCCACCCACAGCGGCCCCTGCTCCGGCACCGAAACCAGCACCCCGCCCACCAGATTGCCCAGCAGGATGGCCACAAACGTGCCCATTTCGACCACACCGTTGCCGCCGACCAGCTCGTGCGGCTTAAGCGTGGCGGGCAGATAAGCGAACTTGACCGGGCCAAACACCGTCGAATGAAGCCCCATCAGCATCACGCCCAGCAGCAGCAGCGCCGGGCTGGGTACCAGAAAGCCAACCAGGCCGATCGCCATGATGCCCAGCTCACCGACCTTCACCCAGCGCATCAGCAGGTGCTTGGGCAGGCGGTCGGCGAGCTGGCCGCTGGTGGCCGACAGCAGCACAAAAGGCAGGATGAACAGCGCGCTGATCACCAGCCCCGCCAGTTCGCGCGGCAGCCAGGCCACCTGCCACTGGTAAGTCACCAGCACCGTGAAGGCGAACTTGAAGAGGTTGTCGTTGGCCGCGCCCAGGAACTGCGTCCAGAAAAAGGGGGCGAAGCGGCGCTGGCGCAGCAGCGCGAACTGGCTGGGGTGCGGCTGCGCCGGCGTAGGAGCGTCCGGCCCGCTGCCTGAGCTCATGCAGGATCCAGCTGCACCCAGACCGGCGCGTGGTCGCTGGGCCGCTCGTTCTTGCGCGGCAGGCGGTCGATCTCGCAGGCCGTGACGCGACCCACCAGCGGCTGGCTGGCCAGAATGTGGTCGATGCGCAGGCCCTGGTTCTTGCGAAAGGCCAGATTGCGGTAATCCCACCAGCTCCAGCTTTTCACCGGCTGCTCGAAGAGGCGGAAGGCATCGACCAAACCCAGCGCGGTCAGCGCCTGGAAGTGCTCGCGCTCCTGCGGCGTGCAGTGGATCTGGCCCGCCCAGGCCACCGGATCGTAGACGTCGGCGTCGGTCGGGCAGATGTTGAAATCGCCCATCAGCAGCAGATCTGGCGTGCGCACCAGCTCGCCCTGAAGCCAGGCGCGCAGCGCATCCAGCCAGCGCATCTTGTAGGCGAACTTGTCGCTGTCGGGCGCCTGGCCGTTGGGGAAGTAGCCCCCGACCACACGCACGCCATCGACCGTCGCGGCGATGACGCGGGCCTGCTCGTCCTCAAAACCGGGGATGTTTTTCACCGGATCGCTGACCTGGCAGCCCGCGCGCGCCAGCAGCGCCACACCGTTATAGGTTTTCTGGCCGTGCCACAGGCTGGTGTAGCCCGCCTGCGCCAGCGCCTCGTGGGGGAATTTGTCGTCGGTGAGCTTGGTTTCCTGCAGCACCAGCACCTGCGGCTGGTGGGCGGCCAGCCAGTCCAGCACCTGCGGCAGGCGCACGGACAGCGAGTTGACGTTCCAGGTGGCGGCTTTCACGCGGGGCCCGTCAGACGTGCGCCGCCTGCTGGTCGGCGTGGTAGCTGGATCGCACCATCGCGCCCACGGCGGCGTTGACAAAGCCCATGCGATAGGCTTCTTCCTCGAACATTTTGAAGGTGTCGGGGTGGACGTAGCGCTGCACCGGCAGGTGGTGGCCGCTGGGCGCCAGGTACTGGCCGATGGTGATCATGTCGATGTCGTGCGCGCGCATGTCGCGCATCACCTGCAGAATCTCTTCGTCGGTTTCGCCCAAGCCCACCATGATGCCGCTCTTGGTCGGCACGCCGGGCACCTGCTCCTTGAACTTCTTGAGCAGGTTCAGGCTGAACTGGTAATCCGAGCCCGGACGCGCCTGCTTGTAAAGGCGCGGTGCGGTTTCCAGGTTGTGGTTCATGATGTCCGGCGGGGCTTCGCGCAGGATGCCCAGGGCGCGGTCGTCGCGGCCCCGGAAATCGGGCACCAGCACCTCGATGCGTGTCTGCGGCGACGCCACACGCACCTGGCGGATGCACTCGGCGAAGTGCGCGGCGCCACCGTCGCGCAAGTCGTCGCGGTCCACGCTAGTGATCACCACATAGTTCAGTTTCAGCGCCGCGATGGTCTTGGCCAGGTTGGCGGGCTCGTCCGCGTCCAGCGGATCGGGGCGGCCGTGGCCCACGTCGCAGAAGGGACAGCGGCGCGTGCACTTGTCGCCCATGATCATGAAGGTGGCCGTGCCCTTGCCAAAGCATTCGCCGATGTTGGGGCAGGACGCCTCTTCGCACACCGTGTGCAGCTTGTGCTCGCGCAGGATATTTTTGATCTCGTAAAAGCGCGTGCCCGCACTGCCCGCCTTGACGCGAATCCAGTCGGGCTTTTTCAGCTGCTCGTGCTGGGCCAGCGGCACGATCTTGATGGGGATGCGCGCCGTCTTGTCGGCAGCTTTCTGCTTGACGGTCGGGTCGTAAGGCGTGGGGGTGTTCATGGGTGTGAGTGTAATCTCAGCCCAGCGCGCCAGTTCGGTCGCCCTGCGCAAACCCCAGCCAGTGGCGGGTCGCGTCCAGACCGCGTCCCAGCAGCAGCACCTTGAAGAGCTCGCCCATTTCGTGCTCGGCCCACAGCTTGTGCGCGTTGGCGGTGGTGCGCGCGCTGGCCACGCGCTCCTGCGCCGTCGCCTGGGGCAGTTCGGCCAGACGCTGCGGCAGGCCGCAGTTGATCAGGAAACGCCCCTGACTGGTGTAGCCCAGCACGTCCAGCCCCGCATCCTGCGCGGCCAGCGCGACGCCGGTGAAGTTGACGTGCGCGGTGATGTCTTTTTCGCCCGGCTCGGCCAGCGGCTGGTCGTCCGCCCGGTGGGCACGGTGGCACATCAGCGTGCCCGTGGCGCGCTGGGGATGGTAGTAGGTGCGCTCTTCAAAGCCGTAATCCAGCCAGAGCATCGCGCCGCGTTTCAGCCGGGCGGCCAGCGTGCCCACCAGCGCCTGGCCCTGGGGGTGAATTTCGCTGGTGTAGCCGGGCGGAAGCTGCGGCGCGATCTCGTCCAGCAGCCCGGCGCAGCGCGCGTCCTGCGCGGCCAGCAGCGCCCGGTCCAGAGGCCTGTCCTGCCACTGCCAGGCGTTGGCAGTGTCGTCCCAGACGGCACCGCGCTCCCGCCAGGCGGGCTCATCGTCCACAGAGCGCACGACCACGCGCACGGGGACGGCGTCCAGCAGCTCGTTGCCCAGAATCACGCCCTCGAAGGATTCAGGCAGGGCCTCCAGCCACTGCACGCGCTCGCCAAAGCGCGCCAGACGCTGCGCCTGACGGCCGCGCAGGCTGGGGGAGACGTCCAGGATGCGATAAGCGACGTGCGGTGGCAAAACGTCCAGCAGCGCTTCGGCCAGCGCGCCACTGCCCGCACCCAGCTCCAGCACAGTCTGCGTGCCGCTGGCCTGCAGCAGCTCGGTCACCTGCGCGGCCAGGGTGTGGCCAAAGAGCGGCGTCAGCTCGGGCGCGGTGACGAAATCGCTGCCCGATTCCGGCCGCTCGCCCAGCTTGGGGCTGCTGCGCGTGTAATACCCGGCCTGCGGGTGGTAAAGCGCCTGCTGCATGAAGGCATCAAAACGCAGCCAGCCGCTGGCATCGCGGGCGGCCAGCAGGGCCGCGTGGAGATCAGGATCAGGTCCGAGCCGACCGGGTACTGGCGCGAATGCAGGGGCAGGAAAATCATTCATGGGCAGGGACTTGCGTTGGAGCAGGCGTCAGCGCGGACACGCTTGCGGGACAATCCGCGCATTGTCGCAAACCCGGAAAGCACCCCATGACCGCCCTGCCCTCCGCCCCCGTCGTTCTGGTCACCGGCGCCGCGCGCCGCGTGGGGCGCTGCATCGCCCTGCATCTGGCCGCGCAGGGCTGGCGAGTGGCCATTCACGCCCGCCACTCGCTCGACGAAGCGAACGCCACCGCCGACGAAGCGCGCCGGGCGTCGGGCCACGGGGCTGCCGTCTTCGTCGCCGATCTGGCCGACGAGGCGGCCTGCCGCGCGCTGGTGCCACAGGTCGTGGCGCAGTTCGGGCGGCTGGACGCGCTGGTCAACAACGCCTCGCTGTTTGAATTTGACGACAGCGCCACGCTGACTGGCGAGCGCCTGCAGCGCCACATGGCCACCAACACCCTGGCGCCGCTGCTGCTGACGCAGGCGCTGGCCGACCACCTGGCGCAGCGCGCCCAGGCCGGGTCCGGGCACGAGCCCCAGACGCAGCGCCCCTGGCCCTGCGCCGTGCACATCCTGGATCAGAAGCTGCACAACCCCAATCCCGATCACCTGTCCTACACCCTGAGCAAGGCCGCACTGAAAGAGGCCGTGCGCCTTCAGGCCATGGCGCTGGCGCCGCGTCTGCGTGTGGTGGGCATCTCGCCCGGGCTGACGCTGGTTTCCGGCCCGATGAACGAAACCGAATTTGACGCCGCCCGGCGCATGACGCCGCTGCAGCGCTCGTCCACGCCCGAAGACATCGCCCGCGCCGTGGCCTACGCGCTGGACAGCCCGGCGCTGACTGGCTGCGATCTGCTGGTCGATGGCGGTCAGCATCTGATGGGCCAGGGCCGCGATGTGCTGTTTCTGGCGCAAAATGCGCTTTCCCAGCTTTGATCGCGACATGAACTCACTGACTTTCGGCGCCTGGCCCGACCACGCCCTGCCCCCCTGCCGCCGGCTTTTCCTGCGCAATTACAGCGTGCAGATGGGCATAGGCGCGCACGATTTCGAAAAGCGGGGGACGCAGCGCGTCTGCCTGAACGTCGATCTGTACGTGCCGCTGTCCAGCTCCACGCCCAGTCAGGACGAGCTGGACGAGGTCGTTGATTACGATTTCATCCGCTCGACCATCGCCGCGCGCATCGCCACCGGCCACATCCAGCTTCAGGAAACGCTGGTTGACGATCTGCTGATCAGCCTGCTGGCCCACCCGCGCGTCGCGGCCGTGCGCCTGAGCAGCGAAAAGCCCGACGTCTACCCCGACTGCGATGCGGTCGGCGTCGAGGTCATGGGCTACAAGCTGGGGTCAGTCGACTCAGCCGGTTTGGCCAGTCCGTCTGACTGACCCGCAGGCGGATCAGCCTGCAGCCGCATCAGCCTGCAGCCGGTTTGCGGCGGCGGGGTTTCGGGGTCACCGGCGCCTCAGCGGGATCGCCAGAAGGAGGCGCATCCGACCCGGATGCCGCAGGCTCTGACGTCGCCGGAGGCTGGAAGCTGGCGAAAAACTGCTCGCCGGCCTGGCGCAGCTGGTCCTGCTGGGCCTGCCACTGCGCCGTCATCTGCTGCATCCAGTCGCTGCCGGGCAGCGCCCCCACGCCCGGCAATACGCCCGGCAAAACGGCGGGCATCACACCAGGCATCACCCCGGGCAGCGGCGGTGGTATCCCGGCAAACGGCTGGGCGCCGGGCAGCTGGCCCAGCTGCTCCAGTTGCGCCTGCCACTGCGCGCCCAGGGAATCCTGCAGGCGCGACACGCCGGCGAGCGACTGCTCCAGCCAGGCGCCCAGGCTGCTGTGCATGGCCTGGCCATAGACGCGGATCAGCACGCGCAGCATGGTTTCGCTAAAAATCGGCGCGCCCGCAGTTTCTTCTTCCAGAATGATCTGCAGCAGGATGCTGCGGGTGAGGTCCTCCGCCGTCTTGGCGTCCACCACGCGAAAGGGCGTGCCCGCCACCACCATGGCCTTGACGTCGGCCAGCGTCACATAGCTGCTGCTGTGGCTGTCGTACAGGCGGCGGTTGGGGTATTTCTTGAGCACGCGCACGGCGGCGGTGGGCGCGGAACTGCTGGGTGAGGATTGCACTGCGGGGCCTGTCTCGTTGACTTTGTTCGATCAGACCATTTTACGGGCGAAAAAAAACCGCGCCACCGGGTTGTGGTGGCGCGGTCCTGCGATGCCTTGCAGCAGACTGCCCGAGGGCAGCCCATTGGCGATCAGCGCGGAGCGGCTTCGCTCACGTAGATCTCGACACGGCGGTTCTGGGCACGGCCCTCGTTGCTGGCGTTGCTGGCCACGGGTTCGCGCGAGCCACGGCCTTCGATGGCGAAGCGGTTGCTGGCCACGCCGCGCGAGACCAGGTAATCGCGGGCGGCCGCAGCGCGATTCAGCGACAGCGGGTTGTTGATGGCGTCGCTGCCGGTGTTGTCGGTGTGACCAATGATGGCCACGCTGGCGGCCGGGTTACCCACCAGGCCGGTGGCGAACTGGTTCAGCACATTGGCCAGGGTGGAAGAAATCTGCGCGCTGCCCACCGCGAAGCCGGCATCAGCGGGGACGTTCAGCTTCAGGCGGTTGTCGGCCGTGCGGTCGACCTGGATGCCGGTGCCTTTGGTGGCGGCTTCCATCTGGCGCTTCTGCTCTTCCAGACGCTGCGACCAGACATAGCCGCCCAGTGCGCCCAGGCCTGCACCGATGGCGGCGCCCTTCAGGGCTGTCGTGCGGTCGCCGGTGGCAGCACCGATCACGGCACCCGCCAGGGCGCCCAGGCCAGCGCCTTTGCCGGTGGTCTGCTGACCTTCGGTCATGTTGGCACAGGCCGACAGCATGAGGGAGGAAGCCAGCACGATAGCAGTCACTTGGGTACGCATAATTTCTCCTTGAATTGGGACAGTTCGGGGTCTGTCACGATGGATCAGTCGTTGGCTGAAGTACAGCCTTGCAACATGTTGATGCCGTTCATGACCGAAAAGTTCCCCGACGGCGCGACTGTACCAGCCAGAGTCAGCACCGGCGCCTGCGGGTTCATGCGAAGCAGCGCCTGACCGATGAGTTCGCCCGGATTCTGTTGCGCGACAGACTCAACGGCGACCATGTCCACGGGCAAGGAGACGCTCTGGCCGCTGACCACATAGGGCTGGTCAAGCAGCGTGCGCAGCTTGGCCTGCACATGGGCGACATCCTGCGGCGTATCCATGACAGCCAGCAGGATGGCGAACTGGCTGGGCCCCAGCGACGCCACCACATCGCTGGCGCGCAGCGCCGAGCGCAGACGCACCGCCACCTTGCGCCGCAGCACGCTGGCGGCCACCGAGCCCAGGCTGCCCTCCAGCGGCGCCAGGCCCTGGAACTGCAGCACCAGCAGCGACATGGGCGCCGGATCGCGGGCGCGCAGCGCCAGCAGGTGGGACATGTGTTCCTGAAGCTGCTTCTGGTTGGGCAGGCCGGTGGCCATGTCCAGCGAGAGCGAGCGGCGCGTGTCGCTGAGCAGCGTCTGGCGCTCGACCGCCATGCGCAGCGCCTTGGCCAGAAGATAGCTGCCCGCCTCGCGCGAACTGAGCGCATCCTGCACGCCCAGCGTCACCAGGTGTGGCAGCAGGGCGGGATCAGGTTCGGTGCTGACCAGCAGCACGGGCACGTCGGCCAGCAGCAGCTGGGCGTTCCAGCGGCGCAACTGGGCGATGGCATCGGTCAGGTTCCAGTGCAGCAGCAGCACGTCGGGCGGCTGCGCACGCAGGGCATCGGTGACCGCGGGCAGATCGGCCCGGGCCTCGACCACAAACGGGCCGTAATGAGACATGGACAGGTCAGGAACCCAGCCCTTCTCGCTGACCGACAGAACCTCCAGTGGCGTTTTCATGCAGCGTGCCCCCGGCAGACCGGAGGATGTAAGCGGACGATTTGAATTTGTGTTCATTGAACCGCGAAACCGTCCATCGTCAAAGATCGTTTTCCCTTGGAATCCGGTGCTTTTTTGAAGGGCAGTGGGCGACAGGCGACAGTGCCGCGCAGCATGACCGCCCCGGCGCCCCCGTTCCGGGGGCCGGGTGTGAGCGTGTCACAATCCCTGCACAGGCAGACAGGAAGGAGTTCCCATGCGTTATGTGATCGTGCTCGTTATCATCGCCATTGTCGCGGCCCTCGCCGCGTCCGGGCTGGGTTATGACCAGGGCGCCGTGTCCTTCGTGATGGGCGGCGTGAAAACCGATCTGTCGCTCAACCTGTTTGTGGCGCTGGCGCTGGCGCTCTATTTGCTGCTGCTGGTGCTGACGCTGGCGGTGCGCGCCCTGTTTCGCGTGCCGCGCCGTCTAAGCCAGTGGCGCGGCCACAAGCGCGATCACCAGGCGCAGGTGGCCCTGCGCGCCGCCATCGCCGACACCTGGGCCGGTCGCGAAGCGCAGGCCACCAAATCGGTGCACCGTGCACTGCAGCTTTTTGCCGCACTGCCTGAAGGCGCTCAGGACCCCGATGCGATGGCGCTGCTGCACCTGCTACAGGCCGATGTGGCCCACCACCGCAAACAGCCGGACGAACGCGACGCCGCACTGGCTCACGCCCTGACCCAGGGCCAGACCGCTCACCCGCGCGTCAACCCCTGGGAAGAATCGGCCCGCCTGTGGCAGGCCACCTGGGCTCACGAAGACGGCCAGCACGAAGCCGCCCTGGATCTGATTTCTGCCCTGCCCGACGCCGTGCGCCGCCGCCCGCGCGTGGCGCGCCTTTACACCGACGCGCTGCTGGCGCTGGGCCGTCCAGTCGATGCCCTGCACGCCGCGCAGGCCATGGGCCAGAAACCGGCCTTCTTCGCGCTGACCACGCGCAAGGCGCCGACCGCCGAATCCGAGCTGAAGACCGGCCAGGCGCTGACCGTGGCGCTGAGCCAGGCCAGCGATCTGGACGCGCTGGACACCGCCTGGCGCGACGCAGGCAAAGCCGCGCAACACCAGATTCAATGGGCCGCGCTGGCCGCACGCCGGGCGCAGCAGCTGGGCGACAGCGGCCGCGCGCTGAACTGGCTCAAGCCGCTGTGGGATCGCTACTTCGATCAGCCGCAGGACAGCCGCCCCGAGCTGGGCCTGGCCGTGCTGCGCGCGTCAGCCGCCACCGATGCAAAGTGGCTCAAAGCCACCGACAAGGTTTACGCCCGCCACGACAGCGATCCCCTGCCCGCCAGCGTGCTGGCCGCCTGTGGCCTGATTTTTGCGCACCAGGGCCTGAGCGGCCGGGCGCTGGCGCCGCTGCAGGCGGCCGCCGATTCGGGCGAGCTGCCCGCCGCCGAGCGCCGTCTGGCCTGGCTGTGGCTGGCGCATCTGCACGCCCAGCAGGGCCATGCGGATCAGGCCGCAGCGGCGCAGCGTCAGGCGACGGCGCTGGAGGATGTCCTGCTGGCGGCGCTGCTGCCCGCAGGCGCAGCGCCCGCTGAAGCCGAGGCCGCGCCTCAACTGGCCGCTCCCGACGCCGTAAAAGGCTGAAGTCAGGGGTGACGTCAGGGGCTGAAATCAGCGCTGGGCCAGGTCGTCGCGGCTGGTCTCGCGCGCCATCAGCAGCGCCACCAGGGTCACCAGAGCGCACACGCCCAGGTAAATACCCACGCCCTTGAGGCCGTAGCTGTCGTTCAGGCCCACCGCCACCAGCGTGGCGACCGAGGCGCCCAGAATCGACGCCAGGTTGTAGGCCAGCGAGGCGCCGGTGTAGCGCACTTCGGTGGGGAACAGCTCGGGCAGGATGGCCGCCATGGGGCCGAAAGTCAGGCCCATCAGCGTCATGCCCAGCACCAGGAAAATCATCACCCCGCCCGGCGTGCCCTGACCCAGCAGCTGGGGCAGCAGCACAAAGCCGAAAATGGCGATCGCGACCGTCGTCCAGATCAGCAGCGTGCGCCGCCCGATGATGTCCGACAGCCAGCCCGAGATCAGGGTGAAAGCGCCAAACAGCAGCGTGGCGCCCATCAGCATTTCCAGAAACAGGCTTTTGTTGATGCCCAGGCCCGTGACGATACCGGCCGCGTTGGTCGCCGCCGGGCTGACCGAGTACTTCTGGCTGAACACCGTCATCAGGTAGAACAGCACGTAAGTCGCGACCATGATCAGCGTGCCGATCAGCATGGCGCCGCCGTGCTGGCCAAACACCCGGGCCAGCGGCACCTTGACCTTTTTGCCCTGCGCTTCGGCCTGGCGGTAAACGGGAGACTCTTCCAGCGACAGGCGGACATACAGGCCCACCATCACCAGCACCGCCGACGCCAGGAAAGGAATGCGCCATCCCCAGCTCATGAAATCTTCCGGGCTCATGGACGAGCTGACCGCGAAAAACGCGCCGTTAGCCAGCAGCAGCCCGATGGGTGCGCCCAGTTGCGGGAAGGAGCCAAACAGGCCGCGCCGTCCGGGCGGTGCGTTCTCGGTGGCGACCAGCGCTGCCCCGCCCCACTCGCCGCCCAGGCCCAGACCCTGACCGAAGCGCAGCAGGCACAGCAGCACCGGCGCGGCCAGGCCGATCTGGCCCTCGCCCGGCAGCAGGCCGATGAAGAAGGTGGACAGGCCCATCACCAGCAGCGACGCGACCAGCGTGGTCTTGCGCCCCAGGCGGTCGCCGTAGTGGCCAAACAGTGCTGAACCCACGGGCCGCGCAATGAAAGCAATCGAGAAGGTGGACAGCGACAGCAGCGTCTGCGCCGCCGGGCTGGCCGTGGGGAAGAACAGCGGGCCGAACACCAGCACGGCGGCCGTGGCGTAGATGTAGTAGTCGTAAAACTCGATGGCCGTCCCGACCAGGGACGCACCGAGCACCTTGGCGGGCGAGTTGAGCCGCGCTGCCGCGGCGGTTTGGGGCTGTGACATGGGATTCCTTTTTCTTCTGCGAGGCAATTACCGGGATTCGGTACAGCCCGATCCGACCCGCATGGCCGGGATGGGCAGACCCAGATTGTCCGCCACATGCGCCATGACACGGCGGCAGGCCGCGATGTCGTCAAGCGACAGTCCTTCAAAGCTGCGGCTGCGAAAGGCCAGCAGCCGGGCTTCGATGGCCTGCACGCGCTCTTCGCCCGCCGGCGTCAGATGCAGGGTTTTGGCGCGGCGGTCGGTGGGGTCGTCCTGGCGCTGCATCAGTCCGGCCTCGACCAGCTGGTCGATGTGACGCACCAGGGTCGAGCCCTCGATGCCCACATGCTCGGCCAGCGTCACCTGGCGCTGACCGTTGCCCAGGCGCCACAGCACCAGCAGCGCCCAGGCCGCCGCCTGCGACAGACCGAAATCGTCCAGCTCGCGGTCGGCGTGGGCGCGGTAGCCCCGGCTGAGCATCACCAGGTGCAGGACGCAGTCGTAGATTTCGCGGTCTCGCGGGCTCAGCATGGCAGCACTCCGGTGGCGGATGGGAACAAGGCCGGATCAATGGCCCGCACTGGCCGGGCCGGCCTTGGCCGAGAACGGCGGCCGGGCAAACCACAGCAGCAGGATCAGGCCGACAAAAATCCAGGCCAGCGCATAAAACAGCTCGTTGAAGCCGAGCTGCACCGCCTGCTGGGTGATGAGCTGATTGGCCTGCGCCAGCTGCGCCGTGGGCGTGGCGCCCAGCAGCGGCAGCGTGGCCGTGGCCTGGCTGTTGTAGGCGGAAATGCTCTCGGTCAGGTGCGCGTGATGGACCACGCCGCGCTCGTCCCACAAAAAGGTGGTGATCGATGCCGAAAAACTGCCGCCCAGCGTGCGCAGAAAGGTCGACAGGCCCGATCCGCCGGGAATCTCGCGCGGTGACAGATCAGACAGCATGATCTGGATCATGGGCATGAAGAAGAAGGCCACGCCCAGACCCATGATGAACTGCGTCAGCGCCACGTGGAAAAAATCCACCTGCACGACAAACTGCGAGCGCATGAAGGACACCAGGCCCATCACCACAAAGGCGAAGGACGCCATCAGCCGCAGGTCCACCTTCGAGCTGTACTTGCCCACCACCGGCGTCAACAGGATGGGCAGCAGGCCAATCGGCGCCGTCGCCAGACCCGCCCAGATCGAGGTGTAGCCCAGGTTGCGCTGCAGCCACAGCGGCACCAGCAGGCCCATGGAGAAGAAGGCCGCATAAGCCATCACCATGGCAATCGTGCCCACCAGAAAGTTGCGCTTGCGAAACAGCGTCAGGTTGACGATGGGGTCGTCGTGCGTCAGCTCCCAGATCACGAACACCGTCAGCGCCACGACCGACACCAGCGTCAGCGCCACGATCAGCGGCGAGGCGAACCAGTCGGCGTCGTTGCCCAGGTCCAGCATGATCTGCAGGCTGCCCACGCCGATCACCAGCAGAAACAGGCCCATGCGGTCCAGCTTCGGGGTCTCGATCGGGTCGCGTCGCTCACGCATCTGCTGCGCGATCACCGCGCTGGCAAAGAGGCCAATCGGCACGTTGATGAAGAAAATCCATTCCCACGAGTAGTTGTCGGTGATCCAGCCGCCCAGAATCGGCCCGGCAATCGGCGCCACCACGGTGATCATGGCCAGCAGCGCCAGCGCCATGCCGCGCTTGATGGGCGGGTAGATCGAGATCAGCAGGCTCTGCGTGATCGGGTACATCGGCCCCGCCACCGCGCCCTGCAGCGCACGGAACAGGATCAGCTCCGGCATGTTCGTGGCGATACCGCACAGGAAGGACGCCAGCGAGAACAGCATCGTCGCCCAGATGAACAGGCGCACTTCGCCAAAACGGCGCGTCAGGTAGCCCGTCAGCGGCAGGGCAATCGCCGTGCTGACCGCGAACGAGGTGATCACCCAGGTGGACTGGCCGCTGCTCACGCCCAGGTTGCCCGCAATGGTGGGCAGCGAGACGTTGGCGATGGTCGTGTCCAGCACCTGCATGAAGGTGGCCAGACACAGGCCCATGGTGGCGATGCCACGGCTGGGCGGGTTGAATGCGGCCTCGTGGACCGACTGGGCCGGGGTGCTCATGGTGGATCAGCTATGGCTCGGCAGGTTGGCGGTGATCACCTCGCGCACCACCGCATCGGCCTGGTTGAGCTGGTCGGTGTAGACCGACGTGGCCTGCGTGCCGCGCTGGTCGGGCACGGCCGCCAGCACCGGGCCCTTGCGGTCGTGGATATCGACATCCACCGACATCGACATGCCCACGCGCAGCGGGTGCGTCTGCAGCTGTTTCACGTCGGTGAAATCGACCTGCACCGGCACGCGCTGCACGATCTTGATCCAGTTGCCCGTGGCGTTCTGCGCGGGCAGCAGCGAAAAGGCGCTGCCCGTGCCCAGCCCCAGGCTGGTGATGCGGGCGCTGTACGTCACGTCCGATCCGTACAGATCAGCGTGCAGCGTGACCGGCTGGCCCAGGCGCAGATCGCGCAACTGGGTTTCCTTGAAGTTGGCATCGACCCAGACGGCCTGCAGCGGCACCACCGCCATCAGCGCCTGACCGGCCTGAACGTTCTGGCCCAGCTCGGCGTTGCGCTTGCCGACAAACCCGTCCACCGGCGCGACGATGTGCGTGCGCTGCAGGTCCAGCCAGGCGGCGCGCAGGCGGGCGGCAGCCACTTCGACCTCGGGGTTGCTGTCCACGGCAGCGTCGCCCAACAGCACCTGGCGGCCCTGGAACTGCTCGCGGGCGCTGGCCAGCGCGGCGCGGGCGCGGGTCAGGGCGTTGCGCGCCTGGCTCAGCTCTTCGGCCGAAACTGCACCGCTGGGCGCCAGACGCTCGCGGCGCTGCACCTCCTGCACGGCCAGTTTTTCGGCGGCCACGGCGGCATTGAGCTGCGCCTGCGCACCGCTGACCTGCGTGTGCAGGCCGCTGAGCTGGCGCAGCGAAGTCACCAGCGCAGCGCGTGCCGAAGCCAGCGCGAGCTGCGCCTTGCTGTCGTCCATTTCGGCCAGCACCTGGCCAGCCTTGACGGGATCGCCGTTGTTCACCAGCACGCGCACCAGCGTGCCGGGCGTCTGCGCCGACACCGGCACGATGTGGCCGGCCACGTAGGCGTCGTCGGTGCTCTCGTACCAGCGGCCGTCCAGCAGATACCAGGCGGCTGCGGCGATGGCGCCCAGCACCACCACGGCGCCGACGCCGCGCAGCCACAGCTTGCGCTGGCGGGGTTTGTCACTGACAGGGGTGTCGGGGGAGGAAGTCGTGCTCATCGTGGGGCTCCGCAAGGGGAAGGATTCGTTCAGTCCAGAAAATCAGGAAAATCAGAAATCGGGGGAAGGAAACGGTCGGCTCAGCGCGCCGGGTCCGTCGCAAAACCACCGCCCAGCGCGGCCACCAGCGCCAGGCTGGTCTGCCACTGGCGCTGGCGCAGGCCCTGCTGCTGCTGCTGCGCCGCCAGCGCGGCGGTCTGCGCGTCCAGCGCCTCCAGGGCGTTGCCCAGGCCTTCGCGGTAGCGCAGGCGGGCCAGATCGGCGGCCTTGGCGGCCTGGTCCACAGCCGTCTGCTGGGCCGCGATCTGGGCGTCCAGCGCGCGGCGGGTCTGCCACTGGTCGACCGCATCGTTCAGCGCGGTGACCAGGGTCTGGTTGTACTGGGCCACGGCTTGGTCATAGCGGGCGTCCTGCTGAGCCAGGCCTGCGCGCAGGCGGCCACCGTCAAACAGCGGCAGGCTGATGCTGGGCCCGATGTTGGCAAACAGCGACGGGATCGAGAACAGCGTCAGCGTGTCCTGGCTGCCCAGTGATCCGGCCAGCGCACCCAGCGAGACATTGGGCATGAAGCGCGCTTTCTGCGCGCTCACGCTGGCCTGCGCGGCCTCGACGCGCCAGCGCGCCGCGACCAGATCCGGCCGGCGGCCCAGCAGACCCACGGCCAGGTCGCCCGGCAGACGGCGTCCCAGCGCCAGCAGCGCGGGGGCGTCCAGGCGCGGAGCGCGCAAATCCAGCGTGCTGTCCGGCCCGGCGCCGATCAAAGTGGCGAGAGCCAGACGGGCGTGCTGCACGGTCTGGCGGCTGGCCTCCAGCTGCTGGCGAGCCTGCGCCTGAGCGCTGCGCGAGCGCGCCAGGGTGATGGCGTTGTCCAGGCCATCGCGGCTGCGCTGCTGCACCAGAGCCAGCAGGCGGGTGGCCGTGTCCACCCCGGTCTGGGCCAGCTTTTGCGTGACCTGCGCCTGCGCCCAGGCCACATAAGCCTGCGTCACCTGCGTGGACAGCGCCAGCCGGGCGGCGTGGGTATCGACCTCGGCGGCTCGCGCCTGGCCGACCGCGGCCTGCAGCGCCTGGGCGTTGGCGCCCCACAAATCCAGATCCCAGCTAGCGCGTACCAGCGCGTTTTCGCCCAGCTTGGGATTGCCGTCCAGCACCTGCGGCGCCAGACCCGTCGGCAGACGCGTCAGCGACACGCCGCCGCTGGCGCCCACACTGGGACGCGACTGCGCCAGCACGCCGCCCGCCGCCGCCTGCGCCTCGCGCCAGCGCGCCTGAGCCAGCGCCAGCGTGGGGCTGCCTTTGAGCGCCCGCTCGATCAGGCTGTTGAGCTGCGCGTCACCCAGCGCCGTCCACCAATCCTGGCGCGGCCAGGCGGCGGGGCTGAGGTCGGTCGTGCTGCGCGTGGCGCTCAGGCGGGTGGCGTCCAGCGCCTGGGCCTGCGGCGCCAGACCCGCCGGGCTGGCGCAGGCGGCCAGCAGCGCGCTCGCGGCCAAGGCGCTGATCAAGGCGCTGGAGGGCCAGCGGCGCTGGCGGGTCAGGGTTTGGGAAGGCATGGGGCTCATGGCTTTGCTTCGAAGTGTTCACTGCACGGGATCGAATTATTAGCTTTCAAACTATTAGCATCAACTTGACTGCGCTGTCACCCTTTCAGGCCCAGGGTCTTGCCGCAGTCCAGCGCCCTGCCCCGCACGGCCTTGCTGCGTGAGACAATCCGGCGCTCTAATTTCAGCCTCTGGATCTACACCATGAACCGCTGCAGCGACGACACCGCCTCCGCCACTTCCGATCTTTCTTCATCCGCCAATTCCCCGGCAACGTCTGGCAAAAAGGTCTATATCAAGACTTTTGGCTGCCAGATGAACGAGTACGACTCGGGCAAGATGCTCGACGTGCTGCGCGAAGCCGACGGCTACACGCCCACCGACAACGTCGAAGAAGCCGACCTGGTGCTGTTCAACACCTGCTCGGTGCGCGAAAAGGCGCAGGAAAAAGTCTTCTCCGACCTGGGCCGCGTGCGGCACCTGAAGCAAAAAGGCGTGCTGATTGGCGTGGGCGGCTGCGTGGCCAGCCAGGAGGGCGAGGCCATCATCAGCCGTGCGCCTTTTGTCGATGTGGTATTCGGCCCGCAGACCCTACACCGCCTGCCGCAGATGCTCCAGGACCGGCGCGCACGGGCCAAGCCGCAGGTGGATATCCAGTTCCCGGAGATCGAGAAGTTCGACCATCTGCCACCCGCGCGCGTCGATGGCGCCAGCGCCTTTGTCTCGATCATGGAAGGCTGCAGCAAATACTGCGCCTACTGCGTCGTGCCCTATACGCGCGGCGAAGAGTTTTCACGCCCCTTTGAAGACGTGCTGGTTGAAATTGCCGGCCTGGCCGATCAGGGCGTCAAGGAAATCAACCTGTTGGGACAGAATGTCAACGCCTGGCGCGGCACCGTGGGCCCGGGCGGAGAAACCGCCGATTTCGCTACGCTGCTGGAATATGTCGGCGACATTCCCGGCATCCAGCGCCTGCGTTTCACCACCAGCCACCCCAACGAATTCAGCCAGCGCATCATTGACGCCTACGCCAAAGTGCCGCAACTGGTGAACCATCTGCACCTGCCTGTGCAGCACGGTTCGGACCGCATCCTGTCGGCCATGAAACGCGGCTACACCGCGCTGGAATTCAAATCCATCATCCGGCGCCTTCGGCTTGTGCGCCCGGACATCAGCGTGTCCAGCGATTTCATCGTGGGCTACCCCGGCGAAACCGAGGCCGATTTCGAAAAACTGATGCAACTGGTCACCGATGTCGGGTTTGACGCCAGTTTCAGCTTCATTTACAGCCCGCGCCCCGGCACGCCCGCCGCCGCTTTGCACGACGATACCCCGCACGAGGTCAAACTGGTCCGCCTGCAGCGCCTGCAGGCCCAGCTGGATGTGCAGCAGCAGGCCATAGGCCGCACACGCATCAATACCGTGCAGCGGATTCTGGTCGAAGGCCCGAGCAAAAAGGACAAAACCGAGCTGATGGGCCGCACCGAATGCAACCGCATCGTCAATTTCCCCGGCGGTCCGCAGCCGCAGCGCCTGGTGGGACAGTTAATGGATGTGCGCATCACCCAGGCTTTTGCACATTCACTGCGCGGCGAGATTCTGGTCAAGGACGACGCCCCGGCCTGATTCTCCCCGGGGGAAACTGACTTTTCAGCGCACCAGATCGCGCAGTGCGCTGTCCCAGTCGGGATACAGAAACGGCTGGCCGTCCAGCCCCGGCCAGGTCGCGCCCTCGCCCAGCAGTCGGGCAGGCTGCACGCGCTGGCCGTCCAGCACCAGATCAGCCAGCTCGCCCAAAGCCAGGCGCAGCGCAGCACCGGGCACGCACAACCACTGCGGCCGTCCCAGCGCCCACGCCATGCGCCGCGTGAAATCGGCCTGCGTCAGCGGCTGCGGCGCCACCAGGTTGACCGGGCCGCTGGCGTTGCAGCGCGCGTCCATCAGCGCCAGCGCGGCACGCACCCAGTCGTCGATGTGGATCCAGCTCTGGTACTGCTGACCATCGCCCAGGCGCGCCGCCAGGCCCAGCAGCGCGGGCCTCTTGAGCTGGGGCCACAGACCGCCCTGGCGGGCCATCACCAGCCCGGTACGCAGCAGCACCAACCGCGCCTGCGGCAGCGCTTCGCCCAGCGCCTGCGCGGCAGCCTCCCATTCGCGGCACAGCGCGGCGGCAAAGCCGGGCGCAGCCGGTGGCGTCTGGTTCTCAGCCAGCGCCTGCGCACCCGTGTCGCCGTAAATGCCGATGGCCGAGCCACTTAGGATCACGCGCGGCCCGGTGATCTGGCCCTGCGAAGCAGCCGAAGCCGAAGCGGCCAGCGCCTGCAGCTGGCGTGTCACGCCGATGCGGCTGGCACGCAGCAGCGCCTGACGTGCGGGCGTCCAGCGCCCGCCCGCGATCGATTCGCCCGCCAGATTGATCCAGACCTCGCAGCCCAGCGCGAGCTGGGCCACCGGGCCTTCGAGCGACGCCACCGCCTGCACGCCCGCACCACACAGGGCCGCAACCTGCGCTGGCCTGCGGCTGTAGACCCAGACCTGATCGCCGCGCGCCAGCAGCGCCCGGCACAGCGCCTGGCCCAGCAGGCCGGTTCCGCCTGTCATAAAGACTTTCATGGGTATCCTTTGGGGGGTGAGTTCGGGGTTTAAATTGAAGTTTGAAGCGCACAGAATGCAAAAAACCCGAACACCTTGCGGTGATCGGGTTTTGAAAGATCAGACCTGGAACGACGGAATCAGCGTCAGGATCAGTCCTTTACCGCAGTTTTCAGACGGCGAAGCTTTCCAGCGTGCGGCCGCCTTCAATGGCGTCGCGCAGCCAGCGCGGTTTCAGGCCACGGCCCGTCCAGCTGTTGCCGGTGGCGGCATCACGGTATTTGGCTTCCAGCTTTTTACCGGCAGCGGCAGAGCGCGCACGGCCTGCCGTTGCGCCACGCTCGGGAATATCGTCTTTGGTCAGGTCGTAACGCTGCATCAGATCGCGAATCTGGCCGATAGCGCCCGCGCGCTCTTCACGCTGGCGGCGCGAAATCTGTTCTTCAAGGGCGGCTTTTTCAGCCATCAGCTGGTCGAGGGACTTGTCCATGGGTTCTCCTGAAAGGGAAAGATAAACTGTGGTGCGATTATGCCAAACTTTATTTCCCTTTCCTGGCAAAAGATCACGTAAAGAAATATTTTGCGTCAGGCTTCGGGCGGAACATAACCGGCGGGCTGATCGCCACCGCCGCCAAACAGGAACTGTTCCATCTGCCGGGCCAGATACTGGCGCGCGCGCAGGTCGGCCAGATTCAGACGGTTTTCATTGACCAGCATGGTCTGATGACGCTTCCAGGCTTCAAAAGCCTCGTGGCTGATCTGGTTGTATATGCGCGCACCCAGTTCGCCCGGATAGGGGGCGTAGGTCATGCCGGGGGCCTCTTTTTTGAGGTAAACGCATTGCACCATGCGGGTCATGGCGATTCTCCTGGTGGGATGGATAAAGCGTGGGCGCCATCGGGTCGGGCCGCACGGTGTGGTCGCGAATATAGGGCATATCGGGCGGTTGTGCTGCTGCCGGGTTTGCAGCCCGCCCCTTATTGGAAGGACCGATCAGGCCGTGCGCATGGACAGCACCAGCACACCCGACATCACCGCCAGCACGGCCAGGTAACTGACCATGGCGCCGTCATAACCCAGCATGGCAAGGCCCCCGGCCCAGACCGCCATACCCGCCAGGGCGCAGGCCAGCGCCAACCCCCCCCAGGTGCGGTGGGCCAGAGCCAAAGGCCACAGGCGGCGGGCCACCAGCGGCAGCGTGGCGGCCAGAAACCACACCGGCCACAGCCACTGCGCCAGATGCCAGGCGACGTCCAGAATCATGATCTCTCCTGCGCACTGCGTCCGGGGTGGGCCCGAGGGCCCCGGATCATAGAAATAAGCTATCAAAACGAAACAGCCCTTTGTGCCCGCAGGACTGTCCGACAATTTTATAATCACGCCATGCACATGATGACCCTGGGGCTGAACCACACCACCGCGCCGCTGGACGTGCGCGGTCGGCTGGCGTTTTCCCTGGATCAGATCCAGCAGGCGCTGCGTGCCATCCACGGCCGTCTGCAAGGCAATGGCCGCAGTGCGCCCGAGGCCGCGCTGCTGTCGACCTGCAACCGCACCGAACTGTATCTGGCTGCGCCGCGTGGCGCCAAGCTGGCCCAATGTCCGGTGATGTCGCAGGCCGGGACCGACGCCGAGCGCGAGGCCCTGATCCACGCCGCGCTCGAGTGGCTGGCCCAGCACGGCGGCATCGCCGCGGGCGAGCTGCGCCACCACCTGTACGTGCGCGCCCACACCGACGCGGCGCGCCACGCCTTCCGCGTGGCCAGCGGGCTGGATTCCATGGTGCTGGGCGAGCCGCAGATTCTGGGCCAGATGAAGCAGGCGGTGCGCGAAGCCGAAGCCGCAGGCACCCTGGGCACGACGCTGCACCAGCTTTTCCAGCGTTCGTTTGCGGTCGCCAAAGAGGTGCGCAGCACCACCGACATCGGCAGCCATTCGATCAGCATGGCCGCCGCAGCCGTGCGTCTGGCCAGCCAGATTTTTGAAGATATTGCCGATCTGAACGTGCTTTTTATTGGCGCAGGCGAAATGATCGAGCTGGTCGCCACGCACTTCGCGGCGCGCCAGCCCAGAACGCTGACCATCGCCAACCGCACGCAGTCGCGCGGCGAGGCACTGGCCCAGCGCCTGAACGGCCGCGTCATGCCGCTGGCCGACGTGCCCGCCAACCTTGGAAAGCACGACATCGTCGTGTCCTGCACCGCCAGCTCGGTGCCCATCGTGGGCCTGGGTGCGGTCGAACAGGCGCTGCGTCAACGCCGCCATGCGCCGATGTTCATGGTCGATCTGGCCGTGCCGCGCGACATCGAAACCGCCGTGGCGCAGCTGGACGACGTTTATCTGTACACCGTGGACGATCTGGCCAGCGTGGTGCGCGAGGGCGGCGAAAAGCGCCAGGCCGCCGTGCAGCAGGCCGAAACCATCATCGATCTGGGCGTGCAGCATTTTGCCGACTGGCTGTCGCAGCGCGGCTCGGTGCCGCTGATCCGCCAGCTGGGCGATCAGGCTCAAGCCTGGCGCGAGGCCGAAGTCCACAAGGCGCAGCGCCTGCTGGCCAAAGGCCGACCGGTGGACGAGGTGCTGGACCAGCTCGCTGCCGCGCTCAACCAGAAGTGGCTGCACGGCCCGCTGGCCGAGCTGGGCCGCCTGCAGGGCGACGAGCGCGCCGAGGTCGAGCGCAGCGTCGAACGCCTGCTGCTGCGCCGCCAGCGCAACCCCTCCTAGTCCGCGATGAAAGCCGAGTGGCGCGAGCGTTTCGCGCGTCTGGCCCTGCGCCGCGCCGAGCTGGATGCCAGCCTGAGCGACCCCGCCGTGCTGGCCGATATCAAACGCTGGCGCCAGCTCTCGCGCGAGCACGGCGAGGCCAGCCAGGTGCTGGATCTCTACACCCGCCACCAGCAGCGCGAAAGTGACGAAACCGCCGCGCGCGCCCTGCTGGACGACCCCGAAAGCCGCCAGGACGCCGACCTGATCGCCATGGCGCAGTCTGAAATCGCCGAGGCGCAGGCCGAGCAGACGCAGCTGCTGGAGCAGCTTCAGAGCGCGCTGCTGCCCCGCGATCCGGACGACGACCGCCCGGCGCTGGTCGAAATCCGCGCCGGAACTGGCGGCGACGAATCGGCGCTGTTCGCGGGCGATCTGGCGCGCATGTACCTGCGTTACGCCGAGCGCCAAGGCTGGCGCAGCGAGATTCTGTCCGAGAGCAGCGCCGACATCGGCGGCTACAAGGAGGTCATCCTGCGGCTGGACGGCGAGGCGGCTTACGGCCAGCTCAAGTTCGAATCGGGCGGCCACCGCGTGCAGCGCGTGCCGGTGACCGAATCCCAGGGCCGCATCCACACCAGCGCCTGCACCGTGGCCGTGCTGCCCGAGCCCGACGAGGCCACCGAAATCACCCTGAACCCGGCCGATCTGCGCATCGACACCTTCCGCGCCAGCGGTGCGGGCGGCCAGCACATCAACAAGACCGATTCGGCCATCCGCATCACCCACCTGCCCACGGGCCTGGTCGCCGAATGCCAGGACGACCGCAGCCAGCACCGCAACAAGGCCAAGGCGATGATCGTGCTGCAGGCCCGCCTGAACGACCGCGAGCGCCAGCAGCGCCAGGCGCACGAGGCAGCGACGCGCAAAGGCCTGATCGGTACGGGCGACCGCAGCGACCGCATCCGCACTTACAACTTTCCGCAGGGACGGCTCAGCGATCACCGCATCAACCTGACGCTCTACCGCCTGGGTGCCATTCTGGATGGCGATCTGGCCGAAGTGGTCCAGGCGCTCCAGCAGGCGCAGGCGCAGGAGCAGCTCGCGCAGATGGAAACCGGTGGCTGGGACACCCGCGCATGAGCGCCCTGTCCCGCGCGGAGACGCTCACCGTGAACGCCTGGCTGCGTCAGGCGCAGGCGCGTGGCCTGTCGCGCCAGGACGCCCGCCACCTGCTGGCCCACACCGCCGCGCGCCCGCTGGCCTGGCTGCTGATGGCCGGACCAGAGCCGCTGGCCCAGCATCTGGATGCGGCGGCGCAGGCGCAGCTCGAAACCCACACCCGCGCCCTGCTGGACGACGTGCCGCTGGCCCACGTGCTGGGCCACCAGCCTTTTCTGGGGCTGGAACTGGCCGTCACGCCCGCCACGCTGGTGCCGCGCGACGACACCGCCACGCTGGTCCAGTGGGCGCTGGACGCGCTGCAGGAGCGCGTGGCGCAGCACACTGAGACGGCACAGGGCGCCCAGCCGCTGCGCGTGCTCGATCTGGGCACCGGCAGCGGCGCCATCATCCTGGCGCTGGCGCATACGTGGGCAAAACGACCGGTTAATCACCCTGTGATCTGGCAGGCCAGCGACCGCAGTGCCGCAGCCCTGGCCGTGGCCCGCGACAACGCCAGGCAGCATGGTCTGGCGGTGGATTTCTTTGAAGGCGACTGGCTGGACGCCCTGCCCGCCGCGCTGCGCGCCCTGGGCTGGGACCTGATCCTGAGCAATCCGCCCTACATCGCCGAGCACGACCCCCACCTGCCCGCCCTGCGCCACGAACCGCGCAGCGCGCTGGTGTCCGGTCCCGACGGGCTGGATGACCTGCGCCGCATCGTTGCGCAGGCCACGCCTGCGCTGCGACCGGGCGGCGTCCTGCTGCTGGAACACGGCTGGGATCAGGTGGATGCCGTCGGCGGCCTGATCGCGGCGGCGGGCCTGACGCCCCTGCCCCCACGCCGGGATGGCGGCGGGCAGTGGCGCTGCAGCGGCGGCGTCAAAACGCCCGTCTGATCGGCCTCTTCAGTGGCTGTGGCGGTGGTGCGCGTCCGGAAAATGGGCGTGGGCGTGCGTCAGTGGTGCGTGATGGTGCCAGTGGCTGTGCGGACCCGCCCCGGAATGCGGCGTGCCGCCATCGTGGGAGTGGGCGTGATGCCCATCGTCGTGCGTGTGCTCGTGGGCGTGGTCCAGCGCCTCGTGGCTGTGGCCGTGGGTGTGGTTTTCGCTCAGGTGCAGCCACAGCCCCAGTGCCATCAGCGCGGCGGCGGCCAGCAGCGCCGGGGTCACGGGCTCGCCCAGCGCCACGCCCAGCAGCGCCCCGGCGAAGGGCGCCGCTGAAAAGTAGGCGCCCGTGCGCGCCGTGCCCAGATGGCGCAGCGCCTGCACAAACAGCGACAGACTGACGCCATAGGCCAGCAGCCCGATCAGCAGGGTGGCGCCCACGCGTGGCCAGGCCGGAAGATCAAGCCCGCTGCCCGTCCACACGCCCAGCATCATCCAGATCAGCAGGTTAACCGCCCCCGCCACCAGGCCTTTGACCGACGCCAGCCAGGTCGCGTCGGCCAGTGCCACGCGGCGCATCAGGTTGTTGTCCAGCGCCCACAGCAGGCAGGCGCCCAGAATCAGCACAGCGGGCCAGACCCCCGACAGGCTCAGCGTCTGCCCTGGCCCGCTCAGCAGCAGCGCACCCGCGACGATGCACAGCAGACCCAGTACAAGACGAGGACCCGCGCTTTCGCCAAAAACCAGCCAGGCGAGGATCGCGGTGAACACCCCCTCGGCGTTGAGCAGCAGCGCCGCCTGTGAAGCTGGCATCTGCGCCAGACCCGCCAGCAGCAGCACCGGCGCCAGCACACCACCGGCCAGCACGGCGGCGGCAAACCAGAGCCCCTCCTGCAGCGCCAGGCGTGCCGGGGCAGCGCGGCTCAGGCGCCGAAAAACCATCAGCCCCAGCCCCGAGCCCAGATACAGCAGCCCGGCCAGCAGCCAGGGGCTGGACGAGCCCAGCGCCAGCTTGGCCAGCGGCGTGCCCGCGCCAAACAGCAGGGCTGACGCCAGTGCCGCCGCGACGCCCCTGGGGAAGATTCGGGCCAGGGCGGTCATCGCGGCGAACAGTCTCTGCGGCTTCAGCCCAGCAGCGCCTGCGCAAATTCGCGGGCGCGGAAGGGCTGCAGATCGGCCAGGCCTTCGCCGATGCCGATGAAATAGACCGGAATCGGCCGCTCGCGGGCGATGGCGGCCAGCACGCCGCCTTTGGCCGTGCCGTCCAGCTTGGTCACCACCAGTCCTGTCAGGCCCAGCGCGTCATCAAAAGCCTTGACCTGGGTGAGCGCGTTCTGGCCGGTGTTGCCATCGACCACCAGCAGCACCTCGTGCGGGGCTCCCTCCATCGCGCGGCCGATGACGCGGTGGATTTTCTTCAGCTCTTCCATCAGGTGCAGCTGCGTGGGCAGGCGCCCGGCGGTATCGGCGATGACGACATCGCAGCGCCGTGCCTTGCCTGCGACCACCGCGTCGTAGGTGACGGCGGCCGGATCGCCGCCCTCCTGCGCGATGATCTGCACCGCGTTGCGGTCGGCCCAGACGGCCAGCTGCTCGCGCGCGGCGGCGCGGAAGGTGTCGGCGGCGGCCAGCAGCACCTTCTGCTTTTCGTCGATCAGGTGGCGCGTCAGCTTGCCGATGCTGGTGGTTTTGCCCGCGCCGTTGACGCCCGCGACCATCATCACCGTCGGCTCATGCTCGCCGATGGTCAGGGCGCGCTCCAGCGGCGCCAGCAGCTCGGTGATGGCGTCGCACAGCAGCGCTTTGACGCCCGCCGCGTCTTTGGGGCGCTCCTGCTTGACGCGGCGGCGCAGGTCCTTGAGCAGGAACTCGGTCGCCTGCACGCCGGTGTCGGCCATCAGCAGCGCCGCTTCCAGCTCTTCGTAGAGCGATTCGTCCAGCTGGGTCGCGACAAAAACGCTGGTCAGGCTGTTGCCGGTCTTGCGCAGGCTCTGCGCAAGACGTGCGGCCCAGCTGGTTTTGGCGGGCGGAGCGGGCGGGGGCGGCGCGGGAGCTGGGTCGGGCTCGGGCTCGGGTTCGGAGATGGGCTCTGGTTCAGGCTCCAGTAGCAGCTCCGGTTCCGGTTCCGGTTCCGGTTCCGGTTCGGGCTCAGGCTGCGGCGCAGGCACTGGCTCGGGGGCCAGAACAGGCGGGGGCACCGTAATGGGCGCAGGGGCCGGTTCTGGAACAGGCTCGGGCGCAGGTTCTGGAGCAGGCTCTGGGAGCACAGGTGGGGCGGGTGCAGGCTGCGGCGGCGATTCCGGTTCCGGCGCCTGCTCGGGCACAGGCGCTGACACCCCGGTTTCAAGGGCGGGTGCGGCCTCTTCGACTTTTTTGCGGCGAAAAAAACTGAAAAATCCGGCCATGATGGCTTTCCAGAAAGAAAAAAGTGGCTATAATTTCGGGCTTGTTGGCGCTTTAGCTCAGTCGGTTAGAGCGATGGAATCATAATCCACAGGTCCGGGGTTCGAATCCCTGAAGCGCCACCAGATAAAACAACGGGTTGCATCGAAAGATGCAGCCCGTTTTGTTTTGGGGCCAAGTCTTTGGCTCCTGCTGGAACTGATTTTATCAGAGCCCCACCAGAGCCCCCAAAGGGCGCCGTCCGGCCCAGAGCCCAGCCCAGCCCAGCCCGCAGACGCACCCTGCGCGCGAGCCACGCGACCTTTTGCCGAAAAGCGGGGCCATCGCCCCCCTAACCTTGCATCGAAGCCCGGTCAGGTCTGCTAAATTCGTCAGCAAAGGGCTGAGTCGATTCGCACCCGTGTTCATGCTGCGTGTCTGCCGAGGTCCCCACAATAAATCGACTCAGCGCAGCCATGGCCAAGACCATCATGATCGTGGACGATTCAGCAACCATCCGCCACCGGGTGGCGGGCACGCTGCGCCAGGCCGGTTACGAGGTGCTGGAAGGCTGCGACGGCCAGGATGCGCTGGAGCGCCTGGATGCCCTGGACGGACAGAAGATCCACCTCATCGTCAGCGACCTGAACATGCCGCGCCTGGACGGCATCGGCCTACTCAAGGCGGTGCGTACCCTGGCTCACTACCGGTTCACACCGGTCATCATGCTGACCACCGTCAGCGAAGAAGACAAACAGCGCGAAGGCCGCGAAGCCGGAGCCCGCGCCTGGCTGCTCAAACCCTTTGACGGAACGTCACTGCTGAACGCCGTCCACCAGCTGGTGCTGCCATGAGCGACACCGCCACCGCGCCCGCCCCGCTCGCCATCCAGGGCGATCTGACCATCTACCGCGCGGCCGAGCTGCGCCAGACGCTGCTGACCGCACTGGCCCAGCCCGGCGACACGCTGGCGCTGGATTTATCGGGCGTGACCGAGCTGGACAGCGCCGGGCTGCAGCTGCTGCTGTCGGCGCGACGCACGGCGCAGGCGGGCGGGCGCACGCTGGATTTCCTGGCGCCCAGCCCGCCGCTGCTGCAGACCTGGCAGATGCTGGGCCTGCCCACCCAGGGCGAGGCCGATCCGCTGGGCGGTGTGCTGCAGCCGGACGACCCGAACGGCTGGGGCACGTCATGAGCGACATCGATCTCGATTCAGCGCGGCCGATTTTCATCGCCGAATGCCGCGAGCTATTGGCCAGCATGGAATCGGCGCTCCTGCGCCTGCCGCAGGAAGCGGACAAAGACCGTCGCGATTCGGTCCACGGCATTTTCCGCGCGGCGCACACCATCAAGGGCTCGGCCGGAATTTTCGGCATGGAGGACATCGTCTCCTTCGCGCACGCGATGGAGAGCGTGCTCGACCATGTCCGCGACGGCGTGCTCCCGATTGGCGACGACCTGATCGCCCTGCTTCTGGCCTGCGCCGACCATCTGGGCCAGCTCGTGGACAGCGTGGCCGAAAACCAGGCGCAGCCCGACGCGGAGCTGGTCCACGACGCCCGCCCGCTGCTGGCCCAGCTGAACCAGCGTCTGCTGGCGGTGCGCATGCAGCGCTCGCCCGGCGCCGGGGATGCGCCGCAGCGCAAGGCACCGGCCGCGCCGCGCCAGACCGGCGCCGACCACTGGCACATTTCGCTGCGCTTTGGCCGCGACGTGCTGCGCTTTGGCATGGACCCGCTCTCCTTCCTGAACTACCTGCAGCGCCTGGGCCGCATCACCACCCTGGTCACCCTGCACGGCGATGTGCCGCTGCTGGACGGGCTGGATCCGGAGGCCTGCTACCTGGGCTTTGAGGTGGCGCTGGAGAGCAGCGCGCCGCTGTCGGCCATCGAGGGCACCTTCAAGTTCGTGATGGACGACTGCGAGGTCGGCATCCTGCCACCGGGCAGCCCGGTCGCGGATCATCTGACGCTGATGCGCGAGCGCGCCCGAGGCGATCCGGCCGAGCTGCAGCGCCTGCGGGCGATCTGGCTGCACTGCGCCAGTGTGGCGCCCGAAGCGCTGGATGAAATCGCCGCTGCGGCGACAAAGCCTGCACCGGCCCAGCCTGTGCCAGCCCCCGCCGCACAGCCTGCTGCGGCGCCTGCCCCTGCCCCGGCGACCGTGCGGGCCCGGCGCACCGGACCGCGTCCGGGCGAGGCCAGCACGGTGCGCGTCGATGCCGACAAGCTGGACCGCCTGGTCGATCTGGTCGGCGAGCTGATCACCGCATCGGCCAGCGCCACGATGGCGGGCCGCGGCCTGCGCAGCGCCGCCCTGCAGGAGGCCCACGAGGCGCTGGCGCTGCTGGTCCAGGAGGTGCGCGACAGCGCGCTGCAGCTGCGCATGGTCAAGATCGGCGCCACCTTCAACCGCTTCCACCGCGTGGTGTACGACGCCGCGCGCGATCTGGGCAAGGACATCGCCCTGGAGATCAGCGGCGAGGACACCGAGCTGGACAAATCGCTGGTCGAGAAAATCGCCGATCCGCTCACCCACCTGGTGCGCAACGCCATGGACCACGGCATCGAGCCGCCCGCGCTGCGTCTGGCTGCCGGCAAGCCTGCGCAGGGCACGATACGCCTCAACGCCTATCACCACTCGGGCAGCATCGTGATCGAAATCAGCGACGACGGTGCAGGCCTGTCGCGCGAGCGCATCATCGGGCGCGCCCGCAGCCAGCGCCTGCTCGATCCGGGCCGCGAACCCAGCGAAGCCGAAGTTTTCGCGCTGATTTTCGAGCCGGGCTTCTCCACCGCCGACGCCATCACCAGCCTGTCCGGGCGCGGCGTGGGCATGGACGTGGTCAAGCGCAACATCACCGCGCTGCGCGGCTCGGTCAGCCTGGCCAGCCGCAGCGGCCAGGGCACCACCGTGACCGTGCGCCTGCCGCTGACGCTGGCCATCATCAACTGCTTCCTGATCGGCGTGGGCGGCTCCGTTTTCGTGCTGCCCATGGATGTGGTCGAGGAATGCATCGATTTCATCGACCCGGGCGCGAACGACTACACCGAGCTGCGCGGCCAGGTGCTGCCCTTCATCCGGCTCCGCCGCCTGTTTGGCGTGCAGGACACGCCGCCGCGCCGCCAGAGCCTGGTCGTGGTCGGCCATGGCAGCCAGCGCTTTGGCCTGGTCGTGGACCGTCTGCTGGGCGAAACCCAGACCGTCATCAAGCCACTGGCACGCCTGTTTGCCCACCTGCGCGGCATCAGCGGCTCCAGCATCCTGGGCAGCGGCGAGGTCGCCCTGATCCTGGACGTGGCGGCGCTGGCCGACATCACCCGCGCGGCCATGGTGTCGCGCTCCCCTGCTGCGGCTGCGGCAGAACCTGTTCACCAAGGATAGACCGTGTTCAAACGCATCAAACTGTCCACCCGGCTTTTCGGCTCCTTCCTCCTCATCATGGCGATGATGGTGGGCATGGGCGTCTACGCCATCCACCAGCTCTCGGCGGTCAACCGCGCCGCGGGCGAGCTCAGCGATTACTGGACGCCCAGCCTGCGCGACAACCTGCTGATGCTGGCGCGGCTCAACCGCAACCGCCAGCAGCAGACGCGCTCCATCATGTTCACCGACGACAAGCGCATCCAGGAGGCCGTCCGGGAAGCCGATGACCTGATCGTCGAAATGGACCAGATCTGGGAACGCGCCGCACCCACCGTGCGCGACCCGCGCGAACGCGAACTGTACGGGCAGATCAAAAAGGATCTGGCCGATTACAAGGTGATGCACCGCCAGATCGTGGCCCTGAGCAGCGTCAACCGCAACGACGAAGCCACCGAGCTGCTCGACGGGCCCTCGCAGAAGCTGTACTACGGCCTGCGCCAGAAGCTGGACGAAAGCACCGCCATCAACATCCGGGGCGCGCAGGCCGCCACCCGCCTGATCGACACCACTTACGAGCAGGCGCGCACCTGGGTGCTGGGTGTGCTGGGGGGCTGCACGGCGCTGGCGCTGCTGCTGGGCTTTGCCATCACCCGCAGCCTGGTGCGTCAGCTGGGTGGCGAGCCCTGGTATGTGGCCGAGATCGCCGAACGCGTGGCGCGCGGACAGCTGGCGCTGGACATCGCCGTGAAACAGGGCGACCGCACCAGCGTGCTGGCGGCCATGGACCACATGGTGAACCGCCTGTCGCAGGTGGTGACCGAAGTCAACAGTGGCGCCGAGGCGCTGGCCAGCGCATCGGAAGAAGTCAGCGCCACGGCGCAGACGCTCAGCCACGCCTCGGGCGAGCAGGCGGCCAATGTGGAAGAAACCAGCACCTCGATCGAGCAGATGACCGCGTCGATCGCGCAGAACTCGGGCAGCGCGCGCCAGACCGACACCATCGCCATGCAGGCCGCGGGCGAGGCGCTGGAAGGCGGTGAAGCCGTTCGCGCCACGGTGCTGGCCATGCGCCAGATCACGCAGAAAATCGGCATCATCGACGACATCGCCTACCAGACCAACCTGCTGGCGCTCAACGCGGCCATCGAAGCGGCGCGTGCGGGCGAGCACGGCAAGGGCTTTGCGGTTGTCGCCGCCGAAGTGCGCAAGCTGGCCGAACGCAGCCAGATCGCCGCGCAGGAAATCAGCGAAGTCGCCGGCTCCAGCGTGCAGGTCGCCGAGCGCGCCGGGCAGCTGCTGGAAGACATGGTGCCCAAGATCCGCCGCACTTCCGACCTGGTCCAGGACATCGCCGCCGCGTCCGAAGAGCAGACGCTGGGCGTGGGCCAGATCAATTCGGCGGCCATCCAGCTCAGCCAGATCACCCAGCAGAACGCCACCAGCTCCGAGGAGCTGGCGGCCACGGCCGAAGAGCTCAGCACCCAGGCCGAGCAGCTGCGCCAGACCATGAGCTTCTTCCGCCTGCCCGGCATGGGACACGCCGCCGCGACCGATGGCGGCGAGGGGCGTGGCGCGGGCGGCGCCAGCAAGGCCATCTCGCGCCAGGTGCTGGAGCGCCTGCAGCGCAGCAGCCGCAGTGGCGGCGGGAGGAGCAGCGGCAGCGATTCCAGCCGGTCGCACGCGGACGATGACCGCGCCAGAGCGTCCGCGCCGCGCGGCAATGCGCTGGACGAATCGCAGTTTTCGCCCTTCTGAGAGGAGCCGTGGCGCCCATGAACCCCCTCCCCCCGACCGCACACGAGCAGCAGTACCTGACTTTCCTCCTGGGTCAGGAGATGTTTGCGCTGGGCATCAGCGCGATCAAGGAAATCATCGAGTACAGCGCCCCGACGCCCGTCCCCATGATGCCAGGCGTGCTGCGCGGCGTCATCAACCTGCGCGGCGCCGTCGTGCCGGTGCTGGATCTGCAGGCGCGCTTTGGCCGCACCCCCTCGCCCGTCGAGCGGCGCAGCTGCATCGTCATCGTCGAAATGGCCGTGGGCGAGGGACGCCAGGTCATGGGCGTGGTCGTCGATGCGGTCAGCGAAGTGCTGGACATCGCGGCTGGCGACATCGAACCGCCGCCCCAGTTTGGCGCGCAGCTGCGCACCGATTTCATCCGCGGCATGGCGCGGGTGCGCGACCGCTTTGTCATCGTCCTGGACCTGAACAGTGTGCTGTCCATGGACGAGCTTGAAACGCTGGCCAGCCAGGCCCAGGCCTCAGCCTCCCATGGATCACTGCAGCATGTCTGACCTGTCCTACCTGCCGCCCTCGCTGTCTGTCCTGATCGTCGAGGACAGCGTGCCCCAGCGCCAGCACGCTGTGCGGCTGTGCGAGCAGATCGGCTTCACCGACATCTGGCAGTGCGGCAACGGCCAGGAGGCGCTGGATCTGCTGGCTTCGGACAGGCTGCCCCGCCTGCCCCACCTGCTGCTGCTGGATCTGAGCCTGCCGGGCATGGACGGCATCGAGATTCTGGTCGAGCTGGGCCTGCGCAACTACAGCGTGCCCATCGTGCTGGCCTCGTCGCACGAGCGCGCGCTGATCGAATCCGTCGTCGGCATGAGCCCCTACATCCTGGCTGGCCTGAGCAAACCACTGTCCCTGGAGGCGCTGCACGGCGCGCTCAAAGGCGGCGCGCTGCTGCACGGCCACACCGACCGGCGCCAGTCGCCGCGCACGCCGGTGACGGTGGAGATGCTGCGCGAAGCCATCGCCCAAGGCCAGATCGTGCCGCACTACCAGCCCAAAGTGGACGGCGAAACCGCGCTGCTGCGCGGCGTCGAGGCGCTGGCGCGCTGGAAGCATCCCGAACTGGGCTGGATTCCGCCCGACCAGTTCGTGCCGCTGGCCGAGCGCGAAGGGCTGATCCGCGATCTGACCCTGCACATGATGGACCGCAGCTTTGCGCAGTGCGCCTCGTGGGCGGCGCACGGCCTGCGCCTGACCATGGCGGTCAACCTGTCGCCGCACCTGCTGCGCCACGCCACCGTGGTCGAGGACATCTGCACCGTCAAGCGCCGCCACGGCCTGCAGCCCTCGCAGGTGGTGCTGGAAGTGACAGAGAGCACCGTGGTCGAGCAGGCCGGTCCGGGCCTGAGCGCGCTGGCGCGCCTGCGGCTCAAGGGCTTTGGCCTGGCGATTGACGATTACGGCACGGGCTTTTCGTCCATGCTGCAGCTGGCGCGCATCCCGTTCACCGAGCTGAAAATCGACCGCAGCTTCGTGCACGGCGCATCCAGCCGCAAAGGCCTGCGCGTCATTCTGGAATCGGCCATGGGCCTGGCGCGCGGGCTGGAAATCGCCACCGTCGGTGAAGGCGTCGAGACCATGGAAGACTGGCGCCTGCTGCAGCAGTTTGGCTGCAGCACCGGCCAGGGCTGGCTGATCGCCAAGGCGATGGACGGCGACGAACTGCCGCTGTGGATCAAGAACCACCACCTGCGCCTGCGCGATCTGCGCTCGCCCGGCGCCAGCCCGCTGCAAGCCTGAGCATCGTGGCCGCCATCCCCGCTGCCGCTCCTGGCCACGGCCCTGCAGGGGCTGTACGCGGTGCGCTGAGCGACGCCGAGTTCACGCAGTTCCGGCGCTTTCTGTACGAGGCTACGGGCATCAGCCTGGCGTCGACCAAGAAGGCGCTGGTGTTCGGGCGGCTATCGCGGCGGCTGCAGGCCTGCGGGCTGACGCGCTACAGCGACTACCTGCGCCTGCTGCAGGGTGGCAAGCACCCCGGCGAGGTGCAGATGGCGATTGATCTGCTGACCACCAACGAGACGTATTTCTTCCGCGAGCCGCGCCACTTCGAGCAGTTGCGTCTGCTGGCGCAGCAGCACGCGGGCGCGACGCCCTTCCGGGTGTGGAGCGCCGCGTGCTCCAGCGGCGAAGAGGTCTACACCATCGCCATGGTGCTGGCCGACACGCTGGGCGAGCGGCCCTTTGAGGTGCTGGGCACCGACATCAGCCAGCGCATGCTGGAGCGCGCGCGCACCGGCCACTACAGCCAGTTTCGTGCGCGACACATTCCGCCGCAGTACCTGAAACGCTTCTGTCTCAAAGGCCACGCCGAGCAGGCCGCCACCATCCTGATCAGCCGCGCGCTGCGCAGCCGGGTGCGCTTTGCGCCCGTCAACCTCAACGCCGCGCTGCCCCGGCTGGGGCCGTTTGACGCCATCTTCCTGCGCAACGTGATGATTTACTTCACCGACGACACCAAACGCGCGGTGATCGCGCGCGTGCTGCAGCAGCTCAAGCCCGGCGGCCACCTGTTTGTCGGGCACTCCGAGAGCCTGCTGGGGCTGTCGGCCGAGCTGGCGCACGCCGGGCCCGCGCAGTACCGACGCATCCGGGCCCAGGAGGCGCCGCCACGCGGCCTGCCGGGCCTGGCGCGGGTCACTTGAACAGGTCTTTGACCCCGTCCTTCACCTTTTCCGCCCAGCTTTTGCCGCCCGGCGAGTGACGGTCGCCGCCGCCGCGAAAGGATTCATCCAGCTCCTGCAGCAGCTCGCGCTGGCGCTCGGTCAGCTTGACGGGCGTCTCGACCATGATGTGGCAGTACAGATCACCCGGGACGCTGGAGCGCAGGCCCTTGATGCCCTTGCCGCGCAGTCGGAAGGTCTTGCCGTGCTGCGTGCCTTCGGGCAGATCGATCTCGGCCTTGCCCGCCAGCGTGGGCACCTCGATGCCGCCGCCCAGCGCGGCCAGCGTCATGGGCACGGGGACGCGGCAATGCAGATCGTCGCCGTCGCGCTCGAAAATCTCGTGCGGCTTGATGCGGATCTCGATGTAGAGATCGCCCGGCGGGCCGCCGTTGGTGCCGGGCTCGCCATTGCCGCTGGAGCGGATGCGCATGCCCTCGTTGATCCCGGCCGGAATCTTGACCTCCAGCGTTTTCTGCTTCTTGACCTTGCCCGCCCCGCCGCAGGTGCCGCAGGGGTTGGCGATGGTCTTGCCCGAGCCGTGGCACTTGGGGCAGGTCTGCTGGATGCTGAAAAAGCCCTGGCGCAGGTGCACCGTGCCGCTGCCGCTGCAGGTGCCGCAGGTGCTGGAACTGGTGCCCGGCTTGGCGCCACTGCCGTGGCAGGTTTCGCACTCGTCCCAGCTGGGCACGCGGATCTGTGTGTCCTTGCCCGCCGCCGCTTCTTCCAGGGTGATTTCCATGGCGTAGGACAGGTCCGAGCCGCGGTAAACCTGCGGCCCGCCGCGCCGTCCGCCGCCGCCTGCGGCCTGGCCGAAGATGTCGCCAAAAATGTCGCCAAAGGCTTCGGCGAAACCGCCGCCGCCCGCGAAACCGCCCGGCCCGCCGCCCATGCTGGGGTCGACCCCGGCGTGGCCGTACTGGTCGTAGGCCGCGCGCTTTTGCGGATCGGACAGGATCTCGTAGGCTTCCTTGATTTCCTTGAACTTCTCTTCCGCCTGCTTGGCCTTGTCCCCCTGGTTGCGGTCAGGGTGGTGCTTCATCGCCAGCTTGCGGTAGGCTTTTTTGATGTCGTCGTCACTGGCGTTCTTGGGCACACCCAGCGACTGGTAAAAATCCGGCTTGGCCATGGTAGTGGCTCCCTCCATCAGCAAGAAAAGGGTATGCCCTGCGGCATACCCCTGGAAAAGACCTTATCTCGGCCGGTTGGCGCCCGCATTTCGGGCGGGCGCCAGCAGCCCTGGGGCCGGTCTCACTTGCTGTCTTTGACTTCGGTGAAATCGGCGTCGACCACGTCGTCCGCCTTGCCCTCGGACTTGGCCGCGCCAGCGCCAGGGGCGGCCGCCTGGCCTTCGGCAGCCGCAGCGGCCTGCGCCTGGGCGTAGACCTTCTCGCCCAGCTTCTGGCTGGCCGTGGCCAGGGCCTCGGTTTTGGCGTCGATGTCGTCCTTGTCCTCGCCCTTGGCGGCCGTGTCCAGATCGGCGATGGCCTTCTCGATGGCGGCCTTCTCGTCGTCAGACAGCGTGCTGCCGTGCTCGGACAGGCTCTTCTTCACCGAATTGACCAGCGCCTCGGCCTGGTTGCGGGCCTGGACCAGCTCGACCTTCTTCTTGTCCTCGGCGGCGTTCAGCTCGGCGTCTTTGACCATGCGCTGGATTTCGTCCTCGGACAGGCCGGAGTTGGCCTTGATGGTGATCTTGTTCTCCTTGCCGGTGCCCTTGTCCTTGGCCGACACGTGCAGGATGCCGTTGGCGTCGATGTCAAACGTGACCTCGATCTGCGGCGTGCCACGCGGCGCGGGCGGGATGCCTTCCAGGTTGAACTCGCCCAGCATCTTGTTGGCCGAAGCCAGCTCGCGCTCGCCCTGGAACACCTTGATCGTCACCGCCGGCTGGTTGTCGTCGGCCGTGGAGTAGACCTGCGCGAACTTGGTCGGGATGGTCGTGTTCTTCTGGATCATCTTGGTCATCACGCCACCCAGGGTTTCGATGCCCAGCGACAGCGGCGTCACGTCCAGCAGCAGCACGTCGGTGCGGTCACCGCCCAGGACCTGGCCCTGGATGGCGGCGCCCACGGCAACGGCTTCGTCGGGGTTGACGTCGCGGCGCGGCTCCTGGCCGAAGTAGGCCTTGACGGTGTCCTGCACCTTGGGCATGCGCGTCATGCCGCCGACCAGGATCACGTCGTTGATGTCGCTGACCTTGACGCCCGCGTCACGGATGGCGGCCTTGCACGGCTCGATGGTGCGCTGCACCAGATCGTCCACCAGGCTTTCCAGCTTGGCGCGGCTGAGCTTGATGTTCAGGTGCTTGGGGCCGGAGGCATCGGCGGTGATGTAAGGCAGGTTGATGTCGGTCTGCGAGTTGCTGGACAGCTCGATCTTGGCCTTTTCGGCGGCTTCTTTCAGGCGCTGCAGGGCCAGAACGTCCTTGGTCAGGTCAACGCCGCTTTCCTTTTTGAACTCGGCAATGACGTGGTCGATGATGCGCTGGTCGAAATCTTCGCCGCCCAGGAAGGTGTCGCCGTTGGTCGACAGCACTTCGAACTGCATTTCGCCGTCCACGTCGGCGATCTCGATGATGGAGATGTCAAACGTGCCACCGCCCAGGTCGTACACGGCGATCTTGCGGTCGCCCTTGCCGTGCTTGTCCAGGCCGAAGGCCAGAGCGGCTGCGGTGGGCTCGTTGATGATGCGCTTGACGTCCAGACCGGCGATGCGGCCAGCGTCCTTGGTGGCCTGGCGCTGGCTGTCGTTGAAGTAGGCGGGCACGGTGATGACGGCCTCGGTCACTTCTTCGCCCAGGTAATCCTCGGCGGTTTTCTTCATTTTGCGCAGCACTTCGGCGCTGATCTGCGGCGGGGCCAGCTTCTTGCCGCGCACTTCCACCCAGGCGTCGCCGTTGTCGGCCGCGCTGATGGTGAAGGGCATCAGGTCGATGTCTTTCTGGACTTCTTTTTCGGCGAACTTGCGACCGATCAGGCGCTTGACCGCATAGAGCGTGTTGCGCGGGTTGGTGACGGCCTGACGCTTGGCCGATGCGCCGACCAGAATCTCGCCGTCTTCCTGGTACGCAATGATGGACGGCGTGGTGCGCGCGCCTTCGCTGTTCTCGATGACTTTGGTGTTTTTGCCTTCCAGCACAGCCACGCAGGAGTTGGTGGTGCCCAGGTCAATACCGATGATTTTTCCCATGATGTTCAATGCTCCGGATGAGTGAGGTGGGCTGCCGGGGAATCCGTCAGCGCCGATGGTCAGATAGATGGGGGGTGTGGGCGGGATTTCAAGAGGTCGGCTTGCGCGGACTTCACTTCGGCGCCGTCACCGTCACCAGCGCGGGACGCAGGATGCGGTCGAACAGGCGGTAGCCCTTTTGCAGCACGGTGACCACGGTGTTGGCCTCCTGGTCGGCGGGGACCATGGAGATGGCCTGGTGGCTGTGCGGATCGAACTTCTCGCCCGCGCCGGGGTTGATCTCGGCGACCTTGCTGGATTCCAGCGCGGACTGCAGCTGGCGCAGCGTGGCGTGCACGCCCTGCAGCACCTGCTCGGCGGTGCCGGCCTCGGTGGCCAGCGCGGCTTCCAGGCTGTCTTTGACGGGCAGCAGGCTGCTGGCGAAGCTCTCGACGGCGAACTTGCGCGCCTTGCTGCTTTCTTCCTCGCTGCGGCGGCGGATGTTTTCGGTTTCGGCCTTGGCGCGCAGGTAGGCCTCGGACATTTCAGCGTACTTGGCCTGCAGTTCGGCCAGCGCCTGCGCCGGGTCGAGCGCGGCCTCGGCGGCGGCGGCAGCGCCGGGTGCTGCGGCGCTGTCCTGGGACGCCGTCGTGGCGTCCGGATCGAGGCTGTCCTGCTGGGGCGGCATATCGTGGGTTGAGGTCATGCGAAACTCTCCTTCTCGTGATGAGGCAATGTCAGCGCATGTGGGTGCGCGCCGCGACAATTCAAGAACCATGGCCGAACTTTTTTCACCGCTGCAGACCCCGCCTGCCCTGCTGCAGGGCGGTACGCTGGCGCGGCGCTACATCGCGCATCTGGACATGGACGCGTTTTTTGCCTCGGTCGAACTGCTGCGTTATCCCGAACTGCGCGACCTGCCGGTGGTCGTGGGCGGCGGGCGCGACCGCCAGCCCGTGCTGCAGGGCGACGGCACGCGCGATTTCGCCCGCCTGCGCGATTACACCGGGCGCGGTGTGGTCACCACATCGACCTATGCGGCGCGGCGCCTGGGCGTGTTCTCCGCCATGGGGATGATGAAGGCGGCCAAACTCGCGCCCGACGCCATCGTCCTGCCGCCCGATTTCGACGCCTACCGCGAACTCTCACGCCGCTTCAAGGCCGCCGTGGCCGACTGGACCCCAGCCATCGAAGACCGGGGCATCGACGAGATCTACATCGACCTGGGCGAGCTGGTCCACGAGCGCCTGGCGCGCAGCGGCGGCAGCGCCCGTGACGCCGCGCTGGCCATTGCTCAGGGCATCAAGGACGCCGTGCGCCTGGCCACAGGCCTGAGCTGCTCGATGTCGGTGGCGCCCAACAAGCTGCTGGCCAAAATCGGCTCGGAACTCGACAAGCCCGACGGCCTGACCTGGCTGGACTGGAGCGATCTGCCCGCGCGCATCTGGCCGCTGGCGGTGCGCAGCATCAACGGCATCGGGCCGCGTGCGGGCGAGCGTCTGGCGCTTCTCGGGCTGGACACCGTGGGCGCGCTGGCCCACGCCGACCCAGCCGTCCTGCAGAAGCATTTCGGGGCACATCAGTCGGCCTGGCTGCTGGCGGCGGCCAATGGCGTGGACGAGCGCCCGGTGCAGAGCCACAGCGAGCCGCGCTCGGTCAGCCGCGAAACCACCTTTGAGCACGACCTGCACCCGCGCCGCGACCGCGCCCGCCTCAGCGACATCTTCACCCGCCTGTGCGAGCGCGTCGCGCAGGATCTGGCGCGCAAGGGCTACGCCGGGCGCACCATAGGCATCAAGCTGAGGTTTGACGATTTCAGCACCGTCACGCGCGACACCACGCTGGACGCGGCCACCCGCGATGCAGCCCGTATCCGTCAGGCGGCCACCGCCTGCCTGCGCCGCGTGCCGCTGGAGCGCCGCCTGCGGTTGCTGGGCGTGCGCGTCGGCGCGCTGGAGCCCAGTCAGGCCGCACCCAGCCGCCCGCGCCCTGTGCAACTGGAGCTGCCGCTGGAGGATTGAGTCGCTCCGCCCCAATCCGCCCGGTCACCCCTTCACCTGCACCGCCGGCCCGGTGATGCCATCAAAGCCGCACTGCCAGATCAGGGCGATGTCCTCGGCGTGCGTCACGCCTTCTGCGATCACCGTCACGCCACCCGAGCGCAGCCAGCGCACGGTACTGGCGAGCTGTTCGCGGCGGGTCAGGTCTTCGGCGATGTCCTTGACCTGGCTGCCATCCATTTTGATGTAATCCAGCCCGATTTCCAGCAGACCGTCGACCTTCAGCAGCGCTTCGCCCGCGTGCTCCAGGCCGACGTGCACGCCCAGCTCCCGCGTCTGCGTCACCAGCTGGCGCAGCACGCTCAGGTGGGTCTGGGTGACCTGTTCGCCGACCTCGAACCACAGCTTCTTCACCACCGGTTTGCCAAAGCCCTGCAGCACGCCGATCAGGGTCGACACGAAATTGCTGTCGTTGAAAGTGACCGGCGCGATATTGACCGCGCGCTCGATGCCGTCCGCCGCAATCGCCTGCAGCGAAGTGCGCACCGCCAGCAGGTCGATCGCCGACAGCAGCTGCGCGCGCTGCGCAAAGTGCAGCCAGCGCGCGGCCGGCAGGAATGCGCCGCCCTCTTCGACCTGCAGGCGCAGCGGGCACTCCAGGTGCAGGAGCTGGCCCTGCGGGTTGATGACCGGGTATTCGACCAGCTGCATGCGCTGCTCACGCACCGCCAGCACCAGGCCGTCGCGCCACTGGCCTTCGCCCATGACAGGCTCCTGCAGCGAATGCACGTGCTCCTGCGCAAACAGACCCTTGCGCTCGGCCTTGGCCAGCGCCTCGTCGACCGTGGCCATCAGCACCGAAATCGGCATGCCGTGGTGCCAGCTGGCCACCCCGCAGACCACCGCGCTGGATTCATCCAGCTCGGCAAAGCGCTCGCGCAGTTCGGACAGCAGGTGGTCGGCGAAGTGCTGGATGCTGTCCAGGCTGGAGCAGCTCAGCGCGAAATCGGTGCCATTCAGGCGCCCCAGGCGAACGCCCTGCAGATCGCAGGCGCTGGTCTGCAGCGTGGTGGCGATGCTGGAAATGATCTCGTTGGTCTTGTGATAGCCCACGCGGCGATTGATTTCAGCCAGATCCAGTAGACGCACCAGCATCAGGTAGCCACTGTCGGCGCCGTCCTCACGCTCCAGCGAGGCGCGCAGGTCAGCGAAGAAGCTGACGCGGTTCCACAACCCAGTCAGCGGGTCGCACTGCGCCTGCTGACGCAGCTTTTCCAGCTGCACGGCCTGGTCGGCAAACATGGTGCGCACGCGGTCCACCATGTCGTTCATGGCGACGGTGACACGCCGCAGCTCGGGCACGGCGGGCTCTTCCACGGTGATGAAGCGCCGCTGCATGATGGCCTCGGCCTGGCCCACCGTGGCGTCCAGCGGACGGCGGATGCGACGCACCACCACCCAGGCCAGCGCCCCGGTCAGCAGCGCCACCAGCAGCGAAATCACAAAACTGCGCCGGGTCGATTGCCACAGCTCGGCCTGGGCAAAACCCGACTGACTGACCACGGTGAGCTGCCCCAGCTGCGCCCAGCCGCTGGACACCTGCGACAGCCCCGGCGCCGCGCGCACTACGGCCAGACGGCTGAACCACTGCGGCACGCCATCCACCCGCGTCGGCGCCTGGCGCTCGATCACCGAGCCGTCCGACATTTTCAGCACGATGCGCTCATAGTTGCCGGTATCGAACTGGCTGGAAATCGACAGCTCGATGGCCACGCGGTCGCCCCCCAGTCCGCCCAGCGTCAGCGACAGTGACTGCGCCATGTCGTTGTTTTTCTGGGTCAGCTGGTCCTGCAGATAGCTGTGTATCGAGTTGAGCGATACCGCAAAGCTGCCCCCGAAAGCCAACAGGACCGAGACCAGGCACAGCAACCAGATCTGACGGATCAATGACATGATGAATATCCTTTTACTGGGTGCCTTGCCTGGCCCCCGTCAGAAAACAAAGCCTTCGCCTTTGACCTTTTCCAGCAGATCGCGCCAGGGCGACAGCCGCGCCGCCGCGTTGCCCTGGCTGGACCCGCTGACCCCCTGCCACAGCCCCTGCGTGTTGAAACTGAACACCGGCACCAGATCGCGCCGCTGCGAAGCGGGTTTGACGGCGTTGTCCAGAATATCCAGAATCAACGGGTCGGTGGTCGTGGGCGTGGCGTAATAGGCCAGAATCATGTGCGCAATGGGTTTGGGTGACCCCGCCATCGTGGCCCGGACATACACAAAACGGAGTTTCTCGGGCGACATTCCCATCTGCAGCAGGGTGAAGTATTTGGCTATCACATAATCTTCGCAATCGCCATACCCCCGTTTGAAAGTTTCAAAAGGCGAGGCCCAGTAATCCACCTTGCCCCAGACCTCCAGATCATCGCCATACTGGATATTCTGATTGAAAAAGTTGTTGACACGGTTTAGCGCATCCAGATCGTTGCCCGGCTGCACGGCGTCGGTGGCGCGTTTGAGGCTCTGCAGCAGGGTCACCACCGCAGGGCCAGCCTCGCGCGCGGCGCGCTCCATGGGCGCCGGAATCTCGAAAGCCTGCAGGCTCCAGGCCAGCACCGAGCCTGCAAGGACAGCCGCAAGCCCCCGCCAGCGCCGGGCCATGCGCTGGCGCAGGTGTGCCGGAGACTGGCCTGCTTCCCTCATGCTGTTTGTGACCGTATTTGAATTGCACGACGCCCCAGAAGGCCGGACCGCCCATGGCACCCCGTCCTGCTCAGACACTGGAATCAGCGTACATGCGCTTCCAGCGGACCAAACGCGCGAAAAGACCAGCAAAGCGGGGCCAGGCCCAAGGTCCGGCCCCGGACAGATGGCTGGACCGCCGTGGCTGATTCAGCCGTCAGCCCAGCGTCAAGGCATGTAAACAAAAAACAACAGCCCTCCCGCATAGTGCCCTGAATCCTCTTCAGCCTGGGTCACAAGACCCTTCATCAGGGGTCAGACCAACATGTCCCGGCGGGGATTTGCAGGCACAATGTCTCTACTTTCCTGAGAAGCCTCAATCAGAGGCCGTTTTCAACCCCATTTGCGGAACAGACACACACTATGAATCTGCGTCACGTCCTTCTTTCTTCTGTTCGTCCTCTGGCCCTGAGCGCAATGGCTCTCGCCTGCGGTACCGCAATGGCCCAGCAGGCTGGCACCGCGCAGTCCACGCCGCTGGGAGCGGCCGTGCAAAAAGCTCTGGAAACCAATCCTTCGGTCACGGCCAGCTTCCACGCCCTGAAAGCGGCCCTGGAAGACGTCAACGTGGCCAGCGCAGCCAACCTGCCGCGCTTGGGCCTGAAGGCCGACGCCCTGCTGTCGGGCAACCGCGCTACTGCGCAGTACAACTCCAAATGGGCCCGCAGCGGCGGCCTGAGCGCCACCCTGTCTGCCAGCCAGCTGCTGTGGGACGGCTCGGTGCGCAATGACGTGATCCGCGCCGGTCACGGCAAGCTGCAGAAGTACTTCGAATTCTTTCAGGCTTCCGAAGACGCGGCTTTCGAAGCGGCCCGCGCCTACATCGACGTGGCCCGCTACCGCCAGCTGGTCCAGCTGGCCCAGGACAACTACAACCAGCATAAGTACGCGTTTGACCAGACCACGTCGCGCGCCAAGGCCGGTGTGGGCCGCGGTGTGGACGCCGAGCAGGCTGCTGCCCGTCTGGCCCTGGCCGAATCCAACCTGGTGACCGAGCGCGCCAACCTGCACGATGTGTCCGAGCGCTATCGCCGCGTCATCGGCGAGCTGCCGCCCGCCGACATGCCGATTCCCGCCCAGATGGGTCGCCAGCTGCCCGCCAGCGCCGGTGCCATGCTGCAGGCCACGGCCCTGAGCTCGCCCAACGTGGCGGCTGCCATCGAAAACGTCCGCGCCGTGCGCGCCCAGGTGGCTTCGGCCGAATCGGGCAATGCGCCGACGCTGTCGCTGATCGGCCAAGCCGGTGGCTCTGCCACCAAGTACCAGAACGCCGACCAGATCACCAACCTGAGCAACGGCATCACCTCCGGCGTGAACAAGTCGGCCAACGTCCAGGGCGGCGTTGAGCTGAACTGGAACCTGCTCAACCCGACCAGCACCGCCAACGCCCGCAAGTACAGCCAGCTGCTGAACCAGGCCATGGATCTGCGTGACAGCGCCTGCCGCGACGCCCGCCAGAATGCCTCGGTCGCCTACAACGATGTGCTCAAGCTGCGCCAGCAGCTCGCCTACCTGGACAACAACGTCCAGGCCATCACCCGCGCCCGCAATGCCTACCGCCAGCAGTTCGACATCGGCCAGCGCAGCCTGCTGGACCTGCTGAACGGCGAAAACGAGCTCTACACCGCCCGCCGCGAATTTGCCAACGCCCAGTTTGATCTGGACGCCGCGCAGCTCAAGGCCTACGCTTCGATGGGCCGTCTGGTGAACGCGCTGAACGTCAACCGCCTGAACACCGCAGGCTGGGTGGATGAAGTCAACACATGGACCGCCGGTCAGGATGCCGCCACACGCTGCCCGATCGATGCCAACCCCGCAGGCCTGGACAGCGCAGCCAAGGATCCGGTGATGGTGAATACCGCTGGCCCGACGCCGGTACCGACCACCCCGCTGCCGACCAGTCCGGCTCCGGCCGTTGCTGGCAATGCCGCCGTTGAACAGGCCGCCCGCGACTGGGCTGCCGCATGGTCCAGCAAGAACTTCGCCAGCTACGCCGGGTTCTATGCCACCAACTTTGTGCCGGCTGGCTCCAGCAAGGCCGCCTGGGCCAACCAGCGCCGCGCTGCACTGTCCAAGCCGGGCAACATCACGGTGACGCTGAACAGCCTGACCAGCCGCGCGCTGCCCAACAACCTGGTGGAAACCTCGTTCGAGCAGCGCTACTCCTCGTCGAACTACAACGATTCGACCCGTAAAGTGCTGGTGTGGGTGCAGCAGAACGGTCAGTGGAAGATCCTGCGCGAATCCAACCGCTGATCCCACCGGTCCGGGGCGGCACCCTGTCCGCCCCCGTTTCCACGCAGCGCCGGCCTGACGTTTTCCGGGTCGGCGCTGCTTTTTGTGCCCTCCCCCTGCGACAGAAGTCCGCAGGCAGTATGGCCGCTTCGCGCCCGCAAAATCACCCGGTGACTCAGGCATTCACGCTAGAATCGGCGGCCAATTCCTGAATCTTCCCCCGCACAAACCATGACTTCTGCCCGACCGAACGTCCGTCCGTCCCGCCTGTTCAGGCACCTTGCTGCTGCCGCACTGGTCGGCAGTCTTGGCGGACTGCTATCGTCCCCCGCCTGGGGCCAGGAGCAGGAGATCCAGAAGCTGATGCAGCAGGGCCAGAACAGCGAAGCGCTGGCGCTGGTCGATCAGGCTCTGGCCAAGACGCCGGGCGACAACGCCATGCGCTTTCGCCGGGGCGTGCTGCTGACCCTGATGGAGCGCCGCACCGAGGCGCTGGCCACCTTCGAGAAGCTGGCCAAGGACGTGCCCAATTCGCCCATGCCCTGGAACAACATCGCCACCATCCTGGCGTCGCAGGGCGAGTACGACAAAGCGCGCACCGCACTGGAAAAGGCCATCCGCACGAATCCGGCCTACGCCACCGCGTACCAGAATCTGGGCGATATTTATGCCCAGCTGGCCAGCCAGGCCTACTCCAAGGCGCTGCAGATCAACGGCAAGAACGACAAGATTCCCCCGAAGCTGGCGCTGCTGCGCGAGCTCAATGGCGACGGCGCTGCTGCAGTCACACCAGCGGTCAAGCCGGTGACGGTAGCCAGCGCGGCTGCCGCACCTGCTTCAGCCGCCCCGGCCGCACCCGCTACTGCTGCTCCGGCGGCGCCAGCGAAGCCCGAAACCAAACCCGTGGCCAAACCGGCAGAGGCTGCCGCTCCTGCGGCCAAACCCGCTGCGGCTGAGGCGCCCGCCGCGCCCAAGCCCGCCGCCACGAGCCCGGCCGATGTGGAAGCGGCCCTGAAAGCCTGGGCTCAGGCTTGGGCTGACAAGAACATGAGCGCCTACCTGGGCGCCTACACCCCTGATTTCCGGGGCTCCTACAGCTCGCGCGCAGCGTGGGAAAAAGACCGCCGCGACCGCATCGTCGGCAAGAAAAACATCAGCGTCGCGCTGTCCGGGTTCAGCACCCGCATCAACGGCAGCGAAGCGCAGGTGTCCTTCACCCAACAGTACCGGGCTCCCGGCCTGAACTCGACCTCGCGCAAGTCCATCCGCATGCAGCAGCAGGGCGGACGCTGGCTGATCAGCGACGAGAGCGGCCGCTGACCCTTGCATCCTCCCTCTGACATGCCCATGCATCGCATCGCCTTACGTCGCAGTCTGCTCAGCGTTTCCACCCTGGCCGTTTTTGTGGGCCTGGGCGTGTGGCTGGGTTCGGGGGGAGAAGAAGCCCGGGCCAGCACCCCGGCCCCCAAAGCGCTGGGCACGGCGGTCAGCGCGGCGCTCAAGGCCCGTGCAGGCAGCGCACCCTCTTCGTCCGGGGCCTCGCGCCTGCTGCTGGACGACAGCGGCAACGGCAACCCGCTGCTGGATCTGGAGGTTGGCGGCCAGCATCCCGAGGACCAGCTGGTCCAGATTTACCAGCTGCTTTTTCAGGGCCAGCTGGACAAGGCCATCGCGGCCAACGAGCACCTGCTCGCCGAGCAGCCCAATTTTGATCTGGCCCGCCTGACCTGGGCGGACCTGCTGACCATCCGCAGCGGCCAGCTGCAGGCGCTGGGCGATCCGGCCACGCCCAGCCAGGACAAGCGCCTGACCGAACTGCGCACCGAAGCGCACAAACGCGTGCAAAGCCTGCTCGATCGTCCGGCCGCCGATCAGGTGCCCGAACAGATCGTCGCCCTGCCCGCCTCGGTGCCTTATGTGATCGCGCTGGACGCCAGCCGCAACCGCATCTATCTGTACAAGAACACGCCCTCCGGGCCGCAGCGTGTGATGGATTTCTACGCCTCGGTCGGCAAGGACGGCATCAGCAAATCGGTTGAAGGTGACCAGCGCACGCCACTGGGCGTCTACTTCACTCAATACCACATGGACCGCAACACGGTCTCGCAGCTGGGCAGTATTTACGGCTCCGGCGCGATGCCGCTGAACTACCCCAATACCTACGATCGCATGCTGCAGCGCACCGGCAGTGGCATCTGGCTGCACGGCGTGCCCTTCACCACCTTCTCGCGGGCGCCGCAGGCGACCGACGGCTGCGTGGCCATGGCCAACGACGACCTGCAGGCGCTGATGAGCGCCGTGCCGCGCAGCACACCAGTCATCCTGAGCAAAGCGCTGCACTGGGTCAAGGCGGGAACGCCGTCCGAGCGCCGCGCTGAATTCCTCGCCACTTGGGACCGCTGGGCGGCCAGCCGCATCAAGGCCACGCAGGGCGATCTGGCCAGCGCGCCCGAAGCCATCCGCAAGGCCGCGCAGGCCCTGCCAGAGGACAGCAGCAGCGACAGCTTCTACATCGCCTCCAGCCAGGGCGGCAGCGGACCCATGCCCGACGATCTGGGCACGCGCGACAATTTCGACCGCGGCCGCTTCGTCGAGCGCCCGCTGCAGGGCCCGCAGCACGTCAGCCAGATCAGCGATCTGAGCGTGTTCAGCTGGGAAGGCGCCAAGGCGCCGACCATGGTGACCACCTTCACCGAACGCGATTCGTCCAGCCGCCAGACGCGCACGAAGCGCCAGTACTGGGAGAAAACCGCCCAAGGCCAGTGGCAGATTCGTGCCGAAGTCAATCTAGGCTGAGGCCCGGACCCGCCTCAGGGTCACTTCCGAAAGACAAAACCCCGGTCCTGCCGGGGTTTGCTTTTTGCGCAGCCGCCTGTGGGCGTCAGGCTGGGGCGTCGGCCGTGTCCTTGTCCTGCAGCGCCTCTGCGGGCAGCGGCTGCTCGGCCCACAGCGCATCGCCATCGACCGAGGTCGAATTGAAGTAGACCACGCTGGGCACAAAAGTGCGGCGGCTGCGTGGCTTCTTGCGCAGCACCGCGTTGGGCGCCGGGCTGAGCGTCATCAGCGCGGAGCCAAACACCTCGTCGGTGTCCGGATCGCTGGCGAAGACCTCCATTTCCGCCCAGTCGGACGGAATGTCCTCCGACGGATAGGAGCGCGGCGGGCGCACGTTGATGCGCACGGCCTGCCCGGCAAACACCAGGCGGTGGGCGCGGATGTGCGCCTTCTGCACCTGGTAAAACGCTCGCCCGATGGACAGCGCATCCTGCGCCGTCAGCCCCAGGCCCAGCGCGAAGTAGTAACCGGCCGCCTGCGAGAGCGTGTGCATCAGGATGGCGACAGGCAGGCAGGGGTAATCGTCGAAATGCCCGGCGCAGTCGGCGGGCTCCACGGGGCCAAAATAGGCCTCCATGCCATTGGCATCCAGCGCGCTGACGCGCAGCGGGGCGTTGTCAAGATAGGGGTTGCGCGTGCTGGGCGGCGTCGGGCAATGGTGGGCGCGGTACAGCTTCTGGAAGACGGCCGGGCGCAGCACCTTGTAATCGACATCCAGCTGGAAAAGCGCCTGACCCTGGCCGTTGCACAGCTCGGCGGTGGCGCTGGCGTCGCGGGCCGTCAGGTGACGGGCGCGGGCGCGGGCCTGCAGCGGGCCACGCACTGCGGATTCACTGGCCGGCAGCCGCACCAGCGTGGCCTCCTGCGCCAGATAAAAAAAACGGCCCGTTTCGGCCTGCATCTGCGCCAGCGCGCAGGACCCCAGAATGGCCAGATGCCGCCCGACTTCGGCCGATGCCATCAGCGATTCCTCGCCGCCCCGGTTCTGCTCCGGCGCGATCGGCGCAACGACCTGATCGCCCTCGCTGGCCAGCGTTTCAAACGCGAAATAAGGCGGAGTGACCTCGATTCGGGAAAACAGATCGACATTCATCGCGGGATCCTGCTGTGCTGCGGCGTCTTTTCCTGATCGGCTTATCAGGAAATATGCTGAGGCAAATTTTAGGAAAAATTTCACAGAAATCGGCGATAAATCGAAAATCTATTCCCTTTTATTTCGAGATTTTGATATGAATTTTTCAGATCGCATCTTTCGAGATGCGGCCTCCGCCCAGCGTGCTCAGTCCCTGAGCGATCCAGTGAGCAGAACCCAGCCGTCCAGCGTGTCTTCGGCGACCAGATCCATCCACGGCGCGTAAGCGGCCTGCAGCTCGGCGGTCTGGCGCTCCAGGATGCCGGCCAGCACCAGACGCCCGCCGGGCGCCACGCGGCCACACAGCAGCGGCGCGAGCAGCTTGAGCGGCGAGGCCAGGATGTTGGCCAGCACCACCGGGTAGCGCTGGCCGGGGGTGAGAATGTCCGGACCGCCCGCGCGCACCGCCACGCCGTTGGCGGCGGCGTTGTCCTGCGTGGCCTGCCAGGCGGCGGGGTCGATGTCCACGCCGTCCAGCAGACGCTCCTGCCCGCTGGCCTGGGCCAGCAGGCCCGCACCGATGGCCAGAATGCCGGAGCCGCAGCCGTAGTCGAGCAGCGCGCCGGGGTGATCCGTGCCGCTTCGGGCCAGCCAGCGCAGGCACATCAGCGTAGTCGGGTGGCTGCCGGTGCCAAAAGCCAGCCCGGGGTCCAGGCGCAACAGCGTCTGTGCACCGTCTGGGGCATCGGACCAGCTGGGCGTGACCCAGAAGCTGGGCGTGACCTGAACCGGCTGGAACTGCGCCTGCGACAGCCGCACCCAGTCGTTGTCGGGCAGCAGGTCGATCCCGATCAGGCGCACGTCCGGAAACTGCGCCAGCACCCACGCGGCGGCAGCCTGCGCATCGGCTTCGGTGTCAAAGAGCGCCTCCAGCGCCGACAGCGCCCAGCCGGGCGCAGGCGCGGGCATATCGGGCTCGCCGAAGAGCGCGATTTCGCTCTCGCTGTCGGCCTGCGCGTCGATGACCGAGACCGACAGCGCGTCCAGATCGTCCATCAGCGCGTCGCCGACAGGCTCGACCAGCGATTCGGCCAGCTGCAGGGTCAACGTGTGCATCAGCGCTTGCGCTGGGCCAGCCAGCCTTCCAGGTAGTGGATGCTGGTGCCGCCTTCGGCAAAAGCCGGGTCGGCCATCAGCTCGCGGTGCAGCGGAATGTTGGTGTTGATGCCCTCGATCACCGTTTCTTCCAGCGCCATGCGCATTTTGGCCAGCGCGGCGGCGCGCGTGTCGGCGTGCACGATGATCTTGGCGATCATGGAATCGTAGTGCGGCGGCACGTAATACTCGCTGTAGATGTGCGTGTCCACGCGCACGCCCGGGCCGCCAGGCGGGTGCCAGCCCTGGATCAGGCCCGGCGAGGGGATGAACTTGTACGGGTCTTCGGCGTTGACGCGGCACTCGATGGAATGCCCGCGCTGAACGATGTCCTTCTGCGTGAAGGACAGCTTTTCGCCCGCCGCGACGCGAATCTGCGTCTGCACGATGTCGATGCCGGTGACGCATTCGGTGACCGGGTGCTCGACCTGAACGCGTGTGTTCATCTCGATGAAATAGAACTCGCCGTTCTCGAACAGGAACTCGAATGTGCCCGCGCCCACATAACCCATCTTGCGGCAGGCGTCGGCGCAGCGCTGACCGATTTTCTCGATCAGCTTGCGCGGGATGCCCGGCGACGGCGCTTCTTCGATCACCTTCTGGTGGCGGCGCTGCATGGAGCAGTCGCGGTCGCCCAGCCACACCGCATTGCGGTGCTTGTCGGCCATGATCTGGATCTCGATGTGGCGCGGGTTCTGCAGGAATTTTTCCAGGTAGACCGCCGGGTTGCCGAAAGCGGCGCCCGCCTCGGCGCGTGTGGTCTGCACGGCGTTGATCAGCGCAGCCTCGGTGTGCACGACGCGCATCCCGCGACCGCCGCCGCCGCCCGCCGCCTTGATGATGACGGGGAAGCCGACCTCGCGGGCGATGCGCGTGATCTCGACCGGATCGTCGGGCAGCGCGCCGCCCGAACCCGGCACGCAGGGCACGCCGGCCGCGATCATGGCCTGCTTGGCCGAAACCTTGTCGCCCATCAGGCGGATGTTCTCGGCGCTGGGCCCGATGAAGGTGAAGCCGCTGCGCTCGACGCGCTCGGCGAAATCGGCGTTCTCGGCCAGGAAACCGTAGCCGGGGTGAATGGCTTCGGCGTCGGAGACCTCGGCCGTGGCAATGATGGCCGGCATGTTGAGGTAGCTCTGCGCGGACGGCGCCGGGCCGATGCAGACGGCCTCGTCGGCGAGCTTGACGTACTTGGCGTCGCGGTCAGCCTCGGAGTACACCACCACCGACTGGATGCCCATTTCATGGCAGGCGCGCAGGATGCGCAGGGCGATTTCGCCGCGGTTGGCGATGAGGACTTTGCGGAACATGGCTTATTCCACCACGAACAGGGGTTGACCGTATTCGACGGCCTCGCCGTTTTCAACCAGCACCTGCTTGATGGTGCCGGTGAACTCGGATTCGATCTCGTTCATGATTTTCATGGCCTCGATGATGCAGACCCCCTCGCCCAGTTTGACACCGCTGCCGACCTGGACCATGGGCGGCGCGCCCGGACTGCCTGCGCGGTAGAAGGTGCCGACCATGGGCGATTTGATGATGTGGCCGGTGATGATGGGCACGCTCACCGGCGAATCCGCCAGCGAGACGCTGGACGGCGCTTCGCTGGGCGACACGGCGGCAGCCACTGGCGCAGCGGGGGCGGCCGCCACCATCATGGGCGCCGGAGCGGCGGCCACGGGGCTGCTTTTGACGATGCGCACCTTGCCCTCGGCTTCGGTGATTTCCAGTTCGGAGATGCCTGATTCGGACACGAGGTCGATCAGGGTTTTCAGTTTGCGCAGATCCATTGGTTTTCCCCAAAAAAGCAGAGGCCATGACATCGGGCACAATGCGCCAGACGCCAGCGGTCGCCGCAGTGCTGCGCACGGCCCGCCGACGCGGCCAAGGCCACTTCGTAATTTGGCGCAGTTTACGCGATTTCAGCGCGTATCCAGCCTTTTCGGCGCTTATCCCAGCAGAAACCCTCAATCCGAGGCGGCTGAAAACTCATTCAGGCTCCAGCAGATCAGCCAGTTCCTGCGGCGTACCGCGCCAGCGGCGGCCGCGCGTATCCGCCTTGAGCGCGCCGTGCAGGGCCTCGCGCGGCAGCAGATACAGGTAGAGCGAACTCATTTCCCGCCACGCGGGGACCGGCAGCGGCAGATGCAGCACCGGGTCGTGCGAGCGGCCGTCGCCCACCTGCTCCAGCGGCCAGCCCTGGTCCAGCAGCTGCATCTCGGCCAGCTTGGGGTCGTCACTGTAGATTTCGGCGTGCACGCAGGACAGGCGCGTCGCCGTGCCGCGCCAGACCGCGCCGCGCACATAAACCGCATCGAAGGGCAGGCGCTTCAGAAACGTCAGCGCGGCCTCGCGCAGGGCGCGCAGCTCCTGCGGCCAGGTGTCAGCGTGAAACAGCCGCAGGTGCGCGCGCACCGCGTCTTCCAGCGTTTCGGGGCTGGGCAGCAGGTGGGCGCGCACGCGCTCCAGCCCCAGGTCCTGCACCGCGCGGCGCCGGGCGGCGGCGTAATCCAGATCCTCATCGACGATGGCGGCGGCGGCGGCCTGCGCGATCTCGCGTGTCAGCGGGTCCAGATCAAACCACGCGGGCGGGAAATCGCCGTCGTCGGGGGCTGAAGGGAAAAAATCGTCGTTCATGCTGCTGTCCCGCGACTGCCGCTCAATCGCGCGGAATGGCGACCGCGCCGGAGCGCCGCGCAATCAGGCTCGCACGGCCCCGGATGAAGCCGCTGGCGATGTTCTGGCCGTAGCGCTTGGGCGAGGGCAGCAGCACGGCCAGCGTCGCGGCCTGCGCCAGGCTCAGGCTGGCGGCCGGACGGCCAAAATAATGCGGCGCGGCGGCCCCGGCGCCAAACACGCCATTGCCCCATTCCACCGAGTTCAGATAAATGTCCAGGATGCGCGATTTGTCCAGCAGCGCCTCGAGCATCAGCGCGATCACCAGCTCCTGCCCCTTGCGCAGGAAATTGCGCTCGCCCGACAGAAAGAGGTTCTTGGCCAGCTGCTGGGTGATGGTCGAGCCGCCCACCACCTTGGGCTCGACCGGGTCGGGCGCTGGCTTGTGGCGGCGTTCAGCGCTGGCCTGGCGGCGCTCGTTGAGGCGCTCGGTGCGCGCCTCGGCGGCCTGGTTGCGCTGCCAGGCCTGACGCAGCGCGGCCCACTCGACGCCGCCGTGGCTGACAAAACCGGCGTCTTCCGAGGCGATCACAGCGCGGCGCAGGTTGTCGGGCAGTTCGGCGTGGCCCAGGCGCTCCTGCGACCAGTGAAAAGGCAGCTGCGGATCCAAGGCGATGCGCGCCAGTTCGGTGCGCTGCACCGTGGTCGATGCGGGCAGCGAGACCCGCATCATCGCGATGCGCAGCGCGAAATAGCCCTGCAGCAGCAGACCGCCGACCAGCATCAGCAGCAGCCAGCGCAGCAGCAGGGTTCCGGGGCGGGCGAGCATCATGAAGGGCGGTCCACCAGCTCGCGCAGCGTGGCCAGCACCTGCGCGGCCGGGGGCCGCACGCCGTGCCAGACGGCAAAGGATTCCGCCGCCTGGCCCACCAGCATCCCCAGGCCATCGCGCGCCATGGCGCCGCCTGCGCAGGCCCAGTCCAGAAAAGACCGGGCGGCGGGGCCGTACATCATGTCCAGCGCCAGGCCCCCGGGGCGCAGCACGCGCGCGGGAACCGGCGCGCCCACCACCCCGGCCAGGCTGCTGCTGCTGCTGTTGATGACCACGTCATACGCCTCGCCCACATCGGCCGGCGCGCAGGCGGACAGCCGGGTCGATCCGGCCAGGTCGGCGTGCGAGGCCACGAGCGCGCGGGCACGCTCCAGCGTGCGGTTGACGACGACCAGCCCGGCGGGTTGCTGCTCCAGCAGCGGGCCCAGCACGCCACTGGCCGCGCCGCCCGCGCCAATCAGCAGCACCCGCTGCCCGACCAGCGCCACACCCGCGTTGACGGTGATGTCCCAGACCAGGCCCACGCCGTCGGTGTTGTCCGCTTCGATCTTGCCGTCGTCGGTGAAAGTCAGCGTGTTGGCCGCTCCGGCGCGACGTGCGCGCGGTGTCTCGCTGTGGCTGCTGGCCAGGGCGTCGAACTTGTAGGGCACGGTGACGTTGCAGCCGCGCAGGCCGTCGCGCCGCGCCTGGATCAACAGATGACGCCAGGCGGCGGGCCCGGCCTCGTGGCCATCGCGGCGGCCGTAATCCAGGGGAATGCCGGTGAGCCGTGCGAACTCGGCGTGGATCCAAGGCGAGCGGCTGTGCGCCACCGGGTGGCCCAGCACGGCAAACTGCGGCACTTCGTTGCGAGGGGACGGGGTCATGACAAGTGCGTGGACAAGTGCGTCAGGCCAGAAGACATAATCTGGCGATTATGCCGCTGCACATCGAAACCCCGCTGATCGAATCCCCGCTTCTGGGCGCGCCCGGGCGGCGCGTCTGGCTGAAGATGGAGGCCCTGCAGCCGCCGGGCTCTTTCAAGCTGCGTGGCGTGGGACTGGCCTGCGAGCACCACGCCCGGCGCGGGGCACGGCGGCTGGTGTCGTCGTCGGGCGGCAACGCCGGGCTGGCGGTGGCGTGGTCGGGGCGGGCGCTCGGCCTGCCGGTGACCGTCGTGGTGCCGCAGACCACGCCGCAGCGCGCGCTGCAGGCCCTGCGCGATCTGGGCGCCGAAGTGCAGGTGCACGGCGCCTCGTGGCAGGAAGCGCACAGCGCCGCGCTGGCGCTGATCACGGCAGATGCCGCCCTGATCCACCCTTTTGACGACCCTTTGCTGTGGCAGGGCCACGCCAGCCTGATCGCCGAGGCCGCTCGCCAGGGCCCGAAACCCGGCGCCGTCGTACTGTCGGTGGGCGGCGGCGGCCTGCTGGCGGGCGTGGTGCGCGGGCTGCAGGAGCAGGGCTGGCACGACGTGCCGGTGCTGGCCGTTGAAACCGAGGGCGCCGCATCGTTCCGCGCGGCCACGCTGGCGGGTCAGACGGTGGATATCGGCGCCATCACCTCGCGCGCGACGTCGCTGGGCGCGCGGCGCGTGTGCGAGCAGGCGCTGCGCTGCTGGCGCGAACACCCGGTACACAGCGTGCTGGTCAGCGACGCGCAGGCCATCGCCGCCAGCCTGCGCTTTGTCGATCAGCACCGCGTGGTCGTCGAGCCCGCCTGCGGCGCCAGCCTGGCCGTGCTGGCCCCGCAAGGCCCTCTACACCCGGTGCTGGCCCGCAGCCACGAGGTGCTGGCCATCGTCTGCGGCGGGGCGACGGCGGGTGTAGAGATGATGCGGGAATGGGCGGCTGAAGCCGGAGTTGCTGCGCCAGTCACTTCCAGCTGAGATCCAGCTTGCGGCGCTGCTCGGCGCAATCGCGCAGATAGAGGTTGATCAGACTCTGGTACGGAATCCCGACCTCGTCCGAAACCGACTTGAAGTAGTTGATGGCCTCTTCATCCAGCCGGATGGTGATCTGCTTTTTCAGCGCAGCAGCGTGGGGCTTGCGCCGCGCTTTGGAAAAATCGTATTCGTCGCGCATATCAGGTCTTCAAGGATAAAAACGGGCCTCTCGGGGGGTGGCTTTCCGGGCGGAAATGATGCAAATCGTGTCTCCCTGCAACCGGTAACAGTGACACACGACCAACCGTCTGAGCTGCCGACTCAGGCCAATCAGAACAAACCGCTCTTCATCGGCGGAGTGGTCAGGGTCATCCAGCCTACGATGTAGTTTTCGGTCAACGCCAAAACATCGGTTCGAAGGATGTTCGGCAGCCAGACACCGCGGTTCAGCCCCTCGCCTAAAATCCCGGCTTCACATTCCACATTCCCCTTGACTGGACCGCACGCATGGACATCGAACAGCCGCCCACCGAACGCCGCCATGACAAACCCAGCGGCGAGCGCCGGGGCCTGCTGATGGTCAACACCGGCGACGGCAAGGGCAAATCGACCGCCGCCTTTGGCCTGGCGCTGCGCGCGCACGGGCGCGGCAAAAAAGTGCACATCTATCAGTTCATGAAAGTGCCCAGCGCGCGCTTTGGCGAACACCGCATGTTCGAGCAGATCGGCGTGCCCATCGAGGGCCTGGGCGATGGCTTTTCCTGGAAAAGCCACGATCTGGAGCGCTCAGCGCAGCTCGCCCGCGACGGCTGGGCCCGCGCCCGCGACCTGATGCTGGCGGGCGAGCACTTCCTCGTCGTGATGGACGAAATCACCTACCCCATCCGCTTTGGCTGGATCCCCCTGCAGGAGGTGCTGGACGCGCTGGCCCAGCGCCCCGCGCAGACCACGGTGGTGCTGACCGGGCGCGATTGCCCGCAGGAGATCGTCGAGATCGCCGACACGGTGACCGAGATGCGCAAGATCAAGCACGCTTTCGACGCGGGCATCCCCGCGCAGCGCGGCATCGAGGACTGAGCGCCGATGCTGCTGCTCTCCTGGCTGCTGGGCGAGCAGGGCCTGACGCACCTGCGCCTGGGGCTGGGCTTTCTGGACGGACTGCTGCTGGGCGTGGTCGCGGCGCTGGCGCTGCTGCTGGCCTGGGCGCTGGACGCTCTGGGCGAGCCGCCCAACCGCTGGCACCCCGTCGCCTGGTTCGGCCACGCCGCCGCAGGGGTGGGCCGCCGCCTGCACGGCGATCGCGCGACTGTGCGATCCCCGATCCGGCAGCGTCTGCTGGGCGCGCTGGCCTGGTGGGCGCTGGTGCTGCCGCCCACGCTGCTGGCCGCCGCTCTGCAGATCGGCCTGATGCAGGCGCTGCTGGGTGCCGCCCGCAACGGCGTGTCGCCCGCCGCCGCGCTGGCCTGGATGGCCGGGACGGCGCTGGTGCTCGCGCTGCTGATCAAGCCCACGCTGGCCTGGCGCAGCCTGCGCGACCATGTGCAGCAGGTCGAAACGGCGCTGGCGCCCTCGCAGGATGACAGTCTGAGCCAGGGGCGCCAGGCGCTGGCGCACATCGTCAGCCGCGATGTCACGCAGCTCGACGCGCCGCAGGTGCGCGCTTCGGCGCTGCAGTCGCTGTCCGAGAACCTGAACGACGCCTGGGTGGCGCCGCTGCTGTGGCTGGCGCTGCTGGGTCTGCCCGGCGCGGTGCTCTACCGCTGCGCCAACACCCTGGACGCCATGTGGGGCTACCGCGATCACCGCCTGCACAGCGGCGCCTGGGCGGCGCGCAGCGACGACGTGCTCTCCTGGCTGCCCGCCCGCCTGACGGCCGTGCTGATCGCGCCGCGCATTGTCCTGCGCCGCTGGCCCGCGCTGCGCCGCGAGGCCGACCGCACGCCCTCGCCCAACGGCGGCTGGCCCATGGGCGCGCTGGCGCTGGCGCTGGATGTCCGCCTGGAAAAGCCCGGCAGCTACACGCTCAACCCCGAAGCCGCCCCGCCCCAGCCCGCCGACACCGCCCGCGCCATCGCCCGCTGCCAGCGCGCCGCGCAAGCCGCTGCAGCGCTGGCGCTGGCGGCGCAGATCGTCCTCGTCGTGTCCGGGCTGCCGGGCACCGTCAGCACGGTGTTCCAGACGCCCCCCGGGGTGGAACAGGCCGCGCCCCGATGACAGACCC
>NZ_JAWDIE010000011.1:0-117289 GCF_037688875.1 Amphibiibacter pelophylacis
GGCGGATGCTGCTGGCCGCGCTGCTGATGCTGCCGCTGGTGGCGCTGGCGCAGTTCGTGGTGCTGACGCACGAACAGGCGCGCGTCACCCCGGCGCAGCAGCTGGTGCTGGACGCCGACCTGCGTTTTGAGCTCCCGGCCAAATTCGACCGTGTGCTGCAGGCGGCCGTGCCCCTGGTTTTCATCGCTGAAGCCCAGGTGTACGCCCGGCGCTGGTACTGGCGCGATGAGCGCATTGCCAGCAGCCAGCGCACCTGGAAGCTGCTCTACCAGCCGCTGACCAACACCTGGCGCGTCACCACCGGAAACGCCAGCGAGAGCTACGCCGACCTCAACAGCGCCCTGATCGCCGTGTCGCGGCTGGAAAACTGGGTGCTGGCCGGCAAGACGCAGCTGGACAAGGCCGACGGCCGGCGTCTTTATGTGGATCTGTCCTACCGCCTGGACACCACGCAGCTGCCGCCACTGCTGCTGCTGGGCTCGGGCAGCGGCACGCGCTGGGATGTGGGCGTGCAGCAGCAGCTGGATGTGGATCCGTGACGCCAGAGCCGCCTGTGCCGCAGGAACTGGACGAGGTGCCCGCCGCTGAAGGCGCCCGGCGCACCCTGACGCGACTGCGCGCCCCGCGCAACTGGCGCACCCTCACCCTGACCCTGGTGGTCACGGCCGTGGTCCTGGTCGGCATCGCCACGATTTTTGCCTTTGTTCTGGCCCTGACGCGCGAGGACGCTTCCTGGGTGGACCAGCATCTGGTCTGGCTGTTTGGCGCCAACATCGCGGCGTCCATCACCCTCCTGGCGGTCATCGTCGGGGCGCTGGTGCGCCTGGGGCGGCGGCTCAAGGCCGGCAAGTTCGGCAGCCGGCTGCTGGTCAAACTGGCATTCCTGCTGGGCCTGGTCGGCGTGCTGCCCGGCGCGCTGGTTTATGCCGTGAGCTACCAGTTTGTCACGCGCAGTTTCGAAGTCTGGTTTGACCAGCGCGTGCAAAGCGCGCTTAACGCAGGCCTGGCGCTGGGCCGCCTGACGCTGGACACGCTGCAGGCCGATCTCAAATCGCGCACGCTGGCGGGGGCCGACCGCCTGGCGCTGGCGCCCGCCAAAGTCACCGTGGCCGATCTGGAGCGCCTGCGCGACCAGCTCGGCGCCAGCCGCGTGACCTGGCTGGATGGCCGCGGCCAGGTGCTGCAGTCGGCCGACGTCAGCGGCCAGCCGCTGCGCCTCGTGCGCGTACCGCCAACGCTGGTGCGCCAGGCGCGGGCAGCGCGCGTCGCCTCCGAATACGATGGCCTGGATATTGCCGGTGACGTGCCTGCCGAAGGCCCGCCGGATTCGCTCTCGGTCACGCTGCGCGCCCTGGCCTGGGTGCCCGGCAGCAGCCTGTCGCTGCGCACCGACAACGATCACTATCTGATGGTCAGCCAGACGGTTCCGCCGACGCTGGCCTGGCAGGCGCTGTCGGTGCAGCAGGCCTACAGCGAATACCAGCAGCGCGCGCTGGGCCGCGACGGGCTGCGCTCGGCCTACATCGGCACGCTGACGATGGCGCTGGTGCTGGCGCTGTTTGGCGCCTTCCTGCTGGCCTCGGTGCTGGGCAACCAGCTGCTGACGCCACTTTTGCTGCTGGCCCAGGGCGTGGAGCAGGTGGCGCGCGGCAACCTGCGCAGCCGCCCGACCTTTGCCTCCAACGACGAACTGGGCGGCCTGACGCGCGCCTTCGCCGAAATGACCGACCAGCTGGCCGATGCGCGCGCGCAGGTGCAGCGCGGCGTCAACCAGATCGTGACCACGCGCACGCGGCTGCAGACCATCCTGGACAATCTCAGCGCAGGCGTGCTGGTGTTTGACAGCCAGGGGCTGCTGGAAACCGCCAACCCTGGCGCCTCGCGCATCCTGCAGGTCGATTTCTACCCGCTGATCGGTCAGCCCCTGCACCGCAGCCCCGAGCTGCGCGGCCTGGCGGTGACGGTGGACGAGCACTTCCAGCGCCTGATCCAGCAGGCGCCCGGGCAGGCGCAGACGCAGTGGGAAGAGAGCTTTGATTACGTCCACAGCAAGGCCGAACTCAGCCTGACGCTGATGCTGCGCGTGGCCGTGCTGCCGGGCAACAACCGCCTGCTGGTGTTTGACGACATCAGCCAGATGGTCGCGCACCAGCGCGTACAGGCCTGGGGAGAGGTCGCCAAGCGTCTGGCGCACGAGATCAAAAACCCGCTCACGCCCATCCAGCTCGCCGCCGAGCGCCTGCAGCGCAAGCTGGACGCCAAACTGGATGAGGCCGACCGTGCGCTGCTGACGCGCTCGGTCAGCACCATCGTGGCGCAGGTGCAGGCGATGATCCGCCTGGTCAACGAGTTCCGCGATTACGGCCGCCTGCCCAAGGCGCAGCTCAAGGCCGTCAGCCTGGCTGACGAGATCACCGGCATCCTGCCCCTTTACGGCGGCGCGCTGGAGCGCGGCCTGCTGCACGTCGAGACCGCGCCCGATCTGCCCGCCATCCGCGCCGACAGCACGCAGCTGCGCCAGGTCATCCACAATCTGGTGCAGAACGCCATGGACGCCGTGGCCGGACAGGACGACGGACAGGTCTGGCTGCGCGCCCTGCCGCGCCGGGGCGCCGACGGCCGCGTCAGCCACGTCACGCTGCTGGTGCAGGACAACGGCCCGGGTTTTGCGCCGGGGGTGGAAAAGCGCATTTTCGAGCCCTACGTCACCACCAAAACCAAGGGCACGGGCCTGGGCCTGCCCATGGTGAAGAAAATCGCCGAAGAGCACCATGCCCTGATCAGCGCCTCCAGTCTGGGGGCCGCTCCTGGGGGAAGCCCTGAACTTGAGGCAAAATCCGCCCATCGTGGGGCGCAGGTGTCGCTATCATTCCCCGTTGATGCTCCCGTTTTGCAGGTGTAGTTATGGCCAATATTCTTGTCGTCGATGATGAACTGGGCATCCGTGCCCTTCTGCAGGAGATCCTGACCGACGAAGGACACAGCGTCGAGCTGGCCGAGAACGCCGCCCAGGCGAGGCGCCAGCGTGAGCGCTATCGGCCCGATCTGGTGCTGCTGGACATCTGGATGCCCGATGTTGACGGCGTGACGCTGCTCAAGGAATGGGGCGCGACCGGCCAGCTGACCATGCCCGTGGTCATGATGAGCGGCCACGGCACCATAGACACCGCCGTCGAGGCGACCAAATTCGGCGCTGCCGCCTTCCTGGAAAAGCCGATCACGCTGCAAAAGCTGCTGCACTCGGTCGAGCAGGCGCTCACCCGCCCCACCATGCCGCGCGGCCCTTTGATGACCATCGTGCCCGCACCGGGCGCGCAGCCGGTTGCTCCTGCGCCGGTGGCCGCGCCCTACCCGCCCGCGCTGGGCGGCGGCTTTGCGGACAGCCAGCTCACGGTCGAATCGGCCATGACCGGCGGCCTGGGCCTGCCCACGGGCACGCTGGATCTGGGTCCGGCCTCCGAGCAGAGCTTCAACCTGGATCGCCCCCTGCGCGAGGCCCGCGACCAGTTCGAAAAGAGCTACTTCGAATTCCACCTGGCCAAGGAAAACGGCAGCATGACGCGCATCGCTGAAGCCACGGGCCTCGAGCGCACGCACCTGTACCGCAAGCTCAAGCAGCTGGGGATCGATCTCAGCCGCAACAAGCGCGGTGCCTGAGACGGCTTCCCACACGTTTTTTCCAGTCAGCGCAAAAAACAGCCGATTTTCGGCTACAATGCGCAGCTTCACGGCCAAGTAGCTCAGTCGGTAGAGCAGCGGATTGAAAATCCGCGTGTCGGTGGTTCGATTCCGCCCTTGGCCACCAGAACCGAAAAACGCCAGCTCAAAAGAGCTGGCGTTTTTTTATGCTGAACCGGGATGGCACGAACCCCGCAGCGGGTCCGTCTGCCCCCGCCTGCGCCAGACGATAGAATGCTTTCATGCATCGTCTCAAGGAACTCACATGCGCTGGCTGACCCGCCTGATCTGGATCATTCCCTGCCTGCTGGTGCTGGCGTTTGGCCTGAAAAACCTGCAGCCCGCCACCGTCTACGGCTTTGGCGGCTCACAGTGGGACACGAGCATGATTTACCTCGTGCTGGTGCTGTTCGTCGCCGGGCTGATCGTCGGTCTGCTGGCCATGCTGCCGGTCTGGCTGGGCCTGCGCTGGCGTCTGCACCGCGCGAATCTGGACGTGAAGCGCCTGAAGGGCGAACTGGCCAGCGCGCGCCACAGCTCGGCGCTGGTCAGCCTGAAGCCCAAAGCGGCCGTCGCTGCCGAACAGGACGACCATGCCCGAGCTTGATCCCGTCTGGCTGCTGCTGATCGCGCCGCTGGCCTTTGGCCTGGGGTGGCTGGCCAGCCGCTTTGACCGGCGCCAGCGCGAACACGACCGCAAGGAGCAGCTCCAGCCCTACTACCGGGGGCTCTACCTGCTGCTGTCCGACCAGCAGGACAAGGCGATTGACGCCTTCATCACCTCGACGCAGAACGATGTGGACAGCAGCGACCTGCACTTCGCGCTGGGCAAGCTGCTGCGCAAGCGCGGCGAGTACGAGCGTGCGGTGCGCGTGCACGAGCATCTGCTCGGCCGCCCGCAGCAGGACGCTGCGGACCGCGACAAGGCCCAGTTCGAACTGGGGCTGGATTACATGAGCGCGGGGCTGTACGACCGCGCCGAAGCCGCCTTCGAAGCCGCCAGCCACGGCAGCTTCGCCACCGACGCCCGGCTGGAAGGCCTGGCCCTGAGCGAACGCACCCGCGACTGGCCCCGCGCCAGCCAGATCGCCCAGCAGCTGGAGGACAGCGCGGCCGGATCCTTCCACCGCCGCATGGCGCACCACGCCTGCGAGCAGGCGCAGGAAGCGCAGGCGCGCGGCGACACCGCACAGCGCCTGGCACAGCTGGAACGCGCTGTGCAGCTCGCGCCCGACAGCCCGCGCCCGCGCTGGATGCAGGGGGATGCCCTGCGTGACCAGGGCGATCTGGCCGCTGCGCTGGACACCTGGCTGGACCTGCTGCCGCATCACCCTGAAGCCTTCGCGCTCAAGGCCGTGGACGCGGCGCGCACGGCGCTGGAACTCCATGCCAGCGACCCCGAACGGGGCCTGGCCGAGCGCAGCCGCCTTTTGCAGACGCTGGAGGCGCAGTACGCCGCCCAGCCCGCTTTCAGCCTGATCGAGGCCTGGAACCTGCTCGACGCCGACTCCGCCGCCGCCAGCGAGCGCGTGCGCACGCACTTCCTGGCGCACACCGATCCGGCCAGCCTGATGGCCCTGCTGCAGATTCCGCCCGAGACCTGGGTCGCCGACTGCGGCCCGCTGGTGCGCCGCGAAATCAACCGTCTGGCGCAGAGCCAGCAGCGTCACGGCTGCGTCGCCTGCGGCTTCGAGAGCCAGCGCCATTTCTGGCAATGCCCCGGCTGCAGCAGCTGGGACAGCATGCCGCTGCAGGCGCCGTGAAAGAATCCGCCATGACAGCTCCCCTGCCCCAGCTGCCGCCCGACCGCCCCGAGCTGACCGATGCGGCTGTGCCCAAAATCCTGTGCATGAAATGGGGGACGAAGTACGGCCCGGAGTATGTCAACCGCCTGCACGCCATGGTGCAGCGCCACACGCGCACGCCGCACGCCTTTGTCTGCCTGACCGACGACAGCAGCGGCATCCACCCGGACGTGGTCTGCCTGCCCATTCCGCCACTGGACCTGCCTGCCGGGCTGCCCGAACGCGGCTGGACCAAGCTGACCACGCTGGGCGAGGTGTGGGGCCTGCGTGGCACCGCGCTCTTCCTGGATGTGGATGTCGTCATCGTCGCCAGCCTGGACCCGTTTTTCAGCGAGCCGGGGCGTTTTCTCATCATTCACGACTGGAAGCGGCCCTGGCGCATCACCGGCAACTCGTCGGTCTACCGTTTCGAGCTGGGCGTGCACGGTGCGCTGCTGGACGAATTTCGTCGCAATTTCGCCCAGATCCGGCAGCAGTTCCGCAACGAACAGGCCTGGCTGTCACACGTCATGCAGCGCGCGGGCCTGCTGCAGTACTGGCCCGCAAAGTGGTGCTGCAGTTTCAAATACCACTGCATTCCGCGCTTTCCGCTCAACCTGTGGCGGGCGCCCACCGTGCCGCACGAGGCGCGCGTGGTGGTCTTTCACGGCGTCATGAATCCGCCCGACGCTCTGGCCGGGCGCAGCAATGGCAACTGGCGCCGCATCCGACCGGCGCTGTGGATTGCCCAGCACTGGACCGACAGCCCGCACTGAACGGCCTTGAAACCGGTCAGTCCGCCGGGGGGTTGACCCGGATCAACCGCCCGACCCGGATGCTTTACTGCGTGCCGCCCGGCGTCTTCATCGCCTGGAAGAAATCGCTGTCCTTGTCCAGCACCATCACATCGGATTTGCTGCGGAAGGCGCTCTGGTAGGCGTCCAGGCTGCGGTAGAACCTGGCGAAAGACGGGTCCTGACCGAAGGATTTGGCAAAGATCGCATTGGCCTTGGCGTCGCCCTGGCCCATGATTTCCTGGGCTTCCTTGTAGGCCTGCGCGACGATGACTTCGCGCTGGCGGTCGGCTTCGGCGCGGACGCGCTCGCCCTCGGCCGCGCCTTCTGAGCGCAGCTCATTGGCCACCTGCTTGCGCTCGGATTCCATGCGGCGGTAGACCGAATCGGTGATGTCGGCGACGAAATCCACGCGCTTGAGGCGCACGTCCTGGATCTCGATGCCGAAGGAGCCGGTTTCAGCGCGCAGGCGCTTTTCCACGTCCTGCATGATCTGGTTGCGCTGGCTGGCCAGCACCTGACCGACCGTGCGCTTGGTGACTTCTTCGTTGAACGCGGCCTGCACGATGGGCGACAGGCGCGTCTCCAGGTTGCGGATGTCGGTGCCGTTGTTGCGGATGAACTGGCGCGGATCGCTGATGCGCCACTTGATCATCCAGTCGATCAGCAGGCTTTTCTTCTCGGCGGTGAAAATGGGGCGCGATTCCGGGCTTTCCAGCGTCTGGATGCGGCGGTCCAGAAAGACCACGTTCTGCAGCGGCGCAGGCAGCTTGGTTTTCAGGCCGGGCTCGGTGATCACATCGCGGATCTCGCCCAACGCGTACACCACCGCGACGTTTTTCTGATCCAGCACGTACAGCATGTTGGAGCCCAGCAGCAGCGCCAGGCCCACCCCGGCAACGGTCATACCCAATCGGTTCATGGTTGGCTTCCTCGGTCGGCTTCAGCGGGCGCCGCTGCGGGGGGCAGCGTCGTCATCGGGGCGCAGCATCTGGGGCGGCTGGACCTGCGGGGCTGCGGCTGCGGGCGCGGCAGCTGCCGCCGGGCTGCCCGGCATCGCTGCGGGAGTGGATGCCGCAGCGCCTGGGGTCGACGTGGCGGCACGCGCTGCGGCATTGGCCTCGGCCTGGTTCTGCGCCAGGATCTTGTCCAGCGGCAGGTAAAGCAGGTTGGAGCCGGACTTGCTGTCCACCATCACCTTGGTGACGTTGCTGTACACCGTGCGCATGGCGTCGGTGTACATGCGGTCGCGGGTCACGCGGGGGGCTTTTTTGTACTCGTCCAGCACCGCGGTGAAGCGCGAGCTGTCGCCTTCCGCCTGCGCCACCACACGGCTGGCGTAGCCGGAGGCTTCTTCCTTCAGACGGGCGGCCGTGCCCTGGGCACGCGGAATCACGTCACTGGCATAGGCCATGCCTTCGTTTTTCAGGCGGTCTCGGTCGGCCCCGGCCTTGACGGCGTCGTTGAACGCGGCCTGCACCTGGCGGGGCACCTGCACATTCTGCACGTTGACGTTGGTGATCAGGATGCCGGCCTTCAGACGGTTGAGCTGGTCCTGCACCGATTTAACGAGGCCCGCCGCAATGGCGTCGCGCTCTTCGTACAGCACCGAATCGACCTTGCTGCGCCCGACGATCTCGCGCACCGCCGATTCGGCGGCCTGCACGACGGCGCCGTCGGCATCGCGGTTGTTGTAGATGTATTCGCGCGCATCGCTCAGGCGGTACTGCACCGTGAAGCGAATGTCGACGATGTTTTCGTCCATGGTCAGCATGGACGAATCCTCCAGCCCCGTGGACTGCATCACCTGCTGGCGGCCGATCTCGACCGAGCGCAGCTGGGTGAAGGGCACGATCTCGCGGCGCTGCACCGGCCAAGGCAGGATCCAGTTCAGGCCCGCGCCCACCGTCTTGCTGTACTGGCCAAAGGTGGTGACCACTGCGCGCGACCCTTCCTGCACAATAAAGAGGCCGCTGGCCAGCCACAGCAGCACCGCCGCCAGCACCACGATCACGCCGATGCGCCCCGCCATGCGGGCGTCGGGCATGGGCATGCCGCCGCCGGAGGTCCCCCCGCCCTGACCGCCGCCGCCCCCGCCAGAGCCGGAATCATCTGGCTCAGGGCGCTGGGGCTGGGCCCGGCCACCGCCGGTTTTCTTGCCCGACATCAGGTCGCTGAGCTTGCGGTTGAAGTCTTTCCACAGCTCGTCCAGATCGGGAGGGCCGTCATTTTTGCCCTTGTTCCAGACCAGCCAGCGCCGCCAGCCGCCGCGGCGGTTCGACGCGCCGGATGTGGCATCGGACTCGGAGGGGGTTCGGAATACGCGAAGCTTGCTCAAGGTGTCTCGCCCGGTTGAAGGTGGTGGTCAGCAGAGCCTTCCTCCTGCGCGGAGGCGGCTTCTGCGGGGTCATCATAAACGCCGGAATCAGGCCGACTGTCCTGGATTTCCGAAGAAGATTGCAGGCCCAGCACACGCTGGGCGATCACGCTGCGCAGCACATCCAGGCCGGCGCCGGTCTGCGCGCTAACATAGACGCTGGGCACCCAGGTGCCTGCGCCGCTCTGGCCCAGGCGCTCGAAGCGGCCTGGATTGCTGCGCGGCTGCTGGTCGGGTTCGAGCAGATCGGCCTTGTTGAAGACCAGAATCTGCGCGATGTCCTGCGCGCCGATACCGTCCAGCACGCGTTCGACCTCGAGGCACTGTTCGTGCCAGTCGGCGCGCGAACCGTCGATCACATGCAGCAGCACATCGGCGTCGGCGGCTTCCTGCAGCGTCGCGGCAAAGGCCTCGACCAGGCGGTGCGGCAGATCGCGGATGAAGCCCACCGTGTCCGACAGCGACACCGAAGCGCCGAGATCAGCCAGCCAGCAGGCGCGCGTCGTGGTGTCCAGCGTGGCAAAGAGCTGGTCGGCCGCATAGGCCTGCGCCTTGACCAGCGCGTTGAACAGCGTCGATTTGCCCGCGTTGGTGTAGCCGATCAGCGAGATGCGTGCCGCGCCGCTGCGCTTGCGCGAGCGCCGCTGCGTGTCGCGCTGGCGGCGCACCTTGACCAGGCGCAGCTTGATGGCTTTGATGCGCTCGGCGATCATGCGCCGGTCGAGTTCGATCTGGGTTTCGCCGGGGCCGCCACGCTGTCCGGCGCCGCCGGTCTGGCGCTCCAGGTGGGTCCAGCGACGCACCAGGCGCGAAGAAAGATACTGAAGCTGCGCCAGTTCGACCTGCAGCTTGCCCTCGTGGCTCTGCGCGCGCTGGGCGAAAATCTCCAGGATCAGCGCTGTGCGGTCGGATACCGCGACGCCGAAGTGGCGCTCCAGGTTGCGCTGCTGCGCGGGACTCAGGGCCTGATCGAAAATCACGCCCACGGCGCCGTGCATGGACACCAGCGCCTTGATTTCGTCGGCCTTGCCCGAGCCGATGAACAGTGACGGATCGGGGCTGGCGCGGCGCACGCTGACGCGATCGGCGACGCGGTCGCCCGCCGTTTCGGCGAGCAGCGCCAGCTCGGTCAGCTCGGCATCGAAGTGCGGATCGCGGCCGAACTCGACCCCGACCAGCACAACGGCGGGTCGCAGGTCGGCAGCGGTGGGAACAGCGGTGGCGCTCAAGAGATCAGCAGATGCGGCGGCCGGGCCTAGGCCGTGTTTCAGGACGCGGAAGCCGGCGCCGCAGCGACCTGGTCAGCCGGCTGGAAAGACACGGCGCGGCCAGGCACCACGGTGGAAATGGCGTGCTTGTAGACCATCTGCGTCACGGTGTTGCGCAGCAGCACGACGTACTGGTCGAACGATTCGATGTGGCCCTGCAGCTTGATGCCGTTGACGAGATAGACCGAAACCGGCACGTGTTCCTTGCGGAGCAGGTTGAGGAAAGGGTCCTGGAGCAGTTGCTGGTTTTTTGTAGTCACGATATGTTCCGTGCTGGTTTGAATGGGAAAGACAGGAGGACAGAGGAATGGCCCCCGCTGCGGGGCGTAAAAAAATCACCACAGCGTTCAGCTAAGGTAACACAGGCCGCAGGACGTCGGCCTGAAGAGGGAATTCCGGGGAATCAGAGGGCGAACTTTTTGGCCAGGCCCTCGGGCGTCAGGCCATCGTATTCCTCGAAGGGCTGGTGGATCCAGGGGTTGGTGGGCAGGTGCTCCATGTAGTAATCGGGCGTGTAAGTCGAGCAGGCTTTGACCCACAGCACGGCCGATTTCACCGCTTCAACACCCGGCGTGGCGCGCAGGCGCTGCATCACGGCGTCCAGCGTGACGCCAGAATCGGACAGATCATCGACCAGCAGGATGCGGCCCTGCAGGTCCCCGTTGGGCAGCGTGATGTACTTGGCCATGTCCAGCCGCCCCTGCAGCGTTCCGGCCTGGGCGCGGTAGGAGCTGGTCGACATGATGGCCAGCGGCTTGTCCAGCACGCGCGACAGCACGTCGCCCGGTCGCAGCCCCCCCCGCGCCAGACACAGGATCTGGTCGAACGCCCAGCCCGAATGCGCCACCTTGAGCGCCAGGCGCTCGATGAGCATGTGGTACTCGTCCCAGGACACGTACAGGTGTTTGCCGTCGTCGGTCAGCATGCGGGTTCTCCCTTGTGATTTATGGGGTCGTCGTGCGCCGGGCTTCAGCCCCGGGCGAGCTGGAAGGGATTGGACAGCAGGATGGTGTGATCGCGGTCCGGGCCTGTGGACACCAGGGCGATGGGCGCACCGATCAGCTCCTGCACGCGCTCCAGGTAGGCGCGCGCCGTGGGCGGCAGCGCGTCCCAGCGCGTCACGCCAGCGGTGGTCTGCGTCCAGCCGGGGAAGGTCTCGTAGACCGGCTCGCACAGCGCGATGTCGTCGGCGTCCAGCGGCAGGATGTCCACCGGCTCGCCGCGCAGCAGGTAGCCGGTGCAGACCTTGATCTCGTCCAGGCCGTCCAGCACGTCCAGCTTGGTGATGCACAGGCCGCTCAGGCCATTGATGATGACCGAGCGCTTGAGCGCGGCCGCATCCAGCCAGCCGCAACGGCGCGGGCGCCCGGTGACGGTACCCTTCTCGCGCCCGACGGTGGCCAGGTGGTGGCCCACGGTGCCTTCGGTCTGCCAGTCGAGTTCGGTGGGAAACGGCCCGCTGCCCACGCGCGTGGTGTACGCCTTGGTGATGCCCAGCACGTAATGCAGCATCTGCGGCCCCACGCCGCTGCCTGCGGCGGCAGTGCCCGCCACGCAGTTGCTGCTGGTCACAAAGGGGTAGGTGCCGTGATCCACATCCAGCAGCGTGCCCTGCGCGCCTTCGAACAGGATGCGTCCGCCCGCGCGGTCCAGGTCGGCCAGCAGACGGCCCACATCGGCCATCATCGGACGGATCTCGGCGGCCAGCTCCAGCAGGCGCGCGTAGAGCGGCTCGAAAGCGATCTGGTCCGGACTGCCGTAAATGTCGGCCAGCGCCAGGTTGTGCAGATCGACCAGCGTGCGCAGCTTGGCCTGCAGGCGGTCGGGGTGTTTGAGATCCTGCACGCGCAGCGCGCGGCGGGCGATCTTGTCCTCGTAGGCCGGGCCGATGCCCTTGCCGGTGGTGCCAATCTTGCTGCTGCCGCCCTTTTCGCGCTGCTCCTCGCGGGCGCGGTCCAGCGCAACGTGCATGGGCAGGATCAGCGGGCACGATTCACTGATGAACAGGCGCTGGCGCACCGACAGGCCGATGCCTTCCAGACGACGGATCTCGCCCATCAGGTGCTCGGGGTCCACCACCACGCCGTTGCCGATGAAGCACTGCACCTCGGGGCGCATGACGCCCGAAGGCACCAGCTGCAGCGCCGTGGTCACGCCATTGATGACCAGGGTGTGACCGGCATTGTGGCCGCCCTGGAAACGCACCACGGCCTGCGCCGTGTCGGTCAGCCAGTCGACCAGCTTGCCTTTGCCTTCGTCTCCCCACTGGGTACCCACCACGACAATGTGGCGGACGGCGGAGGATGGCGGAGCGGTGACTGCGTTCATGGCCTTGCTTTCGGTCTGTCGAAAAAATGCGGTGGAAACGGGTGGAAAGGGCGGGATGAAGAAGGATTACGGCGCTAGCGGCACAACCCGCCACTGGCCACCCTGGTGGGCCAGCTGGCCGGTCAGGTCGAATTCGTCGGTCTGCGGCGCATGCCCCGGCAGCGCGCAGACCACGGTCTGGCCCTCGGCGCGCAGCTGCTGCACGGCCTGGCGCAGGGCGGCGTCCGGGTGCCAGGGCGCCAGCACGGCCTGCTGGCGCTGCGGGCGCTGGGCCACATCCACCAGCGCCTTCACATCGACGCTGAACCCCACAGCCGGACGCTCACGCCCGAAGGCCGCGCCGATGGCATCGTAGCGCCCGCCACGCAGCAGCGAGCGGTTGCAGCCCGGCGCAAACAGGGCAAAACGCACGCCGGTGTAATAGCCCGAGCTGCCCATGTCGGACAGATCCAGGCTCAGGCGCTGGCCAGGGTGGGTGCGGCGCAGGTGATCGGCCAGATCGGCCAGATCGGACAGCGCGGCGCGGATCAGCGGGTGATCGGGCAACGCGACGCGGGCGCGTTCCAGCAGCGGGCGTGGGCCGTCCTGGCCGATCTCGCCGTACAGATCCAGCAGCGCCAGCAGAGGCTGGCGCAGCGTGCGCGGCCAGGCGCTGCTGAGCTGCTCCAGCGTGGACAGATCCTTGTGCGCCAGGGCCTGCGCCAGCGCGTCCTGGCGCGACGCCGACAGCGGCGTGCCGCCCTGGGCGGCGTGCAGCTCCAGCAGGGCGCGCAGCAGGCGCGCGTCGGCCAGGTCCAGCACCGTGCCCTGCAGGCCCAGTTCGCGGGCGCAGTGCAGCGTCAGATCGAGGATTTCAAGGTCGGCTTCCAGACCCGCGTGGCCGAAGAGTTCGGCGCCGAATTGCAGCGCCTCTCGGCTGCTGGCGGGCTCGTCGGGCAGTGCGTGCAGCACCGGGCCGCAGTAACACAGGCGGACCACGCCGTCGCGGTTGAGCAGGTGGGCGTCGATGCGCGCCGCCTGCGGCGTGGCATCAGAGCGCAACGCCAGCGTGCGGCCGCTTTTCTGGTCGACCACCTTGAAGGTTTTCAGGTTCAGCGACGCCGCCCCGCCCTGCAGCATGGCGTCCAGGTGCTCCAGCATGGGCGGCATGACCAGCTCGAAACCATAAAGCCGGGCCGTATCCAGCAGCAGACGGCGCAGCGTTTCGACCTGGCGTGCCTCTATGGGCAGCACGTCGGCCAGATGTTCGGGCAACAGCCAAGCGGAAGTCATGTCAGGGCAAACACCTATCGATCAAAAGCCGGATTGTACCTGCCGACCCGCTGCTGCCCCACAGCGCCGTCTCACGGCGCAGGGGCCCGGCACGAGGCGGGCGTCACGCCAGGCGACAGCGTGCCCTTGTAAAAATCGTTGCCGACCTGCGCCCAGCCATCGCCCACACACAGCCAGCTGATATTGCCTGGCGGCGAAACGCCGGGCCGCAGAGGCGCTTTGGCCTTGTCCGCCCCGGTGTAAGGGATGAGATAAAACGTGCCCTGGCCGGGCACGTCGGACGTGTCCACGCCGATGGCGCCGGTGGTCGCAATGATGCGCACCGAGCGCACATTGGCTGTGCCGACTTTGAGGTATTCGCTGCCATCGTCGTTCAGGCCCTGGTTGAAGGGGCGACCGGCGCTGACGTTTTCCAGCACCAGCGTCTTGTAGCTGGCGGCCTGCGACAGCGCTTCGCTCAGGCGGGCGCGCGAGACATAGGACGAATAGGCCGGAATGGCCAAGGCGGCCAGAACGCCCATGATGGCCAGCACCACCATCAGTTCGATCAGGGAAAAGCCGCGCCGTCCGGGACGCAGGAAAAGCGGGTCGCACATGGGGGGAGAAAATCCAGGGTGATGGCAGGCCGTCCGCCCGCGCGCCCCGCAGTGTAAAGCCCGGCGGGCCGGATGTGGCAAACGATAGAATGCAGGCCTGCCCGCCACCGTCCGGTGCGGCGGGCCAGCCGCCTTCCGCCGCCATGAATCACCCCCTGCCCCCCGAATCCGCCACGGCCCCGCACGCCCGCAGCGCCCCGCGCCAGAGCGTCGAGATCAACAAGCTGTCCAAGCGCCTGCATCGCCAGGTCGGCCAGGCCATTGTCGATTTCAGCATGATTGAAGAAGGCGACCGCGTCATGGTCTGCCTCTCGGGCGGCAAGGACAGCTATTCGATGCTGGACATTCTGATGAATCTGCAAAAGCGTGCCCCGGTGCGCTTCGAGCTGATCGCCGTCAATCTGGACCAGAAGCAGCCCGGCTTTCCCGCCGATGTGCTGCCCGGCTATCTGAAGAATCTGGGCGTGCCCTTCCACATCGAGACGCAGGACACCTACAGCATCGTCAAAAGCCACATCCCCGAGGGCAAGACGATGTGCAGCCTGTGCTCGCGCCTGCGCCGGGGCATCCTGTACCGCGTGGCCAGCGAGCTGGGCGCGACCAAGATCGCGCTGGGCCACCACAAAGACGACATCGTGGTGACCTTTTTCATGAACATGTTCTTCGGCGCACGGCTCAAGGCCATGCCGCCCAAGCTGGTCAGCGACGATGGCCGCCATGTCGTCATCCGCCCGCTGGCCTATGTGGCCGAACACGATCTGCAGGCCTGGGCCACGCACCGGGCGTTTCCCATCATCCCCTGCACGCTGTGCGGCAGCCAGGACAACCTGCAGCGCGTGCAGATCAAAGCCATGGTTCACGAGTGGGAGAAGCGCCACCCCGGCCGCATCGACCGCATCTTCAGCTCGCTGGGCCAGGTCGTGACCACGCACCTGATGGACCCCAGACTGCAGCCCTTTGCCGAGCTGCGCGCCACGGGCGTCCCCCTGCCGGACGGCGACATCGCGTTTGACGACGAGCCCTGCGCTCCGGCCGCCGGCCTGAGCCCGATCCTGACCCCCAACGCCCCGCAGGCCGTGACCTGGCTGGGCGCCTCAAACTCTGACTGAGCCATGACCGCTGCCGCCTCAAAAATCACCCGTCTGGGCGCCCTGCTGCTGACCGCGCTGGCGCTGGGCGGCTGCGCCATTTTCCCGGGCGGCGCGTCCACCACCGCCTGGGTCAGCAGCTTTGGCGACTGGCCTGCGGGCCGGACGGCGGGCAGCTATGTGTTTGACCGCCTGCCCTCGCAGCAGGGCTTTGCCGGCCTGCCGCTGGCGCCGGTGCTCAATGCCCAGGGCAAGGTGCAGCGCGACGAGAACAGCGCCAGCCTGAGCCCGCTGGAGCGCAGCGCCCAGGCCGTGCTGTCGCGCCGGGGCTTTTTCCCCGCGCCGGTGGGCAGCGCGCCGCAGGTGCTGGTTCAGGTCAGCCAGACGCTGGAGCGCGAGGTCGCGCCCAACCCGCTGCGCGTGGGCTGGGAGCTGTCCGTGGGCCTGGGCCACCGCCACCGTCACCGCAATGGCGTGTCGGTGGGCGTGCTGCTGGGCTCGGGCTACGACGATCCTTTCGACGCGGGCTGGCCCTGGTACGCCTCGCCCGCCTGGGGCCCGGCGCGCTACAGCGTGGTCTACCAGCGCCAGATCGCGCTGGTGCTGCGCGACGCCGCCAGCTCACGCGTGCTGTATGAAGCCCGCGTCCAGGAGCCCGACGCGCGCAGCGACGACCCTGCCCTCATCGAAGCCCTGCTGGACGCCGCGCTGGCGCCCTTCCCGCAGGCCCGCCCGCAGCCGCAGCGCGTGGGGGTGACATCCGCCCCCCGGCCGGTGCCGCCGCTGGCGCCCGCCCTTCCCCAGTAACTGAATCCGGAACCCTGTCCCATGAACGCCACATCTCCCCTGCACGTCATCATCATGGCCGCCGGCAAGGGCACGCGCATGAAATCGCGCCGCCCCAAAGTGCTGCACCCGCTGGCGGGCAAGGCGCTGCTGCGTCACGTGCTGGACACCATGCAGGGCCTGGGCGCGGGCGCTGAAGCAACGCTGGTCATCACCGGCCACGAGGCGGGCGAGGTCGAAGCCGCTGTGGGCCCTGATGCCCGCTGTGTGCGCCAGAGCCCGCAGCTGGGCACCGGCCACGCCGTCCAGCAGGCTGTGCCCCATCTGCCCGACGACGGCGTGACGCTGATCCTGAACGGTGACGTGCCGCTGACCCGGCTGGAGACCGCGCAGGCGCTCATTCAGGCCTGCGCCGGCCAGCATCTGGCGCTGCTGACGATTTCGCTGGACGACGCCACGGGCTACGGCCGCATCGTGCGCGACGCGCTGGGCGGCATCCGCGCCATCGTCGAGCACAAGGACGCCACGCCCGAGCAGCGCCACATCCGCGAGGTCTACACCGGCATGATGGCGGCGCCCACCGCCTGGCTGAAACAGGCCGTGATGGCGCTGGGCAACGACAACGCCCAGGGCGAGTTCTACCTGACCGACATCGTCGCCACCGCGGTCGCGCAGGGCGTGGCGGTGCGCAGCGCGCATCCCGCCGAGGCGGTCGAGGTGCTGGGCGTGAACAGCCCGCTTCAGCTCGCCGAGCTGGAGCGCCTCTTCCAGCGCCAGCAGGCGCTGGCCCTGATGGAGGCCGGCGTGCGCCTGGCCGACCCGGCGCGCATCGACGTGCGCGGCACACTCAGCTGCGGCCAGGACGTCAGCATCGACATCGGCTGCGTGTTCGAGGGCCGCGTGGTGCTGGGCGACAACGTGCGCATTGACGCCCACTGCGTGCTGGCCGACTGCGAGATCGCCAGCGGCACGCACGTGTCGGCCTTCTGCCACATCGACGGCGCACGCGTGGGCGCTGACGCCCTGATCGGCCCCTACGCCCGCCTGCGCCCGGGCGCCGACCTGGCGGCCGACGTGCGCGTGGGCAATTTTGTCGAGATCAAAAACAGCCGCCTGGCGCGGGGGGCCAAGGCCAATCACCTGGCCTACCTGGGCGACGCCACGGTGGGCGAGCGCGTCAACTTCGGCGCAGGCTCGATCACCGCCAACTACGACGGCGTCAACAAACACCCCACCGTGATCGAGGACGACGTGCTGGTCGGCTCCAACTGCGTGCTGATTGCGCCGGTGCGTCTGGGCGCAGGCGCGACCATCGGCGGCGGCAGCATCATCAGCAAGGACGCGCCGCCCGGACAGCTCAGCATCGCGCGCACGCGCCAGGTCAGCCTGTCGCACTGGCACCGGCCGGTGAAAAAGCCCAAAACAGACGCCGCCGGATGAGCGATAGCCCCAGCACGCCGCGCCCGGCCAGCGCGCTGACGCACATCTGCGTGCGCGGCGCCCGCACGCACAACCTGCGCAACCTGGACATCGATCTGCCCAAGAACGCGCTGGTGGTGATCACCGGGCTGTCGGGTTCGGGCAAATCCAGCCTGGCGTTTGACACGCTTTACGCCGAGGGCCAGCGCCGCTACGTCGAGAGCCTGTCGGCCTACGCGCGCCAGTTCCTGCAGCTGATGGGCAAGCCGGATGTCGATGTCATCGAAGGGCTGTCCCCCGCCATCGCCATCGAGCAGAAGGCCACCAGCCACAACCCGCGCTCGACCGTGGGCACGGTGACCGAGATTCACGACTACCTGCGCCTGCTCTACGCCCGCGTGGGCACGCCGCACTGCCCCGACCACGGCCACGCGCTGGCCAGCCAGAGCGTCGCGCAGATGGTCGATGCGCTGCTGGCCCAGCCCGAAGGCACGCGCCTGATGGTGCTGGCGCCGGTGCAGCGCGGCCGCAAGGGCGAGGGCGAAGTGCTGTTCGAGCAGATGCAGGCGCGCGGCTACGTGCGCTTTCGCGTCAACGGCGAGGTCGCCGAAGCCGGCAGCCTGCCGCGCCTGGCCAAGCACGAGAAGCACGACATCGACGTCGTCGTCGACCGCATCAAAATCCGCCCCGACATCGGCCAGCGCCTGGCCGAGAGCCTGGAAGCGGCGCTGCTGCTGGCCGACGGCAAGGCCATCGCGCTGGACATGGACAGCGGCCAGGAGACGCTCTTCTCCAGCCGCTACGCCTGCCCGGTGTGCGACTACGCGCTGGCCGAGCTGGAGCCGCGTCTGTTCTCGTTCAACTCGCCGCAGGGCGCGTGCAGCCGCTGCGACGGTCTGGGCCACATCACTGATTTCGACCGCGACCGCGTCGTCGCCTTCCCGCAGCTCAGCCTGGCCAGCGGCGCCATCAAGGGCTGGGAAAAGCGCAACCCCTACACCTGGACGATGCTCAAGGCCGTGGCCGCGCATTTCGTGATGGATCTGGAAGCGCCCTTCGCCAGCCTGAGCCCGCGCCACCAGGACATCCTGCTCTACGGCTCGGGCGACGAGGCCATCCGCTTCACCTACACCGCCGACGGCCCGGGCGGACGATCGCGCCACGTCGAGCGCGAACACCCCTTCGAGGGCATCATCCCCAACTGGACGCGGCGCTACCGCGAGACCGATTCCGCCGCCGTGCGCGACGAACTCGCCCGCTGCCAGAGCAGCCGCCCCTGCCCCGATTGCGCGGGCGCGCGCCTGCGCCGCGAAGCGCGCCACGTTGTCCTGCCCTGCGCCGGGCCGCTTGCGGCCGATAAAAAACGCACGGGCGTGGCGATTTTCGATCTGGGCCGCCTCAACCTGGCGCAGTGCCATGCCTACTTCGAGGCGCTGCATTTTGACGGCGCCAAGGCGCAGATCGCCGGGAAAATCGTGCGCGAGATCGCGTCGCGGCTGCGCTTTCTGAACGATGTCGGCCTGAACTACCTGAGCCTGGAGCGCAGCGCGGACACGCTCTCGGGCGGCGAAGCCCAGCGCATCCGCCTGGCCAGCCAGATCGGCAGCGGCCTGACCGGCGTGATGTACGTGCTGGACGAGCCCAGCATCGGCCTGCACCAGCGCGACAACGAGCGCCTGATCGCCACCCTGCGCCACCTGCGCGATCTGGGCAACACGGTGATCGTGGTCGAGCACGACGAGGACATGATCCGCGCCGCCGACTGGGTGCTGGACATGGGCCCCGGCGCGGGCGTCCACGGCGGGCGCGTGCTGGCCGAAGGGCCGCCGGAGGTGGTTGCCGCGCACCCCGATTCCATCACCGGACGCTACCTGTCCGGCGAGCGCCGTGTCAGCCGTCCGGCCATGTCTGATGCGGGCAAAACATCCAAAGCGCCTACAGCGCCCAAAGCCCCCAAAGCGCCAGCCCAGGCTGAAAAAGTCGCAAAACCCGGCAAAAGCGCCAGGGCCGCCCCGACCCGCCCTGCGCTGCGCATCACCGGCGCGCGCGGCAACAACCTGAAAAACGTCAGCGTCGATCTGCCGCTGGGCGAATTCATCTGCGTCACCGGCGTGTCGGGCTCGGGCAAATCCACGCTGATCAACGACACCCTGCACGCCGCCGCCGCGCGCCTGCTGCACCACGCGCACACCGAAGCGGCGCCGCACGACACCATCGAAGGCCTGGACGCCATCGACAAGGTCATCAACGTCGACCAGAGCCCCATCGGCCGCACGCCGCGCAGCAATCCGGCGACCTACACCGGCCTGTTCACGCCCATCCGCGAGCTGTTCGCCGATCTGCCCACCTCGCGCGAGCGCGGCTACGGCCCGGGCCGCTTCAGCTTCAACGTGGCGGGCGGACGCTGCGAGGCCTGTCAGGGCGATGGCATGGTCAAGGTGGAAATGCATTTTCTGCCCGACGTTTACGTGCCCTGCGACATCTGCCAGGGCGCGCGCTACAGCCGCGAAACGCTGGAGGTGCGCTACAAGGGCCTGAACATCCACGAGGTGCTGGGCCTGACGGTCGAGGACGCGCTGGCCCTGTTTGGCGCCCTGCCCGCGCTGCAGCGCAAACTGCAGACGCTGATGGACGTCGGCCTGGGCTACATCACCCTGGGCCAGAGCGCGACCACGCTGTCGGGCGGCGAAGCGCAGCGCGTCAAGCTGGCGCTGGAACTGTCCAAACGCGACACCGGCCGCACGCTCTACATCCTGGACGAACCCACCACCGGCCTGCACTTCGCCGACATCGACCAGCTGCTGCAGGTGCTGCACCAGCTGCACAGCGCGGGCAACACCCTGGTGGTCATCGAGCACAATCTGGACGTCATCCGCAACGCCGGCTGGGTCATCGACATGGGCCCCGAGGGCGGCTCCGGCGGCGGCCAGGTCGTCGCCACCGGCACGCCCCGGCAGATCGCCGATCATCCGGCGAGCCATACTGGACGCTTCCTGAAAGCCATGATGGGGTGAAAACCTGGACGACACGGGTAAACCCTGTTTTCGCATCCAGTAAATTAGGGTTTTCATGGGTATGTGTCGGGATACCACACAAAGCCCTCAGTGAATTCAGCCTTGCCGACGGGCAGAAGCAGTAATCTGTGCATAATGGTCAGACCAAGGCTTGGGGATATTCATCCCTTGGGCCTACTCATCGCAGTAAGACCCTCAAGGAATACAAATATGGCCACCATCCTGTCAAATCTTGTGTCCAACTCGCCTGAGCTGACCATCACGCGCAACAGCGATGGTTCGTTCACGCTGACTCACCCTTACGGGGTCGAGCGGATCAATGCCGATGGCTCCGGCACCTACGAGCGCAACGCCCTTTATGTGTCCCTGCCTGAGCCGGATTACTACAAAAACGCGGACGGCACGCCCCGCCTGACGCCCGCTGGCACGCCCGACTACATTCCGCAGGCCAGTTACGCTTTCACGGCGGTGCTGCGGGACACGGACACAGGCATGACGCGCAATGCGCCCCAGACCCTGAAGATCGTGGCGACCGATGATCTGCCCTCGGTGACGGGCAACCTGGGCGGTACTGTGGCCAGCACGGCAGCCAACCCGGTTCTGGCCGGCCAGATCACGGTGCAGGATCCGGATATCAAGGATGGCAAGGCCTACCAGAATGGCACCCGGGCCGCCAGCGGTATTATTGGAAAATATGGTTCACTGAATATCGATGCCGATGGGCACTGGCAGTACACCTTGAACAAAAACAATGCCGAGGTCAAGGCCCTGGGGCCTCAGGGCGTCCTGACAGATACCCTGGCGGTGACGGCCGGTGACGGCAAAACGCAGATTCCCATCACCATCAACGTCCGGGAAACGCTCCCCACCACAGTATTGAACGGGGCCAGCGTCACATTCACCGAAGACACGCCGCCTTATGCACAAAGCGGTGTTCTGACCGGAACCGATGCCAACGGCGGGAAGATTGTTTTTCCTGTGGGCAGCCAGTCGTCCGAATTTGGCACGTTCACGCTGGCCGCCAGCGGCGCGTGGACCTACACCCTGAAAAATGACGGCGCCGATGTGCAGTCGCTGCGCGCGGGCGAGGAGCTGACCGAAACCATCCAGATCAGCGCGGGCGGTGCCACGGCCAATGTGGTCGTCACCATCGCGGGCGTGAACGATGTGCCCACCGTCACTGGCGTGCGCACGGCGGTGGTCACCGAAAACAACGGCAGCGGCGTGGTCAAGGCCGAGGGGCAGATCGTCGTGACCGACAAGGATCTGGACGAGAGCGGCGTGACCGCAGGCACCTACACGGGCCAGTACGGCACCGTGGTGCTGGGCGCTGACGGCCGCTGGGTGTACACCCTGGACCAGAGCAAACCAGCAGTCACCGGCCTGAATGACGGCGCGCGGCTGACCGACACCATCGTGGTGCGCACGCTGGATGGCACGCCGGTGGATGTCGTCGTCGACATCAATGGCCGGTCCGTGACGGCGCCACCGCCCACACCCACGCCAGCGCTGGGCAGCCTGTCTGGCCTGGTCTGGTCCGACACCAGCGGCGACGGCATCCGCCAGACGGGCGAAAATGGCATCGCTGCCGTGGGCGTCGAACTGCGCAATGCCGCAGGCGCGCTGCTCGCTTCGACGACCACCGACGCCAGCGGGCAGTACAGCTTTGGCAACCTGGCAGCAGGCCAGTATGTGGTTGATTTCCGGGAATCCAGCGCTGCGCTGAACGGCCTGCGGCTGGTCGCCGCCAACCAGGGCAGCGACACCACGCGCAACAGCGACGCGACCAACACCAGCTGGAATGCCACCGGCGTGCTGACGCTGGCCGCCGGTCAGACCCTGAGCCACATCGACGCAGGCTATGCCCCGGTGGCCAATGCCGGCGTGTCCGGCGTGCTGTGGGCCGACACGAACGGCGATGGCGTGCACCAGGCGGGCGAAACCGCTGGGGTCGCGGGTGTCAGCGCCGTGCTGCGCAAAGACTCCGACAACTCGGTCGTGGCCACCACCACCACAGGAGCCAATGGCGCGTACAGCTTCTCGGGCGTCGCGGCCGGACGCTACTACGTGGATTTCGATGCTAAAAGCCCGGCCCTGGCGGGCAAGGTGTTCAGCGCTGCGACTGCGGGGGACGCGGCCAGCAACAACGATGTACAGAACGCGGGCGGCGAGACCTCCCACTTCACCCTGGGTTCAAGCCAGCAGCTGGCCCACGTTGACGGCGCGGTGCGCGCGGTGGTGGCGGCCGCCACCTTTGTCGAGGACGCCCCGCCCTACACGCAAAGCGGCAAGCTGCCGGGCACCAATGCCGCTGGCGAAACGCTGGTCTTCCCTGCCTCCAGCGCGCCCGGCGATTACGGCACGATCACGCTGAAGACCGACGGCAGCTGGTCTTACACCCTCGACAACACAGCGGCTGCGGTCCAGTCGCTGGCCGAAGGCGACGAGATCAAAGAGGTCTACACCATCGGCGAGGGCGCAACGGCCACCGACATCACCATCACCATCCGGGGGAGCAACGATGCGCCTGTGGTCAGCGGCAACCAGGCCGCCAGCCTCAGCGCAAACCACGGCAGCAGCGCGGTCAAAGCCGAGGGCACCGTGCGCGTAACCGATGCCGATCACGACCAGAGCGGCGTCAAGGCCGGCAGCTACACCGGCCAGTATGGCGCGCTGGCCCTGGATGCGACGGGCCACTGGGTGTACACCCTGGATCAGTCCAAAGCCGCAATTGCTGCCCTGGCCTCGGGCCAGAAGGTGACCGACAGCGTCGCTTACCAGACGCTGGACGGCACCCGCGAGACCATTGCCATCACCATCGAGGGCGCGAAGCTGGGTGTGACCGTGGCCGAGCAGTCGGCCCTGAAAACCGTGGTCGGCAGCGAGGACACGGCGCTGACCCTGGGCTGGAGCCAGTTTGGCGTTGGCGGCGACGGATCGGCGCTGGGCATCAAAGTCGTCAGCCTGCCCGCTGACGGCGCGCTGCAGCTGGGCGGCAGCGCCGTGACCGCAGGCACCGTGATCAGCCGGGCGGACATTGATGCAGGCAAGCTGAAATTTGTGCCCGATGCCAACGAATCGGGCATCGACGCCTTTGCCACCCCCGGCGTCGGCAACCTGAAGAACGATTACGCCCAGTTCCGCTTTGCGGGCAGCGATGGCGTGACGCTGACTGCCGAGCGCACGCTGACCGTGGACATCCGTCCGGTCACCGACGCGCCCGTGTGGATCGCGCCCAGCGCGGAATCGGTGCTGCCGCCCGCCGCCGGAACAGTGCTGTACACCGAAAACCTGGCCGACGGCCAGGCGCAAGGCTGGCGCTCCTACAAATCGGCGACGCCCGCCACCACCGAGCGCACAGAAATTGCGCCCGAAAGCGCCTACCTGGGCGGCACAGGAACCCGCCCGCTGATCGAGGTGGAATCCGACCCCGGCGTGAATGTGCTGGGGACCACGCTGGTCACCGATCCGGGCGCGGTCTACACCTTTTCGCTGGACTACGCGGCGCGCAAAGGCGCTGAAACAGGCGGAGACAGCAAGCTCGCTTTCTATGTGAACGGCGTCGAGCGCGGGGTGATGGACACGCAGTCGACCACGCTCACACCCTTCAAGTTCACCTTCACGGGCACGGGCTCTGACCTGCTGGAATTCCGCAGCGCGAACGCCAACGGGGCCGGCGGGCTCGTGAGCAACTTCAAACTGGTGGCCGGCAGCGGGGATCTGCCTGCCCCGCAGCCCGTGACCCGCCTGGTCACCAGCGAGGATTTTGAAGACGGACAGGCTCAGGGCTGGACAGCATACAAGCTGGGCACCCCCGGGACGCCCGAAGCCGTGGAAATCGGCCCGCAGTCGTCTTACCTGGGCGGCAGCTCGACCAACAAGGTGCTGGAGGTGGAATCGACCGCGGGTGTGAACACACTGGGCCGCACCTTCCAGACCGTGGCCGGGGCCGATTACAGGATCAGCCTGGATTACGCGGCACGGCAGGGCTTCGAGAACACCAGCAAGCTGTCGGTTTATGTCAATGGCGTCGAAAAAGCAGTGATGGACACGCACAGCGCCAGCTGGAAGAACTTCGAAGTCAGCTTCAAGGGCACCGGCTCCGACCTGGTGGAACTGCGCTCCGCCGATGCGAACAGCGTGGGCGGCGTGGTCGACAACATCCGGCTGTATACCAGCGATCCGGCCACGGCAGGCAGCGCGCTGCCGTCCAGCACGCTGACCTACACGGGCGATGGCACGCAGGCCAACCCGGCGACGCTGTCCGTGCAGGGCACTCCGCCGCTCAAGGTGCCCGTGGGCCTGGTGGGCTCGGTCGATGCCGATGGCAGCGAAACCCAGAAAATCATCCTGAAAGGCCTGGAACCCGGCTACGGGCTCGCCGACAACCAGGGCCACAGCTACCTCGTCCCGCCCGAGGGCGTCAATCTGGTGGTTTACAACAGCAGGGACACGACGGGCGGCAACTGGGATCTGGGCTCGCTGCGCATCATCCCGCCTGCGGACAAGCTGGGCACCCTTCATCTGGTGTTCGAAGCCACCAGCCAGGACGTGGGCGATGCGGTCAAAACCACGCCGTACTACGTCAACCTGAACTGGTCGGAGGTGCCAACCTCCTCCGTGTCGGGCGTGGTCTGGGTGGACAGCAACGAGGACAAGGTGCGCCAGGCGGGCGAATCCGGGGTGGCCGGTGTGGTGGCCCAGCTGCGCGCGGTCAATGCCGACGGCAGCCTGGGGGCCATCGTGGCCACCACCACCACGGGCGCCAACGGCGAGTACAGCTTCACCCAGCAGAAGTCGGGCCACTATCTGGTTGATTTTGATGAATCAAAACTGCCCGCAGGCGCCCGCTTTGTTCCGGGCGGCGACACCGACATCCGCGACACCAGCAACAGCGGCCACACCTACGCCTTTGATCTGACCCAGGGCCAGGCGCTGAAGAATTTTGATGCGGCCGTGAAGCCCCAGGGCGCGACGCTGAGTGGCTCGGTCTGGAACGACGCCAACGGGGACGGCATCCGCCAGTCCGGCGAAGCGGGCATCGCGGGCGTGACCGTGGACGTGCGCGTGGCGGGAACGACCAACTCGGTGGCCACAGCGGTGACGGACGCCAGCGGCAACTACAGCTTCAGCGACATCCGCCCGGGCAAATTCTTTGTGGATTTCGACGAAACCAGCGCGGCACTGCGCGGCAAGGGCTTCACGCAATCGCATGTGGGCAGCAACACGGCCGTGGACAGCGACGTGGTCAACCCCGGCGCCGGGTGGACCAGCGAGCTGACGCTCAACAGCGGCGATACCGTGCAGCACATAGACGCGGGCGCCCGTCCGTCGGCCGTGACCGGTCGCCTGTGGCACGACGCCAACCTGGATGGCCAGCAGAACTCTGGCGAAGCGGGTCTGGGCGGTGTCCAGGTTGCGCTGTACGCCACCGACGCGGCAGGCAACGCCATCAACCGGCTGGTGGCCACCACGACCACGGGAGCGGATGGCACTTACAGCTTCGGCAACGTGCCGACGGGCCGCTATTTTGTGGATGTCAACGAAAGCCAGCTGCCTTCCGGGTACCGGCTGTCGGCCGGCGGCGATTCCAGCCTGCGCGACAACAGCAACAGCGGCTGGTCCAAGCCCTTTGACTTCACGGCCGGACAGACCATGATCCTCAACGCCAGTGCCAGAACGGGCGGCGTGACGGTGTCCGGGCACCTCGCGGACCAGCAGAACGGCAATTACGCGCTGGTGAACTGCCTGGTCCAGCTCTACGTCAAGGACAGCCGGGGCGAATACGCCATTGCCTCGACGCGCGCCGATGCCCATGGCGATTACGCCTTCAAGGGCGTCATCACCGAGCCCGGCAACTACTACGTCAAGTTCAACGCGGACGGCAGTTATGGCGGCAGCAACGCAGGCAAAGCGGTGATGTGGGACACCCACAACTCCGGTTCGAGCGATTCTGTCGGCGGCGACGGCTGGCGGGTGGGCTGGGGCTCGGTGTTCACCGTCACCCAGTTCGCCATCAACAACACGTCTGAAACCGTCGTCCGGGCTGATGGCACCATGTACCGCAGCAGCCCGATCGCCATCGATCTGAACGACGACGGCCACATCAACACGGTGGGCGTCGACTACGGCAGCGAACACCGCTTTGATCTGCTGGGCACAGGCGACAAGGTGCATTCGGGCTGGCTGGCCAAAGGCGATGGCTTCCTCGTCATCGACACCAACCACAACGGCCAGATCGACAGCGTCCACGAGATGTTTGGCGGCGCCATCGGTCAAGGTTTCGCCACGCTGGCCCGGTATGACAGCAATGGCGACGGCTACATCAACATCCACGACAAGGATTTTGGCGCGTTCAAGGTCTGGGTCGATGCCAACGGCGACCGCATCACCGAACCAGGCGAGCTGAAAACGCTGGCCGAGGTGGGCATCGTGGCATTGAAAGTCTCTTACGAGATCGACCCGAGCAACGACGGCCACGGCAACGTGGTGATCGAGAAGAGCACGGCCATCCTGGCCAACGGCCACGAGCTGCTGATGGGCGATGTCTACTTCCAGGTGGACAGCGGCACCCTGAGCGTCACGAACCTGGCCGCACTGGCCGAGAGCAGCGCCGCCAGCGCCGCCCACGTGGCCACGCTGGGTGCTGCCGAGCAGGCGGCCATCCAGCAGGGCATTGCGGACGCGGCCGCCGGCCGGGCGACCGAAGGCGACGCGCACCCGGCGGCGCAGACTCCGCCACACGGCAGCCTGCACCTGGCTGATCTGCTGCCCGCCGCCGGAGAGGGGCATCTGGATTTCTCGAAGCTGCTGCCCGCTGGGCCTGGCGCCGAAGGGAATCCTGCGATCCGGGATACGGCGGCTCCTGCGCCGGGCGAAAGCAGCCCGCACGCCGCGCTGACCCCGGCGCTGGATGCCGACCAGCTGGTTCTGGCCGAGCTGACCCGGCTGGGCCAGCACCTGAAAGCCGAGCAGCAGCACGCCTGAGTCTGGCGGCCTGGCCGCCTGCTGCACTGCCCCCGAAAGCCAGTCCGCGTGAGCGGGCTGGCTTTTTTTGAAGCAGCCCCTCTGTCGTTAAAATTACAAGGCCGACACCACGGTGGAGAGCCTCAACGAGGTCATCATCATGCTGGTGGTGCTGGGCCTGATCGACGTGGTGATTGCTGAAGGTGAAACTGGCCACGGCCATCATCGGCATCAGCTCGATCCACCTGCTCAAGAGCTTCATCAACGCCGCCAATTACTCCGAGCAGGTGCTGATGTGGCAGACGCTGATCCACGTCGTCTTCCTGCTCAGCGCCATGGCCATCGCCTGCACCGACAAGCTGCTCAACCAGTCGGCCGCCGCCGCAGCAGCAGCGCACGATCACCGCGCATAAAAAAACGGCATGGCCCGCAGGCCATGCCGTTTCATCGGCGGGGAGCCAGCCGCTTACTGCGCGACCAGCTGCGCCCCAGTGAAGACCAGCGAAGGCGGGGTCCCGGCTGGGGTGCTGACCTTGCGGCGCACGCCTTGCGTCACGTTGATCACGCCCTGAGATGCGGCGGTGCTGGCTGGGGTCGAGCTGGACGTCGATGTCGTGCTGGTGCTGCTGCTGCGGGTGACATCGGGGGTGACGACGGTGAAGTCGCCCAGCTTGGTGGACAGCGTGAGGTTCATCTTGCCGCTGATGCTCGTGCTGGTGCTGGAGCCCGTGGCCGCCATGGCCGTGGTGGCCTGACCGGCATTGGTCACCGCACCGCCCGCCGTGATCTGCGTGCCCACATCATTCACCGTGCCCGAAGCCGGCGTTTTGCCCGTGGCCGTCTGGGCGTTCAGCCCGATCGCGTCCTTGGCAAAGGCGGCATTGGATGCGGCGGTGCCCGCCTCGCCCGTGGCCGCCCGGTTCACGTCACCGCCGGCCGTGATGGTGGACGATTTGGGCGTCGTGGCATCGGTGGCGGTGTTGGTCCTGTCCACCCCGATATTGATGCCCAGGCCCACGGTGTCGGGACCGCCCGTGGCCCAGAACGTGATCCCGGCTTCCTGCTTGAACTGCGTCGTCTTTTTGGTTTCATTCGCCGCTGTGACGCTGACGTTCTCACCAACCAGATTCACGTCCTTGCCCGCCGTCAGGTTGCTGCCCACGACACCAATGTTGCGGCCGGCCGTGATGTTGATCGCGCCGCCCGCGGTCAGGTTGGCGCTCTTGGCCAGAGACTGATCCAGGGTAGTGCGCTCCTGGTGCTGCTTCAGGCTGGCCGACACCGTGGTGTTGCCGTTGGCGTCGGTGCTGCTGCTGGTTCCGGCCGTCCACCACAGCTTCTGGGTTCCGGCCTGGGTGCGCTCCTTGGCGGCTTCGATCGCCACGACGCCGTCGGCCGAGATGTTCAGGTTGTCCGCCGCCTCCAGCAGGCTGCCGATCACGCGCACATCGGCCTTGGTCAGCAGGTTGATGTCGGCGTCCGAGTGCACGACCGAGCCCTTGACCAGGTCTTTCTGCAGCTGACTGTTGTCGTCTTTGGTGACGATGCCAAACACCGTCCAGTTGTGATCGGTCAGGTTGCGCAGCTGCTGGCCGGTGGACACGTCCACGCGCACATCGCCCGCGCCGCCGTCGCCGTAGACGCCTCCGGTGGCCTTGACGATGCTGGCGACCACATCCACGCCCTTGTTGGCGGTGAGGAACATCTCGCCACCGGCGTTGATGTTGCTGCCCAGGACGTTGGAGATTTTGCCGTTATCGCTGCGGCTGTAACCGCCAAAAGCGCCATTGGTGTTGGAGTAGAAATCGTGGGCATCGCGTGAGGTTTCGAACTTGGTCTCGCCCACGCGCAGCGACTCGCTGGCGTTGATCACGGCATCGCCGCCGGTGCTGGCCGTCACGGCATTGAGCTTGACCGTCCCGCCCGTGATGCCAAGGCCTTTGGCCCCGTTGATGCTGCTCTGGCTGACCGTGGTGTCGTAGACATAGGTGCCCGAATCCGACCGGTTGATGATCGTGCGGTTGTTTTCAACCGTGGAGTTGTGGTCGTCCACCAGGCCTTCGGCCACACCGACATTCAGGGTTGTGCGGCCTTCCAGACGCGCTTTGCCATCGGCCTTAACCGTGGTTCCCGACAGGTTGGCGGTATTGGCGACGATGCTGGCGTCTTCGCTGGCAACAATATTCGTGACGTTGGGGGTCACTTTTTTGCTGTAAGTGGTGACCTGCTTGTTCCAGAAGTGCAGGGAATTGGCCTGGTAGACATCGCTCAGATTCGTGGTATTGACGGCGCCCAGAGACAGGGTATCGCCAGCGATGGCGACATTCTTGCCCTTGATCTGCGCCGCATCCAGATTCATCACCCCGCCTGAGATATTGACGTTGCCTTTGGCCTCCAGCCCGGATGTCGTGATGAATTCATTCCAGACCCAGCGATGCCCGCCGCTCCATTCCCAGCCTGCCGCACCCCAGTTCCACCAGCTGTCGTCGGAGGTCTTGTCTTCGTAAACATGCTTCTCCACCTTGGCGCCCACCTCCACCCGGCCTCCATGGCCGTTGATCGAGAGATCACCGTCGGTGGCTTTCAGGCTGGCGCCCTGGATGAAAGTACCGCGATTGACGTGGTTGCTCACAATATTGATGCGGCCCGCTTCTGCACTGCCCAGAATGGACACGTCATACTCTTTCAGGCCATTGGTCTGGGCAAACGGTTTGGCCGGATTCACGGCGACCGAGCTGCCCGCGTCGTAATTCGCACGGGCCGATTTGTCGTAATCGGTTTTGGTGGAACCGCCGATCACGTTCAGCATCATGCCGCCTTCCAGCTTGCTGCCCGGCGCGACCAGCACATGGCTGGCCATGAGATCCAGCTGCTCGCCCCCGGCGTTGCCGACGCCATTGGCGCGAAGCACGGCGCCCTGATCCGTCACGATGGATTTCAGTGCGCCGTCCACCACCTCCGCCCGGCCTGCGGCCAGCGTCGCGCGGCTGGTGTTGATGAAGCCTGCGCCGTTGGCCGTGATGCCGTTGGGGTTGGCAATGACCAGAGCGGCGCGGTCGCCCGCAATTTCATGACGCCCGGCAATCGTGCTGGGGTTGCCGCTGACCACCTCGTTCAGAATGACTTTGGCGGTTCCTGCGGCCAGATTGGGGTTGGCCTGAACCGTACCGGCGATATTGGTGGCAACCGCTGTCCTGGCATTATTGACAATCACCCCTTCGGTGCCCGTGTTGTAGTCGGTAAAGCGGTTGTGCGACAGCCCTTTCGGCGTGGGTTTGACGATCTGGATCACCGGGACATTATTCTGCCGGGTGATTTCAACGCCGCTGCCATAAGCGGGAGTCAGCGCCTGGGCGTGGGCCAAACTCGCTGCCATCAGCCCGGAGACGGACAGGGCCTGCGCCAGACGGGAAGCGGTGAAGGCGTTGGATTTCTTCTGCGTTTTCATGATGACCATCCTTGCGTGGGGTTATCGGATTTCGGGGATTAACGGGTTTTCTGATCGCTGATTTTCACGGCGGTGCTCGAACTGGACGACGAGCTGCTGCCCGGCTGGATACTGATCACAGGCACGGTGCCGCTGGCAATGTCTTGCGGGTTGATGGCGGCAGCCGCTTCAAGATTCGTCGTGTCCTTGAAATTGAGACTGGCGACATCTTTCGCGGCGGCGACGATGGTGTCGATCTTGCCTTTGTCCAGCGAGGCAGAGCCCGAGATATTCACCGTGGGCTGGGTGCTGGAGCTGGCACTGCTTTTCACCGTGCGGCGCACGATGCTGGGCGCGCTGATGCTGGCCGTGCCTTTGGGCGCGCTGATCTGCGTGCCAACCAGGGTCAGCGGGCCACCCGACTGGATCGTCACGTTGCCGCTGCCAGCGCTGATCACCGCCGGGGTGGTGGTGATGCTGTTCTGCGTGCTGCCCAGGCTGTTCAGATCGATTTTGAAAGCGCCTTTCTGGAAGCCCTTGCTGGCGTCGAGATTCAGCGTGGCGCTGGTGTCCAGACCAAACTTCTGATCCAGCTGGTTCACGGTATTGGTCGTGGCCGCCACCGTGACCGGGCCAGCTGCGGTGATGCTGACCGAATTCCCCGCTTTGGCATCGCCCGTCAGCAGCACATTGCCACCCGACGTCACCGTGATGTTGTTCCCGGCGTTGACGGTGGTCGGTGCCTGCGTGCTGTTGTTCGTGCTGCTGCGGTTCACGGTGATTTTGAGCGTGCCCGTTCCCCCTGTTTTGGGGTCAGCCGACACGGTGGGGTTCACCACGAGATCGCTGCTGGTCGAGACGATGCCGCTGTTGGCCGAGCCCAGCGACACATTCCCCCCCGCCGCGATCGTGGCGTTCTTGCCTGCCGTGATGGCCGTGCCCTGTGTGGAGACATCCTTGCCGGCGGTCACCGTGAGGTCGCCCTTTGTCGCCCCCAGCGCGCCACCTGTGGCAGTGCTGGACTGCAGCTTGCTGTTGCTCAGCGCGACATTCAGGCGGCCATCGCCCGAGCTGGGCGCGCCGCTGGTGAAGTTCACGTTCACCCCCGCGCCCACGGCCGTGCTGCTGCTGGTCTTGTTCTCGGTGCTGACCGGCGCCACCACGCTGATGCGGCCCGGCGCCGTCAGCGTCAGGTTGTTGCCCGCGGTGGCGCTGCCCGTCAGGCTCAGGTCTTTGCCCGCGCCCAGGGTGACGTTGTTGCCGCCGGTCACGTTCACGCCCTGCTGCGTCGTGGCGCTGGCCTGGCTGTTGGCCACGCTGACGTCAAAACCGGCGCCTTTTTTGGCGTCGCTGACCGTCACATCCGCCTTGACGCCCACGCTGCTGGACGAGCTGCTGCTGCTGCCCTTGGCGGGGTTGAGGTTCAGGTTGCCGCCCGCGGTCAGGGCCACGTTGTTGCCCGCGCTGACCTGCGTGCCGGTCAGGGTCAGATCCTTGCCGGAGGCCACGCCCACGTCCACGCCCGAATCGACCTTGGAGCCGGCCTGCGCCTGGCTCGCGGCCTGGCTGCTGGAGACATCGACGCCCACGTTGCCGCTGCCCGAGGTCAGGCCCGACGTGCCCCAGCCCAGGGTCAGGCCCAGATCCACGCCCACCTTGGAGCTGGAGCTGCTGCTGGAGCTGCTGGTGGCCAGCACGTCGATCTTGCCCGGCGCGCTGACCGTGGTCGTGCCCCCGGCCTTGATGTCGCTGGCAATCTGCACGTTCTTGCCCGCCTGGACGGTGGTGTTGCCGCCCGAGGTCAGGCTGCCACCGTTCTGGGTGGACGAGCTGGCGCTGTCCTTGCCGTTGTTGAAGCCAAAAGTGCCTGTGGCGCTGGTGCTGGTGGCCTCGACACCCACCTTCACGCCCAGGCTGCTGCTGTTGCTGGCTGTGGTGCTGGTCGTGGGCAGGGCGTTGACGTTCTGGCCCGCGCCCAAGCTGATGTTCTTCACCACCTTGATGGCGGTGCCCGCCAGGTTCACGTCTTTGCCGGCGGTCACCGTGGCGTTGCCGCCGCTGGTGATGCTGCTGCCCGTGGCGGTGGACGTGGCCGAGTTGCCCTTGCTGTCGGTGAAGCCGAAGTTGGCTTTGCCACCGCCCACGGCGCCGTCGGCAAAGGACAGGCTCAGGCCAGCCTCAGCGGTCATGGCTTTGTTGGACGCGCTGGTGCTGCCTTTCAGGCTGTCCACGGTGACGTCGCCGCCCGCTTTCAGGGTGACATCGTCCTTGGCCAGCACGGCGCCTTTGAAGAGCAGCGAATCGCCCGAAGTGACATCGACCTTGCCGCCCGACGTGAGGGTGTTGCCCACTTCGGTGCTGCTGGCGCTGCTGCTGGCGCTGTTGTTGACCTTGACGCCGATGCCCGCGCCCGAGACGGTGCCCGAGACCAGATTGGCCGACACCGACAGGCTGCCACTGCCGCCCGAGCTCTGCTTGTTCTCGGACTGGGTGTTGGTCGCCGAACCCAGGGAGACGGTGCTGCCGCTCAGGCGGGTGTTGCCGCCCGAGGTCAGCGTGGCGGCCTGCGTGCTCAGGCCCTTGTCGGCGGCCACGTTCAGGTCTTTGCCCGCGTTCAGGTTCACGCCCTTGGCGGTGGTGCTGGCGGTGTTGCCGCTGCCGTTCTGCACCGACACGTCCAGGCCAAAGGTGGCGTTGGCTTTGGTGTCGAGCTTCAGGCTCAGGTCCACCCCCACGTCGGTGCTCTTGCTGGTGCCTGCGGTGCTGGTCTGCGCCGCGTTCAGGTTGACAGTGCCGCCCTTGACGTTGATGTTGTCCTTGGCCGCGATGTCCGTGCCGACCAGGGTGACGTTGTCCTTGCCGGTCAGGTTGACCGAGGCGCCCGATTCGGTCTTGCTGGCCAGCGCGGTCGTGGCCTGGCTGGTCGCCGAGCTGGTCTTGACATCGACCCCGATGCCGAAGGTGAAGGTGACAGGCGGTTTGCCGCTGGAAATGCTGTCCTTGATGACCGGCGTCAGTGCGGTGGCGGCGGTTTTTCCGGCCTCAAGCACGCTGCCGCCGGTGATGATGGTCTGCGCCGCGTTGTAGACCGGGCGGCCGATCGCGCTGACATCGGCCTTGCCGCCGATGTCCACGCTAACGCTGAGCGTGTCCACTTTGGTGTTGACCTGGCCGACAGCGGCTTTGCTGATCACAGTGCCCGCGCTGTCATTGAGCGACCCCCCGGCCTTGATCTGCGTGCCCACATCGGTCACGGTGCCCTTGAGGACTTTTTTGGGCGCGCTCACCACCGCCGCGCTGGCATCCACCGGCGGGGCGTAGGTGTCGAGCACGCTGATGCGTCCCGTGGTGGCGATGCCCAGGGCCGCGGTATCGATCTGCTTTTGCACCGGCGCTGCAAACGGCGCCGCCGGGTTGACGGGCGTGATGCTGGCTTCGGTGAAACCGTCGCGGGCCGACTTCGCATAATCGACGCGATTGGAGCCGCCGATCACGCTGAGCATCTTCCCGCCATCCAGCCGGGGCTTTTTGCCCGCAGCATCGGGATCAGAACCGATCAGCACCTGCGTGGCGATCAGGTCCAGCTGGTCGCCCGCCGTGTTCTGCGCGCCATTGACATACAGAACCGCGGCGGGATCCGTCACCAGCGCCTTGAGCTGTCCGTCGGCCACTTCCGGGCGTCCGGCCAGCAGCGTCGCGCGGCTGGTGTTGATGAAGCTGGCGTTGGTGGCGCTCAGGCCATTGGGGTTGGCCACGATCAGCGCGGCTTTGTCGCCCGCAATTTCGTGCGTCCCGGTGATGGTGGTGACGCTGCTGCCCACCACTTCATTCAGGATGACTTTGGCCGTTCCGCCCGACAGGTTGGGGTTGGCCTGGACCTGTCCGGCCAGCTGGGTGTTCACCGCCTGGCGCGCGTTGTTCAGCACCACGCCGGCCGCGCCCACGCTGTAATTGCTGAAGCGGTTGTGCGACAGGCCCTGCGCCGACGGCGTGGCGATCTGCACCACCGGCACATTCTGCTGCTGCGTGACGGTGACCCCGCTGCCCGCTGCGGCATCGAGCCCTTGCGCGTGGGCCGCGCTCGCCGCCATCAGCCCGGCAACGGTCAGCGAAGACACCAGTGTTGAGGTTCGGAAGGTTTTACGGCTGGCAATGGACGGCATGGTCATCCTCATTTGGGTTTTGAATAAAGAAAACAGACTGCGAAAAGCGACGCCGATCCGGCGACAGGGCCGAACTGCGGCGCAAGGGGGTACTGCGGGTACTGCGGGTACTGCGGTACTGCTTTTGAGACAAGGTCCCGGTCAGGAGCAACTCAAGGCCGTGGCACCCGGACGACTGGGGGATCCGGGGCCGGCTTTACTGCTTCAATACGTCTTCCACTGCCAGCGCACGGCAGCGGTGCTGCCCGGCTGTGTTGCGGGCTGATCCGAGCGGATCTGGCCCCGGCTGATTTCCACGTCCACTGCGCTGCGGCCTTTTTCCCAGCGCAGCCCAGTGCTCAGCGATCCCAAAGTGAGATCGCCCAGCGTCGCCGAGCGGCCCTGACCCACGTCCAGACCCACCCAGGCCGTCCATCCGGCCGCAACACTGAGGTTGAAGGTCTGTCTGAGCCAGGCGCCCCGGTACACCGAAACCGGGTTGCGGAAAAAACCCCGCACTCCGCCCACATCGCCCAGACCCAGTTCCTGCGCGCCCGGCAGCGGGTGCGCCGAGCCCATGGCGCTGGCCGAAGCCTGGTACCAGACGGGCGAGCGGCTGTCCGGGTTGATCGCGGTCTGCAGATCGGCCTGTATCTGCCACTTGCGATACTCCTGGCGAACGGCGTCGCCGGTGCTGCGCACGGCCCCGGAATCGCCCCGGCCACCCAGCCAGGGCACACCCGCGGCCAGCCAGCCCTGCAGTGACCAGAACCAGGGGCGGCTGGCCCACTGGCTGCGGCCAGAGGCGCTCAGGCCCGCTTCCAGCCCAGTGTTGCCGCCGCTGCTGACGGCCAGAAGATCGTTGTCCAGCGTCTGGCGGCTCTGGCGGCGGGCCAGCGCGCCCCAGGCACTGATGCGCTGGCTGGCGTTGCGCCACAGCACGCGGTCGTAGCGCGCCTGAATCTGCGAGGCCTGGCTGACGCTGAGCAGATCCACCCCATTGATCGCCAGGTTCTGCTCCTGGCGCGACGTATCCAGCGTCAGGGACGCCGTGCCATAGCCCAGCGCCAGCGAGTAAATGCCAAATGCCGACAGCAGCGAGCCCGCGTGGCCGCCCAGGTTGCTGCCCAGCCCGACGGTCAGGCTGTCGCTGGCATCCAGCGGGTTGTCGGCGGTCCAGTTCATGTCCACGCGCGCTGGCCCTGAGCTGGCCGCCAGACGGTTGCTGACCGTGACACTGGACGAACCGGTCACTGGCGTGCTGCTCAGGTGGTTGTGGATCACGATCACGCTGTTGCCGGTCTGCTCACCCGGGGCGATGTCGGCAGTGACACTGCGCGAAGCCAGCCGTCCGAGCTGGTCCAGCCCCTGATCCAGGTCGCCAACACGCAGCACATCGCCGGGCCGCAGGGGCAGCGCGTGCCTGAGTTCCCGGGCGGACAGCCCCCCCAGGCCCACGATCTGTTCGACCTTGCCTTCGATCACTTCCAGGTTCAGCGTCCAGGCGTTCTGGCTGTGCTGCTGCCACATCGTGTCGGGCGCGAGCTTGATGCGCGAGCTGATAAAACCCGCCGCCACCAGCGACGCTGCGGCATCGCGCAGCAGTTGCGCCACCATATTCTGGTCCACGCACTGACCCTGCCAGCGCGCGGTCACACCATCAAAAACCGGGCGAGTCACCGTGATCGTGCCCTGCCAGTTCAGCGCCGTCAGGGTGCGGCAACCGAAAAACGGCGACACGCCCAGATCGCTGAGCAGTGCCGGAGCGGCGTCCTGCGCCGCAGCAGCAGTCGACGGCTGATCGACAAATGGCCTGGGGCTCTGAAGCTGGCGAAGCTGCTCCTGCTGCTGGCGCTGCAGACTGTCGGTTTGTGCGTGCACGGGCAGTACAGCAGCGACCATGCCGATCAGGCCGATCAGAGGGCACAGCGAACGGGAGCGTAACCAGGTTAATCTCACGGGAGCGGTCGGTGGGTTCAGGGAAGGCCAGAAAACACAGTCTGCTTGGTTAGACCAGAAAACTGCACAATCCGGTCTGACCAAACGTAAGGGTTTGTATCACACACAGGCAATTTGTAAAGCAGGACGCCTCATCACCCAGGGTAATTACGAGATTGATCTGACGCTTTTTCGGAACAAGTTGCGCGATGCACAAGCGCAAGCTAAGGCACGACCGCTGATCCACTTTTGCAATGGGGGGCCCAATATGGGGCCTGACAAAGCAGAAAAGAAAAAAGCCCAGGTGATTCAATCACCTGGGCTTTGATTCTGGCGGAGAGAGCGGGATTCGAACCCGCGGTGGGCTATGAACCCACACACGCTTTCCAGGCGTGCGACTTAAACCGCTCATCCATCTCTCCGGCGCGGCTGTAACAGCCGAGCGAAGCGCAGATTATAGAGCAGAATCAGCCGCCGCTGGCGGGGACGGAAGGCGCTGCTGGAGCGGCCGGTGGCGCGTCGGCAGCAGGTTTGTCTGCTGCCGCTGCATCGGCAGGCGCCGCAGCCGAAGCTTTCGGCGTAGCCGCCGCAGCGGACAACGCGGCGGCGGCCTGAACCTGGCTGCCCAGCGCCTGCAGCGCCTGGCGGGTGGCGGTAGGCTCTGGGACAGTCTGGTCCTGCGCGGCGTCGCTGACGGTTTTCAGCTGCTCGCGGGCGGCCTGCACACGGGCCGAAGTGGCGTCAAAGTATTTGCCCAGCATGGCATCGACCTGGGCGATGTCGCTGCGCACCAGTGCGAACTGGCGCGACAGCAGCGCGATGCGTGCTTCCAGCAGCACCAGCTGCAGGTTTTTGCGCAGGTAAAGGCTCTGGTCCGGGGCCAGCAGCAGTGCTTCAGGGCTGTCTACCCGGGTGACGCGGAAAAAGCTCTGGCTCTCTTTACTGGCCGTGCCCACCAGCTCGCGGGTGCTGCCGCTCAGCCAGGCCCACAGGCGCTGCCACCAGGGCGCGTCGGCGGGCAGGCTCTGCGAAGCCGCAGCCGCTGGAGCTGCGCCAGTCGCTGCAGTGCCAGCTGCCGGAGCAGCCGCTGCACTGGACGCCGGGACAGCCGCTGACCCGGACGCCGGGGCGGCATCGGCCAGCAGCGGCAGTTCGTCGATGCCGCGCCCGACGGTATCCAGCTTGAGCGCCAGATCGGCCACATCCACCATGCTGACAGCCTGAACAGCGTCCAGATCGGATTTCAACGCCACCTGCAGCGCCGCCAGCGAAGGCTGATTGAGGCGGTCCACGCGCTCCAGCCCCTGGCGCAGCGCCTGCACCAGGGGCGCGGTGCTGCCCACCAGGCCGACCTGCTGCGTGGCCACGCGCAGCGCGGCATCGATCTCGGCCAGAACGCTCTCGTCGCGGGTGCGCGACAGCGCCGTCATCATGTTCTCGACCTGCTGGCGCTGCACGGCCAGCTCGCCGAGCTGCTGCTGCAGGGCGTCCACGCGGGTCTCGATGCGGGTACCGACATCGCGCGACTGCGCAACCAGGGTGCTGGCCTGATCGACACGGTTCTGCACCTCCTGCTGGCGCTGCGTCATGGTTTCGCGGAAGCTGATCAGGCGCTGCTGCGTGTCCCAGGCCAGCCAGGCGGCCACGGCGGCAATGGCCAGCATCAGGATCAGCACGATGACCAGGCCGAGCGAAACGCCCTGTCGCTGGCGCACCGGCTGAGGTTCGGGCTGACGCGAGGCCTCGAAGGCCGCAGGCGGGTTGGGACGGTCGACGGACGGAATGTCGGTCACGGTGTCTTTGTCGGCGGGGGCGGAGGTGGCGCTCACGGTCTGTCCTTGGCTGCAGAGATCATCAAAAAGCGGCGCGGGCGGCCCGGCTGTCGCGCCAGGCCTGATGCAGGGCGGCGGGCGTGGGACCAGACACCAGATGTGTGCGCCCGAAGCCCAGCCGCGTGGCCGCTTCGGCCTGACGCGGGTGCAGCACCCAGGCCTGCGACCGCGCCAGCACCGCCTGCGGCGAGAAACCGGCATCGGCCAGGCGCTGGGCCAGCGGCTCCAGCACCGCAGAGCTGGCCAACCACCAGACGCTGCCAGGTTCCTGTGCGCTCTGCGCGAGCAGAAGCGACTGCTGCGGCGTCCACAGCGGCTCGCCCAGCGAGTAAGCCTGAGCGTAACACAGCGCTGCCCCGGCCCCGGACAGGCGCTGGCCCAGCCAGGGGCGCCCGCCCGTACCGCGCACGACCAGCACCGGACGCCCCTGCCACCAGTCGGGCGGACGCTGCTGCTGCAGATGCGCCCAGAGCGCCTCGGAATCGCCAGCGCCCTCGCCCTGCGGGCACCACAGCGCGCCGGGCGGCACGCCGTGATCCAGCAGCGCCTGGCGGGTGGCCGCGCCGGTGGCGCAGGCAATGGCGCCGGGGGGCCAGCCCTGCGAAAAAGCGTCCAGAACCGGCGTGGGCGTGAAAAAGCACGCGACCGCGTTGGCACTGACAAACACCAGGACCGCGCCGACCAGACCGGATGAACGCCGACCCGACCAGACCTCCTGCGCGGCCGACGACTCCTGGCCCTGCGCATCCAGCCACTGCACCGGGCGGCGCGGCTGGATATCAATCAGCGGAAGATGCACCGGCAGAACGCCGGGCAGGTCCGCCGCCTTCAGCGCGGCGTCCCACGCTGCGGCCTGGTGGGGGGCGCGGGTGTTGACCAGCGGCAGCGGCGCCTCATTGCTCATGCGCTCAGGCGCCGGGGGCTGCAAGGGAAGGTGCGGACAGGCTGGCCGCTGCGTCCAGGTAGGCCGGAACATCGCCCGCCGCGCGCAGATCGGCGACCACGCGGGCGGCCAGGTCCGTCGCCCAGTCCAGCGCGGCGCGGGCGGCCACCGGGTCGGGCGACAGCGCCTGCGCCAGCAGCGCGGGCGGCAGATCGGCCTCGATGCTGGCGCGGATCAGCGGGCGCTGAGGCTCCAGGGCGTGGCCCAGCACGGCGGCCAGACGCAGGCGCGGCACAGATCCCTCTTTTGCGGCATCCAGCCAATGCGCGTGCGCCGCCAGCGGGATGCTGCAGCTGCCCTGCAGCGTGCGCGAGACGCCGCGTTCGGCCTGCGTCGCCAGCCAGGTGCGCGCATCGCCCAGCGCCATCAGATCGTGGCTGGCGGCGTGGCCCGCCACGGTTTCCAGTCCCAGCGCACCCTGTCCGGCGCAGGGCAGCATCTCGTCCAGGGTGAAGCGGTGGCGGATGCGCCCGCCCAGCTCCAGACGCATCAGCCCGGCGGCAGCCAGCACCAGTCCGTCGTATTCGCCCGCGTCCAGCCGCGCCAGGCGGCGGTCCAGGTTGCCTCGCACGGGCAGCACCTGCAGATCAGGCCGCAGCGCCAGCAGCTGTACCACGCGGCGCAGGCTGGACGTGCCCACGCGGGCGCCCGGCGGCAGGTCGGCGAAGCGCGTAAACTGCGGCGACACCCAGGCGTCCAGCGGGTCTTCACGCTTCAGGATGGCGACCAGCGCCATGCCGTCCGGCAGATCCATGGGCACATCCTTGAGCGAATGCACGGCCAGGTCGGCGCGGCCGTCCAGCAGGGCGCGCTCCAGCTCCTTCACGAACAGGCCCTTGCCGCCGACTTTGGACAGGCTGCGGTCCAGAATCTGGTCGCCGCGCGTGGTCATGCCCAACAGCGGCGCCTGCACGCCCAGACGCTCCTGCAGCAGGGCGCTGACGTGGTGGGCCTGCCACAGCGCCAGGCGGCTCTCGCGCGTGGCAATGCGCAGCTCGCCCGGCGTCCGGCCACCGTCGTTCAGTGAGGCGGTACTATCGTTAACCATTAGAATCCCGTTGATTGTCTTGCACACGGCCCGGCGCCCCACCGGCGGGTCTGCACTGCGGCCGAGCGGCCATTCTAGGACGATCACGCTCCCCCGATCCTGACGACGCCCGCCTCTTCCTCTCTTCCGAACCCGGATTGACAGCGCCAACATGCCCAACGCCACCCCCCAAGACAACGCCAAGGATCAGCCCCTGATCGACGACATCCGCCTGCTGGGCCGCCTGCTGGGCGATGTCATCCGCGAGCAGGAAAGCGTGGCCGCCTACGAGCTGGTCGAGCGCATCCGCCAGCTTTCGGTCGCCTATCGCCTGAAGAACGACGCCAGCGCGGGCGCCACGCTGGACGCGCTGCTGAAAAATCTGACGCTGGACCAGACGGTCAGCGTGGTGCGCGCTTTCAGTTACTTTTCGCACCTGGCCAACATCGCCGAAGACCGCCACCACGTGCGCCGCCGCCTGCACCACGAGCGTGCGGGCAGCGCGCAGGAGGGCTCGCTGGCCGTGGCCTTCGAGCGCCTGAACAAGGCGGGCATCGACCGCGACGCCGTGGTCCACATGCTACAGAACGCCTACATTTCGCCCGTGCTGACCGCGCACCCGACCGAAGTCCAGCGCAAGAGCCTGCTGGACGCCGAACGCAGCATTGCGCAGCTCATTGCCGAGCGCGACAGCCTGCACACGCCGCGCGAGCGCGCGCTCAACGAGGCGCTGCTCAAGGCGCGCGTGACCCAGCTGTGGCAGACGCGCATGCTGCGCTACGAGAAACTGACCGTTTCGGACGAAATCAACAACGCGCTGACCTATTACCAGTCCACCTTCCTGCGCGAGATTCCGCGCCTTTACGGCGAGATCGAGCACGCCCTGGGCGGTGCGCAGCTGGCGTCCTTCTTCCGCATGGGCAACTGGATCGGCGGCGACCGCGACGGCAATCCCTTTGTGACCGCCGCCTCGCTGAACATGGCGCTGGCGCGTCAGGCCGAAACGGCGATCCGCCACTATCTGGAGCAGGTGCACGTGCTGGGCGGCGAGCTGTCCATGTCGACGCTGCTGGTCGGCGTCACGCCCGCGCTGCAGGAACTGGCCGACCGCTCGCCCGACACCAACGCCCACCGCAAGGACGAGCCCTACCGCCGCGCGCTGATCGGCGTTTACGCCCGCCTGGCCGCGACGCTGGAAGCGCGCACTGGCACGCACGCGCTGCGCCACGCCGTCGCGCCGACCGAGCCCTACGCCCGCGCCGAAGATTTCCTGGAAGACCTGCGCACGGTGGAGAACTCGCTGCAGCGCCACCACGGCGGGGCGCTGGTCGCCATCCGCCTGGCGGATTTGATCCGCTCGGTGCAGGTGTTTGGCTTCCACCTGGCCACCATCGACCTGCGCCAGAGCTCGGACCAGCACGAGGCCGTGGTCGCCGAGCTGCTGGCCACCGCGCGCCTGCAGGCCGACTACAGCGCGCTGGACGAGGCGGCCAAACGCCAGTGCCTCATGCAGGTGCTGCGCGACGTGCGCCCGCTGACCGTGCCGCACGCCGCCTACAGCGAGAAAACGGCCAGCGAGCTGGCGATTTTCCGCGCCGCCCGCGAGCGCCTGGCCGAATACGGCCGTGCCGCGCTGCGCCACTACATCATTTCGCACACCGAAGATGTCAGCGATCTGCTGGAGGTGCTGGTGCTGCTGAAAGAGGCCGGGCTGATGCGCCAGTTCGGCACCGAAACGGCGCGCTGCGACCTGATCGTCTCGCCGCTGTTCGAAACCATCGCCGATCTGGACGCCTCGGCGCGCATCATGGGCGAGTTCTACGCCCTGCCCGGTATCCTGCCCATGGTGCAGCGCAGCGGTGCCGAGCAGGACATCATGCTGGGCTACAGCGACAGCAACAAGGACGGCGGCACCTTCACCAGCAACTGGAACCTCTACCAGGCCGAGCTGCGCCTGGTGACGCTTTTTGGGCCGCTGCAGCGCAGCCACGGCATCCGCCTGCGCCTCTTCCACGGGCGCGGCGGCACGGTGGGCCGGGGCGGCGGTCCCAGCTACCAGGCCATTCTGGCGCAGCCCCCCGGCACGGTGCAGGGCCAGATCCGCCTGACCGAACAGGGCGAAGTCATCGCCAGCAAGTACGCGCACCCCGACATCGGGCGGCGCAACCTGGAAACCCTGATCGCCGCGACGCTGGAAGCCACGCTGCTGCACCCCACGCAGGATGCGCCGCAAAGCCACCTGCACGCCGCCGCTGCCATCAGCGACGCCTGCTTCCAGGCCTACCGCAGCCTAGTTTACGGCACGCCGGGCTTTGCCGATTACTTCTTCAGCGCCACGCCGCTGCGCGAGATCGCCGAGCTGAACATCGGTTCGCGCCCGGCCTCGCGCAAAGCCACGCGCTCGATCGAAGACCTGCGCGCCATCCCCTGGGGCTTCAGCTGGGGCCAGGCGCGCGTCGCCCTGCCCGGCTGGGCGGGATTCGGCAGCGGCGTGCGCGCCTGGCTGCAGGGCCACAACGCGGGAGACGCCCTGCCCGAGGGCGCGCTCACCGGCGAGATCCAGCCCGAGCGCCTGACGCTGCTGCAGGAGATGTACACCAGCTGGCCCTTCCTGCGCACCCTGCTGTCCAACCTGGACATGGTGCTGGCCAAGACCGACCTGCACATTGCCTCGCGTTATCTCGATCTGGTCGACGACCAGGCGCTGGGCCAGCGCATTTTTGCCGCCATCAGCGACGAATGGCAGCTGACCAACGAGATGATGTCGCTGATCACCGGGCAGGACAGCCGCCTGGCGGGCAACCCGGCGCTGGCGCGCTCGATCGAGCACCGCTTCCCCTACCTCGACCCGATCAACCACCTGCAGGTCGAACTGATGCGCCGCTACCGCAGCGAAGCCTGGGAGCAGAACCAGAACCCCGAGCGCCTCTCCCCCGCCCAGCGCGCGCAGCTGGAGCGGCTCAAGCGCGGCATCCACATCTCGATCAACGGGATTGCGGCGGGTCTGCGCAATACCGGCTGAGGCACGCCTGCACCGCAAAGCAAAAACCCCGCAGCGTCACCACTGCGGGGTTTTTTGCTGACCGCATGAACGTTCAGAACATCGGTCAAAAACCGCAATCAACCTTTGGGCAGCAGCACGCTGTCCACGACGTGGATCACGCCGTTGGACTGGTTGACATCGGCCTGCGTCACGGTGGACATGCCGCCGTTGGCATCGACCAGGACGACCTTGCCGCCCTCCAGCCGGGCCGTCAGTTCGCCGCCCTGCACGGTTTTCAGCGTGGCCTGGCCGTTACCGGCTTTGATCTGCTGGATCAGATCAGCGGCGCTGACTTTGCCGGCCACGACGTGGTAAGTCAGCACGCCGGTGAGCTGGGCCTTGTTTTCGGGCTTGAGCAGCGTGTCCACGGTGCCTGCGGGCAGCTTGTCAAAAGCGGCGTTGACCGGCGCGAACACGGTGAACGGGCCCTTGGATTTCAGCGTATCCACCAGGCCCGCCGCCTTCACGGCGGCGACCAGCGTGGTGTGGTCCTTGCTGTTCACCGCGTTATCCACGATGTCTTTGGTCGGGTACATCGGCGCGCCGCCCACCATGGGCACTGTCATGCTGGCCATGGTCTTGGCCTGGAGCACGGGCATCATCCCGGCCTGATCATTGGCCAGGGCAGCGCCCGCCAAAGTCAGGCCTGCAGCGGCGGTGGCCATGGCGGTGAGGGTGCGGGTGGTCTTGTTCATGGGGTTCTCCTTGGGTTGATGCGACACGGTGTCCCGTGCCGTCACAGCCTTTTACGGAGCCCCCGGGCCATTGGATGCAGGTGGGACAAAACCCCTGGATGAAAAGGATGTTGTCCGCACGGGCCCGCACCCGCCGCGCTTCAGCTGATCCGCGCGAGCACCTGCCCCGCGGCAACCTCCACGCCCGCCGCCGCCACGCAGGCGATGCGTCCGGCGCGGGGGGCAACCACCTGCATCTCCATTTTCATGGCTTCCAGCGTGGCGATGGGCTGACCCTCGGCCACGCTGTCGCCCTCGCCCACCCGCCAGGCCAGCAGGCGCCCGGCCATGGGAGCGCTGACGGCATCGTCGCTTCCTGCCCCGGGCGTGCTGGCGCTGGCCGCCGCGCCTGTCGGGGCGAGCTGCCCCAGCCGCGCCAGCAGCGCGCCGGGCAGCCCCAGACGCACGCGGCGGCCGTCGATCTCGATCTCGGTGCGCTCCAGAGCCGGACCGCCCAGCGGCTGCGGCCGCTCGCCCGGGGGCGTGGCATTCGCAAAGTCGGTCTCGATCCAGCGGGTGTGGACGGCAAAACCGTCGCGGCCGGTGAAATCGGCGTGCTCCAGCACCGCGCGGTGAAAGGGCAGCACGCTGGAGACGCCCTCAATGCCAAATTCGGCCAGTGCGCGCCGGGCGCGAGCCAGCGCCTGCTGACGGGTGGCGCCGGTGACGATGAGCTTGGCCATCAGCGAATCGAACTGACCGGACACGACCGAGCCCGCCTCGACGCCGCTGTCCACGCGCACGCCAGGGCCGCTGGGCGCGTCAAAAGCGGTGATCCGGCCGGGCGTGGGCAGAAAACCGCGTCCGACGTCTTCGGCGTTGATGCGGAACTCGAAAGCGTGCCCGCGCGGCGCGGGCGCCTGCGTGTAGCCCAGCGGCAGGCCGTCGGCAACGCGCAGCTGCTCGACGACCAGATCGACGCCCGCCGTTTCCTCGGTGACCGGGTGCTCGACCTGCAGCCGCGTGTTCACTTCCAGGAAGGAGATGCGGCCGTCCTGGCTGAGCAGGAACTCCACCGTGCCCGCGCCGCTGTAGCCCGCCGCCGCGCAGATGTCGTGCGCGGCGCGGTGGATGCGCTCGCGCTGCGCCTCGTCCAGAAAAGGCGCGGGCGCCTCTTCGACCAGCTTCTGGTTGCGCCGCTGCAGCGAGCAGTCGCGCGTGCCCAGCACAACAATCTGGCCGTGCTGGTCGGCGATCACCTGCGCCTCGATGTGGCGCGGGCGGTCGAGGAACTGCTCGACAAAGCACTCGCCGCGCCCGAAAGCCGTGATGGCCTCGCGCACGGCGGAGGCGTACATCTCTTCGATATCCTCGTGCTTCCAGACCACTTTCAGGCCCCGGCCGCCGCCGCCAAAAGCGGCTTTGATGGCGATGGGCAGGCCGTGCTGGCGGGCAAAATCCAGCACCTCGCTGACGTCGCTCACCGGCCCGGGCGTGCCCTGGACCAGCGGCGCACCCACCTTGAGCGCCAGGCGCCGCGCCTGCACCTTGTCGCCCAGAAGATCGATGGCCTCGGGTGACGGGCCGATCCAGGTCAGCCCGGCGGCGATCACGGCGCGGGCAAACGCCGCACTTTCCGACAGAAATCCGTAGCCCGGGTGCACCGCATCGGCGCCGCTGCGCCGCGCCACATCCAGCAGTCTGTCGATATTGAGATAGGTGTCGGCGGGGCGCTCGCCCTCGAGCGCATAGGCCTCGTCGGCGGTGCGGGTGTGCAGGGCGCCGAAATCGGCGTCGGCGTACACCGCGACCGATTTCACCCCGTAATCACGGCAGGCGCGGGCGATGCGGACGGCGATTTCACCGCGATTGGCGATCAGGACAGTCTTCATGGTAGCAGTTTTTCGGTCAGGGGACGGGGTTCAGGAGGCCGTTTCGACCGGGTCGAACACGGAAACAGGGTGGAAGCGGACAAAAGCGCCGACGGGAATCTGTCCGGCCAGATCGAGGTGGTAAGGCGCCACAGCGCCGATCACCGGATAGCCGCCGGTCATGGGATGGTCGGCCAGGAAGAGCACCGGCTGGCCGCTGGGCGGCACCTGGATGGCGCCGCAGGACGTGCCTTCGCTGGGCAGTTCGCGCGGCGTGGCGTGCGCCAGCGGCGTGTTGCCCTGCAGCCGCAGCCCGACGCGGTTGGATTGCGGCGTGACCTGCCAGGCCTGGGCGCGCAGCAGCTCGACCGCCTGGGGCACCAGCCAGTCGGTGCGCGGGCCCAGCACCACGTCCAGCGTGACGGTGTCGCCCGCCGCTGGCAGATCGGCCACGGGCGATCCGGCCGCGCCGACCACGCCCTGCGCCAACGCGCCGACGCCCAGCACATCGCCCACCGCCAGCGGCGCGGGGCCTATGCCAGCCAGCACGTCGGTGCCGCAGCTGCCCAGCACCGGCTCGACGGCAAAACCGCCGCGCAGCGCCAGGTAAGAGCGCATCCCGGCGCGGGGCGGGCCAACCTGCAGGCGGTCGCCGTCGGCCAGCGCCAGCGGCGCGTGGCTGGACAGCGGCCAGCGCGGCCCGGCGGCGCTGATCAGCGTCAGCGGCACGTCCGCGCCGGTGAGGGCGACCACGGTGTCGCCCCGGCTCTCGACCTCGAAACCGCCGTAGGCCAGCTCGATGCAGGCCGCGCCGGGCGGATTGCCGACCAGGCGGTTGGCCGCACGCAGCGCAGCGCGATCCATGGCGCCGGAAGCCGACACGCCCTGCCCGGCCTGGCCCGGACGGCCCAGATCCTGAAACAGCGCCAGCAGGCCGGTCTGGCGCACGACCAGCGCGGGGCCTTGTGCCGGAATTTTTGTCGGCCCTTTCGGCTCCGGATGGACCGCAGCCGCAGCCTGGGGCCGGGGCAGCGCCGGGCTGGCGCCCTGCTCCACAAAACGCACCCGGCTGCCGGGCTGGACCAGCGCGGGCACCTCGCGGGCCAGATCCCACATCGGGACATCGGTCTGGCCGATGATCTGCCAGCCGCCCGGGCTGACCTTGGGGTAGACGCCGCAGAAGGTGCTGGCCAGCGCCACCGCCCCAGCGGGCACGTGGGTGCGCGGCGTCTTGCGCCGGGGCACGTCAAACACCGCATCGCCGCCCGACAGGTAGGCAAAACCCGGCGCGAAGCCGACAAAGGCCGCCGTGTACAGGCTGGCCGTGTGGCGCTGGATGACTTCGTCGGGGCTCAGGCCCAGCATCTGCGCGACCTCAGCCAGGTCTTCGCCGCTGTAGCGCACGGGAATCTCGACCAGCTCTCCCGGCCGCTCGGTGTGGGTGTGGATGTCGCAGGCGGCGATGCGCGCCGTCAGAGCAGCGCGGCTGACCGTGTGCGAATCGTAGGTGACCAGCACGGTGCGCGCGGCGGGCAGCAGCTCCTGCACGCCCGGGACCGGATCGGCCTGCAGGGCGCCCAGAAGGGCCAGGGTCTGCGGCAGATCGTCCAGCTCGACCAGTAGCGCATTGAGGTTGACAGGCAGAAATCGCAAATGAAATCCTTGGAATCAGACGGGGCCGTTCAGACGTGATAACGGCTGTCCGGCACGTCAGTGATGAACATGTGGCCCGGCGCGTGCGTGATGGCAAAGGGCACGCCGGACGCCATGACGGCCGCCTGCGGCGTCACCCCGCAAGCCCAGAACACGGGGATTTCCCCCGCTTCGATGGGCACTGCGTCGCCAAAATCGGGCCGGGCCAGGTCGGCAATGCCCAATTCGGCCGGGTTGCCGATGTGCACGGGCGCACCGTGGACGGAAGGATAGCGCGCCGAAATGGTCACCGCATCGGCCACGCGGTGCGCGGGAATCGGCCGCATCGAGACCACCATCTCGCCCTTCAGGCGCCCGGCCGGCCGGCAGGCGATGCCGGTGCGGTACATGGGCACGTTGCAGCCCCGGGCGATGTGGCGCATCTCGATGCCCGCCTCCTGCAGCGGCCCCTCGAAGGTGAAGCTGCAGCCGATCAGGAAGGTGACCAGATCGGGATGCTCATCCCACAGTGCCGTGGCGTCGGGCACCTCGGCATCCAGACGGCCGTCACGCCAGACGCGGTACAGCGGAAGATCGGTGCGCAGATCGGCCTGCGGGGCCAGCACGGTGCGGTACGCGCCCGCATCGCTGACATCCAGCACCGGGCAGGGTTTGGGATTGCGCTGGGCGTAAAGCAGAAAATCGTAGGCCCAGTCGCGCGGCAGGGCGATCATGTTGGCCTGCGTCAGTCCCGGCGCCACGCCCGCCGTGGGCGCCACACGCCCGGCGCGGTAGGCCAGCCGGGCTTCGTGGGCCGCCTGGGGGGCTGCCCGGGCGGAGGGCCGATCAGGAATGGCGTTCATGGCGACCCCAACAGCTCAGGCGGCAGCAAATGGCTGCAGCGTCACGCCATCCTGCACCAGCGCCTGGCGCACCTCGTAAGCCATGGCCACGGCGCCCGGACTGTCGCCGTGCACGCAGATGGAATCGACGGGGATGCGCACCATGGAGCCATCAATGGCCTCGATGGCGCCGTCGCGCACCAGGCGGACCATGCGCTGGGCGACCTGCTGCGGGTCGTGCAGCACGGCGCCCTTTTCGCGGCGCGACACCAGCGTGCCCTGCGGCGTGTAGGCGCGGTCGGCAAAGGCCTCGGCGATCACCTTCAGCCCGGCCTGGCGCGCCCAGCCGGCCAGCGGCGATCCGGCCAGAACCACCAGCGCCAGGTGGGGGTTGACGGCCTGGACCGCTGCGATCACGTCACGCGCCTGGCGCTCGTCGTGGGCGATGGTGTTGTAGAGCGCGCCGTGGGGCTTGACGTAGCTCACCGTTGTCCCGGCCGCAGCGGCCAGGCCCTGAATGGCGCCGATCTGGTAAATGACGCTGGCGACCAGGTCGCGGCTGTCCATATCCAGGTTGCGGCGGCCAAAGCCCGGCAGGTCGGGGTAGGCCACGTGCGCGCCCACGGCCACGCCCCGCGCCTGGGCAGCCTTCAGCGTGGTCAGGATGCCGGCCGGGTCGCCCGCGTGGAAGCCGCAGGCCACGTTGGCGCTGGTGACGATGTCCAGCATGGCTTCGTCGTCGCCCATGCGCCAGGCGCCGAAGCTCTCGCCCAGGTCGCTGTTGAGATCCATCTGCAGGGAGGTCATGCGTGTGTCCTTACAGCGACAGGAAAGCAAAGATCGGGCCGATCGATTTGTAGCCCATATACCAGGTCAGCAGGCAGGTGATGGTGCCCAGCACCAGCAGCCAGCGCGGGTAGTGATAGCCGCCCATCAGGTCGGCGCGCGTCCAGCCCACCCACATGAAAATGCTCAGGCCCAGCGGCAGGATCAGGCCGTTGAGGCCGCCCACAAACACCAGCAGCGCAGCGGGCGCAGTGCCCAGGCTGAGGTAAACCGCCAGCGAAATCACGATGAAGACCACCGTGCCGCGATTGCGGATCTGGTCGGTGACGTTTTTGTGAAAAACGGTGATGAAGGACAGCGAGGTGTACGCCGCGCCGATCACGCTCGTGATGGCCGCGCCCCACAGCACCAGACCGAAGACGCGCAGACCAAGCTCGCCCGCCGCATGCTGGAAAGCCTGCGCCGCCGGGTTGGCCGCCTGGCCGGACACATCCAGCGAGATGCCGCTGGCGACCACGCCCAGCACGGCCAGGAAGAGCACATAACGCATCAGGCCCGTGACCGCAATGCCGCTGAGTGCGCCGCGCGTGACCGCGCCCAGGTTCTCGACGCCGTGCACGCCCTTGTCCAGCAGGCGGTGCGCGCCCGCGTAGGTGATGTAGCCGCCCACCGTGCCGCCCACGATGGTGGTGATGGTGGCGAAGTTGATGCTGTCCGGCATCACCGTCTGGCGCAGCGCCTCACCCACCGGCGGGTTGGACACCCAGGCCACGAAGGCCGTCAGGGCAATCATCACCAGACCCAGCACGATGATGATGCGGTCCACCGCCGCCCCGGCGCGCTTCGAGGAGAAAATCCCGATCGCCACCAGCGCGCTCAGCGCCCCGCCCCACTTCACATCCAGCCCCATCAGGGCGTTCAGGCCCAGGCCCGCCCCGGCGATGTTGCCGACGTTGAAGGTCAGGCCGCCAAAAATCACGAAGATCGCCAGCAGGTGGCCGCTGCCCGGCAGCGCCGCGTTGGCCAGTTCGGGGGCGCGCATGCGCGTCAGGCTGACCATGCGCCAGACGTTGATCTGCACGACAAAATCGATTAGCACCGAAGCCAGGATGCCAAAGGCAAACGCCGCACCCATGGACGAGGTGAAGGTGGCGGTCTGGGTGATGAAACCCGGGCCGATGGCCGAGGTGGCCATGAGGAAAATGGCAGCGACCAGCGACGAGCGCCGCGATGCCGCAAACGAGACCGGCTTCGCACCGGGTGTGGGGTCCATGGCCATGATGGCTCCTTGGGTTGATCGGGAATGGGAGCGATTGTTCAACAATTTTTCTTTCCCGACCACCGGGCTATCCCTGGGTAAACTGATGGGCTTCATGAACGCATCCATCGTCCCCGCCATGACTACACCGACTGAACCCCAGGGCCTGGCCCTGAGGATTGCCGAAGACATCCGCCTCAGCGTGGTCGCGGGCGAGATCCGGGCGGGCCAGCGGCTGTCGGAAGCGAAGCTGTGCACGCAGCTGGAGGTGTCGCGCAACACGCTGCGCGAGGCCTTTCGCATCCTGGTCGCCGAAGGCCTGCTGATCCACGAGCCCAACAAGGGCGTATCGGTCACGGTGCCGACCATGGCCACGGTGATCGACATCTACCGTGTGCGCCGTCTGCTGGAATGCCAGGCGCTGCGCCAGGCCTATGCCGGCCATCCGGCCAGCAGCCGCATCCACCAGGCCGTGCAGCGCGCGCAGGAAGCGCAGGCCCGCCAGGACTGGCCCAGCGTCGGCACGGCCAACATGGCTTTTCACAAGGCGATCGTCGAGCTGGCCGACAGCCCACGCCTGAACCTGCTGTTCGAGCGCATCCTGGCCGAACTGCGCCTGGCCTTCGGGCTGCTGCAGTCGCCCGAGCTGCTGCACGCGCCCTATGTCAGCATGAACCAGCGCATTCTGGCGCTCTACGACGCCGGTGACATGGCCGCCGCCGCACAGGAGCTGGACAGCTATCTGAGCCACTCCGAGCGCGTTTTACTCGCGCACCTGGGCGAGCTGCAGACGCGCTGAAGCGGCCACAAGCGGCCCGCACGCGCGGTCGCCGGTTCACCCCGTCACCAGAAACCCGATCCGGATCGAATGCGTTTCGGGGATTTCGCTGTGGCTGAGCACCTTGAGGCGCGGCACCGGGCGGCGCAGCAGTCGCACCATGGCCGGGCGGATGGCGTCGGGCACCAGCAGGCAGGCGGGCATGCCCATGTCTTCGACCTGACGGGACAGCTCGCCCGCGTGGCGCGTCAGGCCCTCGGCGACGGTCGGGTCCAGCGCCGCGCCATGCGGTGAGGTCAGCGCCTGAACCACCAGACGCTCCAGGCTCGGGTCCAGCGCCATGACATCCAGTTCGCGCACCGGGCCGAAAATCTGCTGCACGATGGCCGGGGCCAGCTGCACGCGCACGCGCTGCGCGAGTTCCTGCGGGTCGGTGACCGTGCCCGCGTGCTCGGCCAGCGCTTCGATGATGCCGCGCATGTCGCGCACGTGCACGCCCTCGTCCAGCAGCAGCTGCAGCACCTTGTGCAGCACGGTATAGCTGACCAGCTTGGGCACCACGTCCTCGATCAGGCGCGGCGCCAGCTTGGCGGTGTGATCGACCAGGCTCTGCACCTCGACGCGGCCCAGCAGGCGGCCGGCGTGCGTCAGCATCAGGTGCGACAGGTGGGTGGCAATGACGGTTTCGCTGTCCACCACGGTGAAGCCGTGCATCTGCGCGTTCTCGCGCTGGTCGCCATCGATCCAGACGGCGGGCAGGCCAAAGGCCGGATCGCTGGTCGCCTGGCCGGGCAGCTTGTGCGTGACACCGCCCGGGTTGATGGCCAGGAAGCGGCCGGGCCAGGCTTCGCCCTCGCCCACCACCGCGCCGCGCAGCGAGATGCGGTAGGCGCTGGGGCGCAGGTCCAGGTTGTCGCGGATGTGCACGGGCGGCGGCAGAAAACCCACGTCCTGCGCGAACTTCTTGCGCACGCCCTTGATGCGCGCCAGCAGATCGCCGTCGCGGGCCTTGTCCACCATGGCGATCAGGCGGTAGCCCACCTCCAGGCCCAGCGTGTCCACGGGCTGCAGGTCGTCCCAGGTGGCTTCGGCGGCTTCGCCCGCCGCGCGCGCCGGGGCACTATCCGCGCCGCTGGCGCCCGCCGCCGCATCGTCCGGGCGGCCGTCCTGGCGCATCAGCCACCAGGACAGCGTGCCCAGCGCCCCGCCGATCAGGAAGAACACCAGGTGCGGCATGCCCGGGATCAGGCCCAGCATCCCGATGATGCCCGCCGCCATGCCCACGGCGCGCGGCGTGCCGAACATCTGCTGGCCGATCTGGCCGCCGATGCTTTTCTCGGAGCCCACGCGCGACACCACCATGGCCGCCGCGACCGAGATCAGCAGGCCCGGAATCTGCGCCACCAGCGCATCGCCCACCGCCAGAATGATGTAGCTGTCGGCGGCGGCGCTGGCGCTCATGTCGTGCTGCACCATGCCCACGATGATGCCGCCGATGATGTTGATGAACAGGATCAGGATGCCCGCGATGGCGTCGCCGCGCACGAACTTGCTGGCGCCATCCATTGATCCGAAAAAGTCGGCTTCCTCGGCCACTTCGGCGCGGCGGCGCTTGGCGCCTTCCTCGTTGATCAGGCCTGCGCTCAGGTCGGCGTCAATGGCCATCTGCTTGCCGGGCATGGCGTCCAGGGTGAAGCGTGCGCCCACTTCGGCGATGCGCTCGGCGCCTTTGGTCACCACGATGAAGTTGATCACCACCAGAATCGCGAAAACGATCAGGCCGACGGTGAAGTTGCCGCCGATCAGGAAGTGTCCGAACGATTCGATCACCTTGCCTGCCGCGCCCGGCCCCTCGTGGCCTTCCAGCAGCACCACGCGCGTCGAGGCGACGTTGAGCGACAGCCTCAGCAGCGTCGTGAACAGCAGCACCGTGGGGAAGGCGGCGAAATCCAGCGGCTTGACCATGCTGGCCGACACCATCATCACCATCAGCGCCATGGCGATGTTGAAGGTGAAGAACAGGTCCAGCACGAAGGCCGGCATGGGCAGCACCATCAGCGACAGCACCATGACGACAAAGAGCGGCACCAGCAGGCTCTGGGTCAGGGCGCGGCGGTCGCCGCCCATCAGGGACTGCAGGCGCAGCAGGGCGGCGTTCATGCCTCAGGCCCGTAGGTGGCGCTGCGGCGCGGGTCGGTGGCCGTGGGCTCGGGCGGCGGCGCGTCCTGCGGATCCAGCCCGCGCGGCACGCTGACGCGGGGCATGTCGCCGGGCATGGGCCCTTCCCCGCGCAGCGCGGCGCGCAGCTGGTAGACATAGGCCAGCACCTGCGCGACGGCGGCGAAAAGCTCGGTGGGCACCTCGCGGTCCAGCGGCACATGGGCATAAAGCGCCCGCGCCAGCGGGGGGCTGGTGAGCACCGGCACATCGGCGCGCCGGGCCGCGTCGCGGATCTGGAAGGCCAGGAAATCGGTCCCTTTCGCGACCACAGCGGGCGCGGCCATGCTGCCCTCGTCGTACTTCAGCGCCACGGCGTAGTGGTCGGGGTTCATCACCACCATGTCGGCGGCGGGCACGGCGGCCAGCATGCGGCGGCGGCCGATCTCGTGCATGCGCTGCTTCTGGCGGCCCTTGGTTTCGGGGCTGCCTTCGGATTCCTTGTGCTCCTGCTTGACCTCGGAGTGGCTCATGCGCAGCTTGCGCGCCATCATGAAGCGCTGCAGCGGCAGATCGACCAGACCAAACAGGCCAAGCACCCCCACCAGCAGCATCAACCCGCCCCAGATGCTGTGCCCCATGGCCGCGATGGCCTGGGGCACGTCCAGCCCCAGCAGCGCAGTGAAATCCGACAGGTGGTGAAACAGGTAAGCGCCGGCCACACTGCCCAGCACGGCCAGCACGCCGACGGATTTGGCCGTTTCGACCAGCTGCTGCGGCGAGACCAGCCGCGCCACACCCGTCAGCGGGTTGAGCTTGGAAAACTTCGGGGCCAGCGCCTTCATCGAGAAATTCCACCCGCCCGCCGCCAGGCTGGACGCCACCACGCCCGCCGTGATGCACAGCCCCAGCAGCACGATGGCGGCCAGCGCCTCCAGCCCCGGGCCCAGCAGGCGCTGGGGCAGCGTCATGGCGCGCAGCGACTGGGCGTCAAACGTCAGCCCCTGCTGCATCAGGCGCACCAGCCAGCCCCACAGCCAGGGCGCCGCCGCAAAAACCAGCAGCAGGCCCATGCCCACGACCGCCATGTGCGACAGCTCGCGCGAACGCGCCACCTGCCCGTCCTCGCGGGCCTTGCGGATGCGTTTCTCGGTGGCGGGAAGGGTCTTGTCGCTGTCGGACATGGCGGGCGTTGCGGGCGTGATGCAGGAAATCGCAGCGGCCACGATCCGGCCAGCGTTGTGATCGCATCTTGCCCTTCAGCGCCCGCGCTGTCCGGTCGATAAGTGGGGGAAAAGCGGACGAGTTTGGCGCCCGCCGGGGGGTTCGACCCGGCGCCCGGGAGTCAGGTGCCCGGCGTCAGCGGCTCAAGATAAGGGCTGTCGTTCGGGTCGGCAAAGAGTCGCTGCCCCGTATCCATGGCGCGGATGGCCTGCAGGTCTTCGCGCGTCAGCTGGAAATCAAACACCTGCAGGTTCTCGCGCTGGCGCTCGGCATTGGACGATTTGGGGAAGACCACCCGGCCCTCCTGCAAATGCCAGCGCAGCACCACCTGCGCCGGGCTTTTGCCATAGCGCGCCGCCATCTGGGCGATCAGCGGATCGCGCAGCACGTCGCCAGCGCGGGCCAGCGGGCTCCAGGCCTGCGTGATGATGGCGTTCTGGCGGTTGAACTCGAAAGCCGCGCGGTTCTGGAACTGCGGATGCAGCTCGATCTGGTTGACCACCGGACGCACGCCCGTCGCCTTGACCAGTGCCGAAATGTGCGCCGGTTCGAAGTTGGACACGCCGATCGATCGCGCCAGGCCCTGCTGCTGCAGATCGATCAGCGTCTCCCAGGTCTCGGTGGTCAGGCCCAGCACCGGGCAGGGCCAGTGGATGAGCAGCAGATCCACGCTGTCCAGCCCCAGACGCTCCAGGCTTTGGTGCACCGAAGCGGTGGCTTTTTCGCGCCCGTGGTGGGTGTTCCAGACCTTGGTGGTGATGAAGACCTCGTCGCGCGGCAGCCCGGACTGCACCAGCGCCTGGCCCACCCCGCGCTCGTTGCCGTAGGCCGCCGCCGTGTCGATGTGGCGGTAGCCCAGCTCCAGCGCCTGCAGCACGGCGGCGGCGGTCTCGTCCTGCGCAATATCCCAGACCCCCAGCCCCAGGCTGGGAATGCGTCGGCCGTCGTTCAGAACCTGATGGGGCATAGCGATGTCCTTGTGGATCGGGTGAGGGGCAGTCTAGCGTATGTGGGCGGTGTGCTCCGTCACTTTGCCCCGGCCCAGTCAGCCCCCCGAAACCTCCTCCGCCACAGCCGCATCCACCGGCAGACGGATCAGGTGATCGAAGGCCGACAGCGCGGCCTTGGCGCCTTCGCCCACCGCGATGACGATCTGCTTGTAAGGCACGGTGGTGCAGTCGCCCGCCGCAAAAACGCCGGGGATGCTGGTTTCGCCGCGCGGATTCACTTCGATCTCGCCATGGCGCGACAGCGACAGCGTGCCCTTGAGCCAGTCGGTGTTGGGCAGCAGGCCGATCTGCACGAAAAGGCCCTGCAGCGCAACCGTGTGCGTCTGGCCGCTGCGGCGGTCGGTGTACTCCAGGCCGTTGACCTTCTGGCCGTCGCCCAGCACCGCCGAGGTCTGCGCGTGGGTGATGACGGTGACGTTGGGCAGGCTGCGCAGGCGCGCCTGCAGCACGGCGTCGGCGCGCAGGGTGTCGGCGAACTCCAGCAGCGTCACGTGTGCGACGATGCCGGCCAGGTCAATGGCCGCCTCCACGCCCGAATTGCCCCCGCCGATCACCGCCACGCGCTGGCCCTTGAACAGCGGGCCGTCGCAGTGCGGGCAGAAGCACACGCCCTTGCCCTTGTACTGCTGCTCGCCGGGGACGCCCAGCTCGCGCCAGCGCGCGCCGGTGGACAGCACCACGCTGCGCGCCTTCAGGCTGGCGCCGCTGGACAATCGCACTTCGTGCAGGCCGTCGGCCCCGGCGGGGATGAGCTGTTCGGCGCGCTGAAGGTTCATCACATCGACCTCGTAGGCCTTGACGTGCTGCTCCATGGCGGCCGCCAGGCGCGGGCCCTCGGTTTCGGGGACGGAGATGAAGTTTTCGATGCCCGCCGTGTCCAGCACCTGGCCGCCGAAGCGTTCGGCGACCACGCCCGTGCGGATGCCTTTGCGTGCAGCGTAAATCGCGGCCGCGGCGCCCGCCGGGCCACCGCCCACGACCAGCACGTCAAAGGCGTCTTTGGTGGCGATTTTTTCGGCCTCTCGCACAGCAGCGCCAGTGTCCAGTTTCGCCAGGATGTCGGCCACGCCCATGCGGCCCTGACCGAAGGGTTCGCCGTTCAGGTAGACGCTCGGCACGGCCATGATCTGGCGCGACTGCACTTCGTCCTGGAAGAGCGCGCCATCCACCGTCACGTGGCGGATGCCGGGGTTGAGCACCGCCATCAGGTTCAGCGCCTGCACGACTTCGGGGCAGTTCTGGCAGGTCAGCGACATGTAGGTGACGAAATCCCACGAGCCAGGCAGCGCGCGGATGGCGTCGATCTGCTCGGCCTCGATGCGTGGCGGGTGGCCGCCGGCCTGCAGCAGCGCCAGCACCAGCGAGGTGAACTCGTGCCCCATGGGCAGCCCGGCGAAGCGGATGCCCATGTCCACGCCCGGACGCCCGATGCTGAACGACGGGCGGCGCGCATCGTCACCATCCAGGCGCACGCTGACCTTATCCGAGCAGGCCGCGATGTCGCCCAGCAGCTCGCGCATCCGGGCCGAGGATTCGTCCTCACCCAGCGTCGCCACCAGTTCCACGGGGTGCTGCAGCTTCTCCAGGTAGGCTTTCAGTTGGGGGATCAGGGCGGCGTCAAGCATGGTTCACCTCATCAGGATTCAAAAAAAAGCGCCTGCGCCGGACAGACCGGCGCGGCGCATGGACCGGCTGGCAAAGCGCCAGATGGTCCGGGCCCAAGGGCCTGCGATCAGATCTTGCCGACCAGGTCCAGGCTGGGGGCCAGCGTTTCGGCGCCCGGCGTCCACTTGGCGGGGCAGACTTCGCCCGGGTGAGCGGCGATGTACTGGGCGGCCTGCACCTTGCGCAGCAGCTCGTTGGCGTCACGGCCGATGCCGTTGTCGTGGATTTCGCACAGCTTGATCTGGCCTTCGGGGTTGATCACGAAGGTGCCACGCAGCGCCAGGCCCTCTTCTTCGATCATCACGCCGAAGTTGCGGGTGATGGTGCCCGTCGGGTCGCCGATCAGCGGGTAGGCGATCTTTTTGATCGTGTCCGACGTGTCGTGCCAGGCCTTGTGCGTGAAGTGGGTGTCGGTGGACACGCCGTAAATTTCCACGCCCAGCGATTTGAAGGTGCTGTAGTGGTCGGCCAGATCGCCCAGTTCGGTCGGGCACACGAAAGTGAAGTCGGCCGGGTAGAAGAACATCACAGACCACTTGCCCTTCAGGCTGTCCTGCGTCACAGGCACGAACTTGCCGTTGTGATAGGCGGTGGCAGAGAAAGGCTTGATTTCGGTGTTGATCAGGGACATGGTCGTTGAAGCGAACAGTTGATAAGGCCAAAAATATAGCACAAACCGAGGGAAAACCCTTTATTTGATAGTGAAAAGCTATTCCGACCGCTTAACTGACTCATGCACCACAAAATTAACATGCATGTTAACATTCAATCCTGATCTAACGTATCCAGTTCTTTGTTGTGGACCAGAGGATCGTGATCCTTCACGGCTTCATCAAGAAAACACCAGCCACACCGCAGGCCGAACTAAAAATCGCCCGCAAACGCATGAAGGAGGTTCACCGTGTCTGACACTGAGCAGTTCGCACCTGTTGACTTCGAGCCAGAAGCCTACGCCAGGCAGCGCAGTGCCGCCGATCCGGCGTTCAAGAGCGCCCATGACGCGCTGGAGGATGAGTTCAGCGCGCTGGATGTCCTGTTGCGGGCCCGCAAGGAGGCCGGTCTCAGCCAGGCGGAAGTCGCGCAGCGCATGGGCATTGCGCCTGCCTCGCTGGCCCGCATCGAAAGCAGCGTCGGCAACCGGCGCCATGCGCCGTCGCTCTCAACGCTGAGACGCTATGCGCAGGCCTGCGGCAAACGCCTGGCACTGCGTCTGGACTGAATCGCCCTCGGCAGCAGGGCACCGCCGCTCTCCAGACTCACCCCCCCATCCCCGGCCCCACCGTTTCGGCGCCATGGCGCATCTGGCGGCCCTGGACCAGCTCGTTCAGAATCTCGTGATACAGCGCCAGCCGGCGGGGCGAAAGACGCCCAGCGGCCACAGCGGCGCTGACCGCGCAGCCGGGCTCGTGGCCGTGACGGCAATCCAGAAAGCGGCAGTCGGGGCTGAGGCGGGCGATGTCGGGCATGAGCCCGCCCAGGGCGTCTGGCGCCACGTGCTGCAGGCCAAACTCCTGGAAGCCCGGAGAATCCAGCAGCGCAGGCACCGGCCAGCCGTCCTGCGGATGCGCGCTGGCGCCCTCGGGCACGAAAAGCCGCGTGTGCGTGGTGGTGTGGCGGCCGGAGTTGAGCGCCTGCGAAATCTCGCCCGTCACCGCCTGCGCCTGGGGCACCAGCAGGTTGACCAGCGTGCTTTTGCCCGTGCCGCTGGGCCCCAGCACCAGCACGCGCTGCCCGGCCAGCAGGGGCTCCAGCAGCGCTTTGGCCGCATCGGGCTGCTGCGCCAGCGACAGGCGGTGCACGGCCACGCCCATATCGGCGTAAGGCTGCAGGCGCGCATGGGCCGCGTCGGCGCCGGGCAGGTCGGACTTGTTGAAGAGGATGTCGGCCGCGATGTCCGCCGACTGCGCCGCGATCAGCGCGCGCGCCAGCTGGCTTTCGCTGAACACGGGCTCGACCGCGACCATGATCCACAGCCGGTCCACATTGGCCGCGAACGATTTGCTGCGCCACAGATCCTGCCGGTAAAGCAGGTTGCTGCGCGGCTGGACGGATTCGATGACCGCGCCATCGCCCGTCGGCCGCCACAGCACGCGGTCGCCGACCACGGTCTCGCTTTTCTTGCCGCGCGAGTGCGCGTGCATCGTCTCGCCGCTGCGCGTGCGCATCAGATCATGGCGACCATGGCTGGCGACGATCCAGCCCTCCTGCAGGCTGGCGTCGGGTGCGGCGACGGGTTTTTTCCCGGAGCCCGGCCGACCCGAGCCCGCGCTGCGGGGCTGGCGCGGCGCCATCAGGCGGCCCCTGCCGTCTGGGCCTCAAGCCCGGGCGTCAGACGCGGCAGTCGGGCCAGCGCGGCCAGGCGCTCGGACGCGGGCGGGTGCGAGTAATAAAAGCGCGCATAAACCGGATCGGGCGTCAGCGTCGAGGCGTTGTCGCGGTAGAGCTTGAGCAGCGCGCTGCGCAGCGCGTCGCGGTCGGCGTGGGCGCTGGCGTAGGCATCCGCCTCGAACTCGTGGCGGCGCGACAGCCGCGCCGTGAAAGGCGACAGCGCGAAAGTGAATTCGGGCAGCGCCAGCATCAGAAGGATGAGCAGCGCCGCGTGATCGCGCGGCAGCGTGCCGGGCAGCACGCCCAGGCCAGTGTAGAACCAGCCCTGCTGGCCCACCCAGCCCAGCAGCGCCAGCAGCGGCAGGCCCAGGCCCAGCGCAATCCCGATCCGCCAGGCGATGTGGTTCAGGCGGAAATGCCCCAGCTCGTGCGCCAGCACGGCATGGGTTTCCTCGGGGCTGAGCTTGTCGAGCAGCGTGTCGTAAAAGACCACGCGCTTGGCCCGGCCCAGGCCCGTGAAATAGGCGTTGGCGCGCGCGCTGCGGCGGCTGCCATCGACCACGAAAACGCCGCGCGACTGAAAGCCGCAGCGCCGCATCAGCGCCTCGATGCCGGCCAGCAGCTCGGCGTCCTTCAAAGGCTCGAAACGGTTGAAGAGCGGCGCGATCCACAGCGGGAAAATCACCATCATCGCCAGCGTGAACGCCACCCAGATGCCCCAGGCCGCCAGCCACCACAGCGGGCCTGCCGCCGCCATGGCCCACAGCACCAGCGCGGCCAGCGGTCCGCCGATCAGCAGCGCAAGCAGCAGGCCGCGCGCCTGATCGCTCCAGAAGAGGCGCTGCGTGCTGCGGTTGAAGCCGTAACGCGCCTCCAGCCGGAAGGTGCTCGCCCAGGAAAAGGGCAGATCAATCAGCGCGCCGACCAGGGCGAAAACGCCCAGCAGCACCAGCCCGGCCAGCAGCGGGTGCTGCACCAGAAAAGGCTGGGCGGCAATCTGCTCCTGCACCCACTGCAGGCCGCCCGCCAGCGTCCAGCACACCAGCAGCAGCACGGCCACTGCCGAACCCAGCAGATCGTGCTGCAGGCGGTCGGCCGTGTAGCGCGCCGCCGTGGCGTGTTTGTCGGGCTCGATGTGTCCGGCAAAATCGGCGGGCACGTCGTGCTGGTGGCTCAGTACGCTGCGCACCTGGCGCAGGTTGAGCCACGCCTTCAGCCCCAGATTGAAGGAGATGAGCACGGCAAACAGCAGCGAAAAAATCAGGCTGGGTGTCAGGTCTGGCATGGTGGCAAAGGCGGCGGTGCGCCGCAGGCGGTTCATCGCGGGCCTGAGGCTGCGACAATACGCCATCAGCCCTGCCCGCATCTGCGCATTGTCAGCCATGACAGGCGCCTTTGCAGAGCGGTACTTTTCCTGCCTTCGCGGCCGACCTGACTTCTGCGCGAAACTTCAGCGCCATCCATCATGACCGACGCCCCTGCCCCCCACGCCACGCCCGACCCGTCCACCCCGATTGCGCCGGTGTACACGCCCGCCGAAGCCATGCCCGAAGGCTGGGTGCGCCGCGAGGATCACCTGGTCTGGCTGGATCTGGAAATGACGGGCCTGGAGCCCGCCACCGACCGCATCATCGAGATCGCCGTCATCGTCACCGACGCCCAGCTGGACGTGCGCGTGGCCGGGCCGGTTTTCGCCATCCACCAGAGCGACGCCGTGCTCGACACCATGGACGCCTGGAACCGCGGCACGCACGGCAAAAGCGGCCTGACGCAGCGCGTGCGCGAGAGCACTTTTTCGGAAGAAGAGGTCGAAGCGCGCGTGCTCGAATGGCTGCGCACCATGGTCCCGGCGGGCAAAAGCCCGCTGTGCGGCAACACCATCGGGCAGGACCGGCGCTTTCTGAACAAATACATGCCGCGCCTGGAAAATTTCTTCCACTACCGCAACATCGATGTCAGCACCCTCAAGGAGCTGGCGCGGCGCTGGAAACCGGCCATCCTGCCCGGCTTTGCCAAGGCGCAGAAGCACACCGCGCTGGCCGATATCCACGAATCCATCGACGAGATGCTCTACTACCGCGAGCATTTCATCAACGCGCCCAGGATCTGAGCCCACCATGCCCTCTGACGCCCAAAAATGGCAGGACTTCTGGCACTTCGACGAGGTGCAGGGCCACTCCGTGCATGACTCGGGTCTGCGCGTCATGCTCGATGACGGGGTGGGTGTCGCGGTCAACCCGGCCGAGATCGAAGCCGCACTGACGCCCAGGCACGGCGCGCACAACGCGGCGGCCATGGTCGCCCGCCTGACCCGGGAAGGCGCACAAATCCTGATCGATCCCTACGCCCGAGGCTGGCGGAGCACGGCGCGCCCGCAGACCAGCTAGAGCCCGCGCTCACCGCATCAGGGCTGGCGCACAGCAGCCCGGTTGGCCGCTTCGATCACGCCCACGCCCATCAGCGGACCGACCACCTCGCGCAGGGCGCGCGTACCAAAATGCGTTGTGGGCGCCGCTGACGAGCGGCGGTCCGCCCCCGTCGGGTTGCTTTGCGCGTTGTAGGCATAGTCCTGGTTGGTGGACGTGGGCGTCACGCCATCGGCCTGGTACATGAAGGGCACAAAGCTGACCTGCGGCAGGGCGCTGCGCCCGTAAGTTTGCAGGTAAACGGTGTCGTAACCCGGGCGCTTCCAGGAAATGGAGGTATCGCCCGCGATCCAGGGCGTGCGGCTGCAGTCGCTGTCCAGACACTGGGCGCGGCTGGTTCTGTTCAGATCACTGCCGAAGGTCTTGAGCTGGGCCTCGAACGCGGCTTTGTGTCCGCTGGGATTGCCCAGATCGGACTCGCCCTGCATCCAGGCCACGCCGACCAGCACGTTGCGCGGGTTCTGCTGCAGGGCCCAGCGCGTGCGCTCCAGCATGTCCAGGTAGAGGCCGGTCTTGCCGCCCTCGTTGGCCGCGTGGCCGCCCGAAACGCCCCAGCGGGTCCAGGTGCCGGTAGACGTGCCGCCCCGGCTGCCGTCCACGTAGACCCGGGTCAGGCCCGGCGTATAGGCGCTGTCTGACCCTGTCGTGAAAGCAGCACTGCCACGCGCCGCAGGGACCAGCAGGATGCCCGCATCAGCCGGGATGTATGGCAGCAGCTTTTTGGCCAGCGACAGGCCCGCGCCCACGGTACCGCCGTACCTGGCCCAGTCACGCTGGCCGTTGCGCACCAGGGTGTGGCTGACGCCGTTTTTCAGGCTGGACCCGGCCATGTCCTGCACGTGATCCAGGTTGAAGGTGGCCGGGACCACGGTGTGATCGCGCCCGGCCGCGCGGCCCACCTGGACGATACGCGCGTCAGGCGCATCCAGGCCGTCCGGATCGGCCAGCTCTTCGCCGTAGCCGACCATGTTGGACTGGCCCGCCAGCACCAGCACGTAGTAGTAAGACGGGACTTTGGCCGTGATGGTGGCTGCAGCCGAGGCAGTAGGCAGTGCATCGGCGATCAGTTCGAAGCGCGGGGAATGGCCCGGGCTGATCAGGGCGTCGTCCAGCGTCAGCAGGCGGCTTTGGGCGCTGGCCGCTGTGTGGTTGACCTCGAAACGGCCGTTCACGCGCTGCCCATTGGGGGTGACGAAAACGGCGGTGTATGGCGCACTGCGCTCCAGTTCGGGCAGCTGGCTGGAAAAATCAAAAACCAGACGACGGCCTTTGGCGCCACCGGTCATGGTCACCGCGTTGCTGGAACGGGCGATCTCCACCGTGCTGCCCGCCCGGCGCAGCGACAGATACACCGGCCCGGGCAGCGACAGGCTGCCCGCGTCAAACAGCACGATCTGGCGCAGCGCCAGCTTTTGCGCGCCCTGCACCGAGGCTTTGGCGGGCGACACGGCCGTGCCGTCGTCCAGCGCCAGCGTGAAGCCGCTGTACGTGCCTTTGGACGCGAAATCGGTCGGGCCCACGCGGCTGAAGCGCGCCACGTCGCGCTGGAAAACCACCGCGTCGCCCGACACCGTGAAGCGCGGCGAGTAGGCCGGTTCCAGCACCCTGCCGTCTCTGGACAGGAACTGGCTGTCGGGGCTGGCGGTGTTGTTGGCCTCGCTGCGGCCCATCACATCGGCGCCTGCCGCGTTGACGAACGCGACCCGGTAAGGCGTATTGCGATCCAGCATCGCAGGGGCGCTGGCGCCGAATTCGAAGTTCAGCGGGCGGCCTTTGTCGCCCCCCGTCATCGACAGGCTGTTGACCGAACGCGCGATCTCGGTCCCCGTGACGCTGTCGCGTATCGACAGAAACACCGGCGTGGTGGCCCCCGTGCCGCCCGCGTCGTACAGCGTGAAAGTGCGCAGGGCCAGCTGCGCCGTGTCGGGCGTGGCGGCGGTCTGGCGCGTCACGCGCACCTGGCGGTCGCCCAGCAGAAAGCTCATCGCGGGGTAATTGCCTTTGGAGCTGGCGTTGGTGGAGGTCACCTGCGCGTAGCTGACCGTGTCCGCCAGCGCGGACGCGCTCCACATCCCCATGACCACCAGGGCGGCACAGGCCACCGCATCTGTTCTGAATCCAGCCATCAAACGCCCCATGCACAACACAACACCGGGCCAGCCATCAGGCCCCGCAGAAGGCGGATGATACCGACTTGACCCACTCATCCGGGCAGAAAAAACCCTGATGATTTAGAAGATGAAGAAAGACAATGCAGACAGATGGGCTCTGTAAGACACGTTTCAGCCCAGCCTGATCTGCAAATGCTCCAGCCCGCGGTACACCGCGTTGGCGGTATCGAAGGCCGATGAGGCGATCTGCAGCGTGGGCCAGCGGCGGGCGGCGCGGGCGAAGACGGTTTCGGCCTCTATGTGGCTCAGGCCCAGGCCAATGCACAGGTGCGGACCTTGGCCGAAGGACAGGTGCAGCCCGGCGTCGCGGCGGATGTCCAGCTGGTCAGGATGGGCGTAGCGCGCAGGATCGCGGTTGGCGCTGCCGATCAGCGCGATGACCAGATCGCCCCGGCGCAGGGTCTGGCCGTGCCAGTGCAGATCGCTGACCAGGCGGCGGCCGGTGTACTGCACCGGGCTGTCCCAGCGCAGCAGCTCGCGCACGGCGCCGCTCGCCGCTTCGGGGTGGTCGGCCAGATCGCGCCAGGTGGCCGGGTGCTGCAGCAGCGCCAGCAGGCCGTTACCCAGCAGGTTGCGCGTGGTTTCGTGCCCGGCAAAGAGCAGCATGGCGCACTGGGCGATCAGCTCGGCGCGGGACAGCGGGGCACTGTCACCCGGCCCGCTTTCCCGGCCTTCAGTGCGAGCGCTCTGGTCCTCGTCCCAATCGGTGTGCGCCAGCAGGTGACCGACCAGATCGCCCGCAGATTCTGGCGGCGTGCCCGCGCGGGCGCGGACCTCCAGATGCTGTTCGAACCAGGCCGTGAGCTGGCGCAGCGCCCGGCTGGCCGCCATGAACTGTCGCCGCCCGGGCTGGACCGCGCCGATGAAGGCCGCGATGTCGTCCGACCACGCCACAAACTGCGGCTGCAGCGGCACGCCCAACAAGTGGGCGATGACACGGGCGGGCATGGCGCGGGCCACGGTGGGCATCCAGTCCACCGTTTCGCCGCGCTGCAGGGCGGCGTCGACCGCGTCCAGATGCTCATCGGCCATCGCCGAGATCGCGGCCTGCGAGGCGCGCAGCGCCACGGGCGCAAAGGCCTTCTGCATCAGCTTGCGCACGCGGCCGTGGTGCGGCGCATCCAGGAAAATCAGGCTGCGGGCGAAAAAGCGCTGGAAGGCCAGGCGCTCGGCACGGGCCGCATCGTCCACCCCGCCCGCCCCGGCCGACAACGCAGCGGCATCGTCAGGCGGAGCGCCTTCACCATCCAGACCCCATCGGCGCGCCAGCGCCTGGCCGATCCAGCCACCAGTGCGCTGCGCCGAAAAGCGGGGGTCGCGCAGCACGGCTTCGCAGTCGTCATGGCCAGTGACCAGCCAGGCGCCCCCGAAGAACTGGGGGCTCCAGTGCAGCGGGCCGCTGCCCCTCAGGCGGGCGTAGTGCGGATAAGGGTCCCGCCAGGTGGCCGGGGCGCGCCAGTCGGTCGCGTCCGGCGGCAGGCTGCCGTCGGCCACGGGTCAGCCGTGGACGTGCCCGGCCACCTGGCCGGACGCCGTCATGCCCAGGCGCTCGAGCAGCGCGCGGTCTTTCTGCGCCTGCGGGTTGGCGGTGGTCAGCAGGCGGTCGCCATAGAAAATGGAATTGGCGCCCGCCATGAAGCACAGCGCCTGCAGCGCCTCGTCCATGGTTTCGCGGCCGGCCGACAGGCGCACCACGGTGCCCGGCATGACGATGCGCGCCACGGCAATCGTGCGCACGAACTCGAACGGATCCAGCGGCGGCTGGTCGCCCAGCGGCGTGCCCGGCACCGGCACCAGGTTGTTGATGGGCACCGATTCGGGGTAAGGATCGAGGTTGGCCAGCTGCGCCAGCAGGCCCGCGCGCTGGGTGCGCGTCTCGCCCATGCCGACGATGCCGCCGCAGCAGACATTGATCCCGGCCTGGCGCACATGCTGCAGCGTATCCAGCCGGTCCTGGTAGGTGCGCGTGCTGATCACCGCCCCGTAGTAGTCGGGCGAAGTGTCCAGGTTGTGGTTGTAGTAATCGAGCCCGGCGTCGCGCAGCGACTGCGCCTGATCGCCGTCCAGCATGCCCAGCGTCATGCAGGTTTCCAGCCCCAGGTCTTTCACGCCCTGGATCATCGCGGCCAGCTGCGGCATGTCGCGCTCTTTGGGGCTGCGCCAGGCGGCGCCCATGCAAAAGCGCGAGGCGCCCTGCTCGCGCGCTTCGCGGGCGGCGGCCAGAACCTCGTCCACCGGCAGCAGCTTCTCGGCCTTGACGCCCGCCTCGAAGTGCGCCGACTGCGGGCAGTAGCCGCAATCCTCAGCGCAACCGCCCGTCTTGATCGACAGCAGCGTGGACAGCTGCACCTCGCCCGGCTGGAAGTGCTCGCGGTGCACCTGCTGCGCACGGAACATCAGATCCATGAAGGGCAGCGCAAACAGCGCCTCGACCTGCGCCACGCTCCAGCGGCCGCTGTCGGTCTGGGGCTGGGCCCGTCGGTGCAGGGTGACCACCGCTTCGGGGGCCGTCATCGGGGGAGCAGAAACGTCGCTGGGCGTCATAAGGCACTTCACCTGAAAGTCAAGGACACAGGCCAACATCTTAACGGCAGCCAGGGCGCCCGGCGATCAAGACCCCAGCGCACGCAGCAGTCGGGCTTGATCGAGGTGAGACGCCGCCCGCATCGCCAGCGCGCGCAGCGCGGCGGCGTCGTAGCGCAGTGCGTGGCCAACGTCCGCGTCCCCCAGCCAGGGAATGTGGCCCAGGCGCGGCGCGGGCAGCAGAGCGTCCAGCGTGGCCAGGTTTTCGGCCTCGTGCGCCATGGGCTGCGGGCCGGACTTGGCCACCCAGCCCAGCAGGCGCAAACCGCTGGCCGCCACCGCCTGTGCGGTCAGCAGGGCGTGGTTCAGGCAACCCAGGCGCAGGCCGACGACCAGCACCACGCCGCCGGTCGATCCCGGGGGACACACGTCGCGCGCCAGCGCAGCGCTGTCCCAGCCCTGGGCCAGCGGTACGGCCCAGCCGCCCACGCCTTCAACCACCAGCCAGCGCGAGCGCGCGGCCAGCGCCTCGACCGCTCCTAGCACCGTGCTGCGCAGGGGCGCTGCGTCCTGATCCCAGGACAGCCCCTGGCGGGCGGCGGCGATGTGCGGCGCGCAGGGCTCATCCAGCTGGATGGGGCCGACCTGAGCGTCCAGCAGCGGCGCATCGCCCACCGCTGGGACGCTGCAGGCCTGCAGCCAGCGCACGTCTTCGTTGAAGGGCGCAAAAGGGGCTTCGCCCGGCTGGGGGTGCGTCTGCCCGGCGCTGACAGGCTTGCAGCCCAGCGCCGCGCCGTGGCGCCCGAGGAGCTGCAGCAGCGCCGCACTGACCCAGGTCTTGCCGACCTCAGTGTCGGTGCCGGTGATGAAAATCGTCGATTCAGGCATGGGCCGATTTCCAGCAGCTGCTCAGGTGCAGGCCCGACGTGTCCACCGCCTGCGCCCGGGGCGTTTCGCTGGCACAGCGCGCTTCAGCCTGCGGACAGCGCGTGTGCAGCGGGCAGCCGCTGGGCAAGGCCAGCGGGCTGGGCAGATCGCCGCCCAGCAGCTCGGGGCGGCGCTGGCGCTCGACCTCAGGGTCGGGCACGGGGATCGCCGAAATCAGCGCCCGCGTGTAGGGGTGAGCGGGCTGGGCGAAGACCTCGCGGCAGGGGCCCAGTTCCATCATCTGGCCCAGATACAGCACCAGCACGCGGTCGCACAGGTGGCGCACCACGGCCAGATCGTGCGCAATGAAAATCAGCGTCAGATCGAGTTCAGCCTGAAGCTCGCGCAGCAGACCGACAATCTGCGCCTGGATGGACACGTCCAGCGCCGACACGGGCTCGTCGCAGATCACCACCCGGGGCCGCAGCACCAGCGCGCGGGCGATGCCGATGCGCTGGCACTGGCCGCCAGAGAACTCGTGCGGATAGCGGTTGAGCATGTCGGTGCGCAGGCCCACGCGGCGCATCATCTCGTGCACCTGCTCGCGGATGGCCGCCGCGCCCAGCTGCGGGCGGTGCAGGTGCAGGGGCTCGGCGATGATCTGCTCGACCGTCCAGCGCGGGTTGAGCGAGGCCAGCGGGTCCTGGAAAATCATCTGCACATGCTGGCGCAGGTCGTGCCAGCCGCGGCTGTCGCCCGGCTCCAGCGGCTTGCCCATCCAGACGACTTCGCCCGAGGTGCGCGGCACCAGGTTGATCAGCGCACGCGCCAGCGTCGATTTGCCGCAGCCCGATTCGCCGACCACGCCCAGGGTTTCGCCCGCCGCCAGCTCCAGGCTGATGCCGTTGACGGCGCGCAGGGTATTGGGTGGAACCCAGGGCCAGGGGCTGGCCGGGATGCGGAAATGCACCTGCAGATCGCGCACGCTCAGCACGGGGGAGGATGGCCCGGGGGCGGGTCTGGTCGGTGCGGCGCTCATGACGCGGCCCCCTCCAGCGCGGACTGCGGCTGGCTGCCCGTCCAGGCGCGCACGGTCGCGGCGTCCAGGTGGCAGGCACGCTGCAGCGGCCAGGGGCTGGATTCGCCAGCAACGGCCGCAAGCAGCGGCAGGCCCTCGTGGCAGCGCGGCTGCGCGCCGGGGCAACGCGGCGCAAACGGGCAGCCCGGGGGCGGACGCGACATGTCGGGCGGCTCGCCGGGGATGCCGACCAGCGGGCGGTCGGCGTCGTCCATGCGCGGCACCGCTGCCAGCAGGCCGCGCGTGTAGGGGTGGCTGGGACGGGCGAAGAGCGAGGCCGCAGCGCCCTGCTCCATCACCCGGCCGCCGTAGAGCACGATGATCTGCTCGCACAGCCCGGCGACCACGCCCAGATCGTGCGTGATCATGATGATGGCCGTGCCGAACTGCGACTGCAGATCGCGCAGCAGCGACAGGATCTGCGCCTGCACGGTCACGTCCAGCGCGGTGGTGGGCTCGTCGGCGATCAGCACGTCGGGACGGCACAGCAGCGCCATCGCGATCATCACGCGCTGGCGCATCCCGCCCGAGAACTCGTGCGGGTACAGATCAATGCGTCGCGCGGCGTCGGGGATGCGCACGGCCTCCAGCATGGCGATGGCTTCGGTGCGCGCGGCGCGGCGCGTCATGCTGCGGTGCTGTTCCAGCACCTCGGTCATCTGGCGCTCGATGCTCAGATAGGGGTTGAGCGCCGTCATGGCGTCCTGAAAAATCATCGCCATGCGGTTGCCGCGCAGGCGGTTGAGCGGGCCGACGGGCAGGCCCAGCAGCTCCTGGCCGTCCAGGCGGACGTGGCCGCTGGCCTGGCCGTTGCGGGCCAGCAGGCCCATCAGCGCCAGCACGGTCTGGCTTTTGCCCGAACCCGATTCGCCGACCAGGCCCAGGGTCTGGCCGTGCTCCAGATCAAAAGAGATGCCGTTGACGGCGTGAATGACGCTGTCGTGCGCCTGGAAGCGCACGCCCAGGTCGCGCACCGACAGCAGGGGGTGGGAGGTTGAAGTCATGCGCAGTTCAGCCCGTTCAGCGATCGGATTTATCGGTCTTTGGGGTCGAGCGCATCGCGCAGGCCGTCCCCGATGAAGTTGATGCTGTACAGCGTCAGCGACAGCATCGCTGCCGGGAAAAGCAGCAGCCAGGGCAGCGCCTCCATCGAACTGGTGCCGTCGTGGACCAGCACGCCCCAGCTGGTCATGGGCTCCTGCACGCCCAGGCCCAGGAAGGACAGCACCGATTCGGTCAGGATCACGCCCGGGATGGTGATGGTGGTGTAAACGACGACGATGCCCAGCAGGTTGGGCACGACGTGGCGGAAAATCAGCCCCGGCGTGGACACGCCCAGCGCCCGCGCCGCTTCGATGTACTCGCGCGATTTGATGGTCAGCGTCTGGCCGCGCACCACGCGCGCCATGTCCATCCACGAAAACGCGGTGATGGTCAGCACGACGAGGTAGAAATCGCGCCCCAGCAGCGTCACCATCAGGATGGCGATCAGCAGGTAGGGAATGGCGTAGAGCGTATCGACCACGCGCATCATCAGCGCATCGACCTTGCCGCCGACGAACCCGGCCGTCGCGCCCCACACGATGCCCACACCGACCGAGGCCAGCGTGGCCAGCAGCCCGACCATGAGCGAGATGCGACCGCCGATCAGCGTGCGCACCAGCAGGTCACGGCCCGATTCATCGGTGCCAAACCAGTGCATCCCGGCCCAGGTGGGCGCCGAGGCGATGCGGTCCCAGTCGCTGTCGTCAAAGGCGTGCGGCAGCACCCAGGGGCCGATGACGCACAGCAGCGCGATCAGCGTGAGCACCACCAGCCCGGCGACGGCCGCGCGATTGCGCACGAAGCGGCGCCGCGCCTGCTGCCACAGGCCCTGGCTGGCCAGCGGCGCGGCGGCGGTGGCGGCCTGCACCGGGGCCAGGACCTGTTCCAGCTTGGAGGGGCTGGCGCTGCGGGGAGAAGTCATGCGGTTTCCTCAGTAACGGATGCGCGGGTCTAACCACGCATAGAGCAAATCCACCAGCAGGTTGAAAAGCACGGCGATGCCCGTCAGCAGCACGACCAGGCCCAGCACCAGCGTGTAGTCGCGGTTGGACGCGCCGTTGACCACCAGCTGGCCCAGGCCCGGCAGCGCGAAGACGGTTTCCGTGACCACGGCGGCGGTGATGTTGGAGATGGCCAGCGGCCCCAGCGCCGACGCCACCGGAATCAGCGCCGGGCGCAAAGCGTGGCGCAGCACGATGGTGCGCAGCGGCAGGCCCTTGGCGTGCGCGGTGCGGATGAAGGGGCTGTTCATCACCTCCAGCAGGCTGCCGCGCATGACGCGGCCCAGCGTGGCGACGTTGATCAGCGTCAGCAGCAGCACCGGCAGCACCAGGTAACGCGGCTCGAAGTTGTTCCAGCCGCCCGAGGGCAGCCAGCCCAGCACGATGGAGAACAGCAGGATCAGCAGCGGCCCCAGCACAAAAGACGGCACCACGCTGCCCAGGTTGGCCAGCAGCATCACGCCGTAATCGACCGCACTGTTCTGGCGCAGCGCCGCCACGATGCCCAGCCCCACGCCCAGCACCACCGAGATCAGCATGGCCGTACCGCCCAGGGTGAGCGACACCGGCAGCGCGCTGGCCACCAGGTCGTTGACCGACCAGTCTGCGTAGCGGAAGGACGCGCCCAGATCGCCGTGCAGCAGGTTGTTCAGGTAGTACAGATACTGCTGCCACAGCGGCAGGTCCAGGTGGTACTTGGCCTGCAGGTTGGCCAGCACCGCCGCTGACACCTGACGCTCGGAATCAAACGGCCCGCCGGGCGTGGCGTGCAGCATCAGGTAGCAGACGGTGATGACGGCCAGCATCGTGGGAATCGTCATCAGCACGCGGCGCAGGATGTAGGACAGCATGGGGCCCCTTTGGCTCAGTGCGGTTTGGGATCAGTGCTTGATGATGTAGAGATCCTTGGCGCGCCAGCGGTCCATGGGGTTGTTCAGCGTATAGCCGCCCACCCAGGGCTTGACCAGGCGCACCACGGTGTACTGCAGCAGCGGCAGCATGGGGTAGTCCTCCATGTAGGCCTTTGTCGCCTGCGTCAGCAGCGCTTCGCGCTTTTTCGGATCGGTCTGGGCGTTGCCCTGGTCGATCAGCTTTTCGGCGGCGTCGTTGCAGGCGTTCTTGTTGTCGTTCTGCGTGCTGCGGCACTGCACCAGCGTCAGGAAGGTGGTGGCGTCGTTGTAGTCGCCGATCCAGCCGTTGCGCGCGATCTGGTACTGGCCATCGTGGCGGCGCTTGAGCAGCACCTTGAACTCCATGTTGTCCATGGTGGTGTTCAGGCCCAGCTTGGTCTTCCACTGCGAGGCGGCAAAAATCGCCATCTGCTTGTGGTACTCGTCGGTGTTGTAGACGAAGTTGACCGTCGTGCCGGGCTTCACACCTGCTTCGGCCAGCAGCTTTTTGGCCTCGGCGACGCGCTTGTCCATGGGCCAGCTGGCCCAGTCATAGGTGGTCGGCAGGCCGCCATGCACGCCCTTGACCAGCGCGCTGTAGGCCGGCACCTGGCCGTCGGCGGTCACCTTCTGCGCCAGGATGTCGCGGTCGATGACCATGCTCAGCGCCTGGCGCACGCGCCTGTCCTTCAGCAGCGGGTCCTGGTTGTTGAAGCTGTAGTAGCGCAGGCCCAGCATGGGCGCGTTGCGGATTTCTTTCGGGTACTGGGTCTTGTAGCGCGTGTAGCTGTTGGGCGGCAGCTGGTAGACCCAGTCGTTCTCACCGGACTGGTACATCTTCACGTCGGTGCTGGCGTCGGGCACGGCCAGGAAGGTTTCCTGGGTGATCTGCACATTGGCCTTGTCCCAGTAGCTGTCGCTCTTGGTCAGCACGATGCGGTTGTTGACCTGCCACGATTTCAGCGCGTAGGCGCCGTTGCTGACGATGTTCTCCGGCTTGGTCCAGTTGACGCCATGCTGCTCGATGGCGGCCTTGGGCATTGGGTAAAAGCCGCTGTTGGACACCAGTTCGGCGAAGTAAGGCACAGGATAAGGCGTGGTGTACTCGACCGTCTGCTTGTCGATGGCCTTGATGCCGATGCTGTCCAGCGGCTTTTTGCCCTCGGACGCCTCGATGCCGTTGGCCACGAACACGCCAAACGTGCCCGCGTAGGACGAGGCCGTTTTCGGGTCCAGGAAGCGGCGCAGGCCGTAAACGAAATCGTCGGCGGTGACGGGCTGGCCGTTGCTCCAGCGCGCGTCCTTGCGCAGCTTGAAAACCCAGGTGGTGGGCGTGGTCTGCTTCCAGCTTTCGGCGACGCCAGGGACGACCTTGCCGCTGCTGTCGGTGGCGGTCAGACCTTCGAAAATCTCGCGCACGATGTTGTTGGCGGGCACCGATTCGGCCAGCGCCGGGTCCAGCGATTCGGGCTCGGAGCCGTTGTTGCGCACCAGCTCCTGCTTCGCAGCCAGCTGCACGCCGGGCGGCACGATGGCGGCCTGCACGGCGGGGGCCAGCCCCAGGGCCAGCAGCATCATCAGGGGGGTCAGGCGGTGGGTGGACATGGACAGCTCCTCATTCAGTGTGATCGGGTCATGAAAAACAAAACGCAGGAGCAGCCGGCCGGCCACCCCTGCGCGGGTCGGTGAGGTCAGTACTGCAGCACGCGCGGCAGGGTTTTGGCCTCTTCGACCCACTGGGTGACCTCGGCCTCGGTGGGCACGCGGCGGGTGAGTTTTTTCTCGGCGTTCAGGGTTTCCAGCGCCGCAGCCAGGTTGGCGGCGTTGCGCTTGGACAGCTCGACCACGGTGTTCACGCCGCTGGCCTGCAGCAGCTCGGCGAACTGGGCGCCCACGCCGTTGATGCGGAACAGGTCAACCATGTTGGCGAACTTGAGCACCTGCGCCTCGGACATGCCTGTGGCGGCGGCCAGGGCCTTGCGCTGCGCGGGTGTGGTTGTGGCCTTGAGCAGGCCATCGGTGTTGGTCACGCCTTGGGCGCGCAGTTTTTCGCCGGTCACGGGACCGATGCCTTCCACTTCTTCGATCTTGTAATTGGCCATGGGTGAACTCCTGGTGGGCTGGATGACAGCACCGGCAAAGCTGCCGGAATCAGCCGATTATTGTCCTGTCGCCCGACGGGTCCGGGCGAGGGGTCTGGGGATTCGGGGTAATCCCTGGGGTTATTTCAGGCCTGCGGCAGTGCCGGGCCGCGCCACCGCAGCCGCGATAATCCCGCCATGAGCAACCCCACCCGCCCCCGGCCCGAGCGCACTTTCATCCTGTGCGCCGACGATTACGCGCACGACGCGGGCGTCAGCGCAGGCATCCTGGCGCTGGGCGACCAGCGCCGGCTGACCGCCACCAGCGCCATGGTGCTGTCGCCGCGCTGGGCGCAGGACGCCGCGCCGCTGCGCGAACGCCGGGGCCTGCTGGACGTGGGCCTGCACCTGGACTGGACCAGTCCTTTTGCCCAAGAGGCGGGCCACGGCATGGGCCTGGGCGCCCTGATGCTGCGCTCGCTCAGCCACACCCTGCCCGGCCGCCTGCGCCTGCAGGGCCTGATCGCCCGGCAGCTCGACGCCTTCGAGCAGCACTGGCAGGCCGTGCCCGACCACATCGACGGCCACCAGCACGTGCACCAGTTTCCCGGCCTGCGCCAGGCGCTGCTGGCCGAGCTGCAGCGCCGCTATGGCGACCGGCCGCAGCGGCCCTGGCTGCGTGTTTCGCGCCAGAACGCGACGGAGCGCGATCTCAAAGGCCGCATCATCGCCGCCATGGGCGCGCAGGCGCTGCTGCACTTCGCGCAGGAGCAGGCCTGGCCGCACGCGCCCTGGCTGAGCGGCGTTTACGGCTTTGACGGCGATGCCGCCACCTACCGCGCCCACATGCAGCGCTGGCTGGCCGCCCTGCAGCCCGGCACGGTGCTGATGTGCCACCCGGCGCAGGCCGTGTCCGGCCCCCTGGAACCCGCCGCCGCGCAGGACGGCATCGCCGCCGCGCGCCGCGCCGAATTCAGCTACCTGTCCAGCCCCGCCTTGGCCCGCGATCTGGATCAGGCCGGGGCCCGGCCGGTACGCATGGGGCAGATGGAGCGACACGGTTAAGATCGGGCCGTTTGAGCCCCGAACAGAACAAACCGGAGATACCCCATGACCCCCAAGCCGCAGATGGCGCCGCAGGATTCGTCCCGCATGGCCGATATCACGCCCGCCAACCGGATCAAATCCATCGTCAGCGCCTCGTCGGGCAATCTGGTCGAATGGTTTGATTTTTATATTTACGCTTTCTTTTCACTGTATTTTGCCGCCTCGTTTTTCCCCAAGGGCGATACCACGGTGCAGCTGCTGCAGACCGCCGGTATTTTCGCCATCGGTTTTCTGATGCGGCCCATCGGCGGCTGGTTCTTTGGCAAACTGGCCGACCGCGTGGGCCGCAAATTCGCGCTCATGGTTTCCATCGTGATGATGTGCGGCGGGTCTCTGATGATCGCCCTGCTGCCCACCTACGCGCAGATTGGCGTCTGGGCGCCCCTGCTTCTTTTGCTGGCGCGCATGCTGCAGGGCCTGGCCGTGGGCGGTGAATATGGCTCCAGCGCGACCTATATGAGCGAAGTGGCCATTGATGGCAAACGCGGCTTTTACGCCTCCTTCCAGTATGTGACTTTGATTGGCGGGCAACTGCTGGCCGTGCTGGTGGTGGTGATCCTGGAAAGCCTGCTGGGCAAGGAGGCCCTGCGCGAATGGGGCTGGCGTGTGCCATTCGTGATCGGTGCGCTGGCCGCCGTGGTGGTGTTTTACCTGCGCCGGGGCATGCATGAAACCACGGGCTCCAACGTCAAGGTCAGCAAGGAGGCCGGAACGCTGCGCGGCCTGCTGCCGTACAAGGCGCCGTTTTTCATCATCATGGGCATTACCGCCGGGGGCTCGCTGGCGTTTTATGTCATGACGACCTATATGCAGAAGTATCTGGTCAATACCGTCGGGTTCGAGCCCAAGGTGGCCAGCTATATCATGACCTGCGCACTGTTTGTTTATATGTGTGTGCAACCGCTGTTTGGCGCCATGGCCGATCGCATCGGACGCTACAACAGCCTGCGCTGGTTTGGCGTGCTGTCTGTGCTGCTGCTGGCGCCCATCATGCTGCTGCTTCAGGGGGTCAGCAACCCGTATATTGCTTTTGCCCTGATCATGACGGGTCTGTGCGTGAACAGCCTGTATACCTCGATCGGGGGTATTTTCAAGGCGGAGGTATTTCCTGCACACATTCGCGCTCTGGCGGTGGGTTTATCGTACGGTGTCGCCAACGCCCTATTTGGTGGCAGCGCCGAATTTGTCGCCCTCAATTTCAAAAATATGGGGAACGAGAACGGGTTTTACGCCTACACCCTGGTGATTTGCGCGGTGGGCTGGTTTTCGGTGTGGAAGCTCAAACCGCATCTGCATGCCAGCCATCTGCGGTGAAACGGCAGCTTTGAAACTGATGCGCTGAAACAAGCCACAGCAAAAAGCCCGCTTCAAGGAGCGGGCTTTTTTGCGGGGAAACGCTGAGGTCGCAGGCTTAAACCGCCTCTTCGTCCGTCTCGCCAGTGCGGATGCGGATGACCTGGTCAACAGGCGAGACGAAAATCTTGCCGTCGCCGATCTTGCCGGTTTTGGCGGCCTTGATGATGGCCTCGATGGCGCGGTCGACGTCTTCGTCGCGCAGCACGACTTCCACCTTGATCTTGGGCAGGAAATCGACCACGTACTCGGCGCCGCGATACAGCTCGGTGTGGCCCTTCTGGCGGCCAAAACCCTTGATCTCGGAAACCGTCAGGCCGGAGACCCCGATCTCAGCCAGCGACTCGCGGACTTCTTCGAGCTTGAAGGGCTTGATGATGGCGGTGACTTGTTTCATGGGCGCTCCTGGGTAAAAGCCCAGTTTATACCGGAAATCCGCCCCTGCAATCTCCGGCCCGCCCGGCCGTTCAGCCGTCGGCGGTGATGATCTGGACGATGTCGGCCAGCTGCGCATCGACCTTCGCATTGTCCAGCTGGCAGGTGCCCGCCGCGTTGTGGCCACCGCCGCCGTAGCGCAGCATCAGCTCGCCGACATTGGTTTTCGAACTGCGGTCCAGAATGGATTTGCCCGTGGCCAGCACCGTGTTCTGCTTTTGCAGCCCCCACATGACGTGGATGGAAATGTTGCACTGCGGAAACAGCGCGTAGATCATGAACCGGTTGACGGCGTAGATCGTTTCCTCGCCGCGCAGGTCCAGAACGACGAGGTTGCCGTGGACAGTCGCGCAGCGCTGGATCTGGTCGCGCGCCAGCGGCTCGTGCTGGAAGAACAGCTCGACGCGCTCGTGCACGTCGGGCAGCTGCAGGATCTGCTCGATGGTGTGGTCGCGGCAGTAGCGGATCAGCTCCATCATCAGCGCGTAATTGCTGATGCGGAAATCGCGGAAACGCCCTAGGCCCGTGCGCGAATCCATCAGGTAATTCAGCAGCACCCAGCCGGTCGGGTTCAGGATCTCGTCGCGGCTGAACTGCGCCGAATCGGCCTTGTCCACGGCGTCCATCATGTCCTGGCCGATGCGCGGGAAAGTCGCCTCGCCGCCGTAGTGGCGGTAGACCACGCGCGCCGCCGAGGGCGCATCCGGGTCGATGATGTGGTTGGGGCGCTCGCCCGCGTTGCGCAGCGTTTCGGACAGGTGGTGATCGAACACCAGATGCGCCTGCGCCACATAGGGCAGGTTGGTGACGATGTCACGCGGTGTGATGGCCACGGTGCCATCCTGCATGTCTTTGGGGTGGACGAACTTGATGTCGTCGATGAGATCCAGCTCGTTGAGCAGCACGGCGCACACCAGGCCGTCGAAATCGCTGCGCGTCACCAGTCGGAATTTGTCGGTTGTTTGGGCGGTGGTCATGGGCGTCCTCGTGATGCCGTGCAGCTTACGCAGGGCGGCGCTTCTGCGGGCCACGATCAGCGCGGCTTTTTGCCGTTTATTCCCCGCGGCCAGCGGGGCAGCCCGCGCCGCCGCACAATCGGCGACCCTCTGAAAGCCCACACCCCATGACCCCATCCGCCCCGACCGGCCTCACGCCCCGCCGCGAACTGCTCCTGCTGCTGACGCTGGCCGGCATCCAGTTCACCAATGTGCTGGACTTCATGATCATCATGCCGCTGGGGCCACAGTTCATTCACCTGTTTGGCATCAGCAGCGCGCAGTTTGGCGTGCTGGTCTCGGCCTATACCTTCGCCGCCGGGGCCTCGGGGCTGCTGGCCGCCACCTACATCGACCGGCTGGACCGCAAGACGCTGCTGCTGGTGCTCTACGGCGGCTTTGCGCTGTCCACGCTGGCCTGCGCGCTGGCGCCCACCTACGGCACGCTGCTGGGCGCGCGCGTGGCAGCCGGGCTGTTTGGCGGGGTGCTGATGGCGCTGGCGCAGACCATCGTCGGGGACGTGATTCCCTTCGAGCGGCGCGGGCGCGCCATGGGCGTGGTGATGTCGGCGTTTTCGGCCTCGACCGTGGCGGGCATTCCGCTGGGCCTGTGGATCGCCAACCGCTGGAGCTGGCACATGCCCTTTGTGGCCATCGCCGTGCTGTCGGCGCTGCTGATTGTGTTCGCCGCGCTGACCCTGCCGCCGCTGCGCGGCCATCTGGACGGCGGCAGCGTCCGGGGTGGCGGTTTCGCACAGCGCCTGGCCAGCGTGCTGGGCCACGCAGGCGCACGGCGCGCCATGATGTTCACCGCGCTCAACAATTTCGCCGGGTTCACCGTCATCCCCTTCATCACCGTGTACCTGACCGCCAACGCGCGGCTGGCGCCGGACGTGATTCCGCTGGTGTATCTGGTCGGCGGCGCAGCCACGCTGCTCAGCGCGCGCCTGATCGGGCGCAGCAGCGACCAGTACGGCAAGGTGCCGACCTACAGCGTGCTGGCCGTGGGCATGGCTGTGCCGCTGATGGCCACCACGCTGATCACGCCCGCCTGGCCGCTGGCGGCGGTGCTGGTGGTGACCACGCTGTTTTTCACGCTGGTCAGCGGGCGCATGATCCCGGCGATGGCCATCCTGACCGCCGCCACAGCCCCGGCGGTGCGCGGCACCTTCATGACGCTGAATTCGGCCGTGCAGTCGGCGGCCATGGGGGCGGCCTCGTTTGTCGCCGGGCTGATCGTCACCCAGGACAGCCAGGGCCTGCTGCACAACTACCCGGCCTCGGCGCTGCTGGGCATCCTGAGCAGCCTGGGCGCGCTGCTGCTGGCGCGGCGCCTGACCCTGCACACCAGCGACTGAGCCCCGTGGCCCCCCCGCTGCTGACCGCCCTGGGCGACCGCGCCACCGGCCTGCGCCTGGAGCGCATGAGCGCCTCGCCGCGCTGGGACGGCCAGGGCTTTCGCAACCTGCATCCCATCGCGCCCGGCCTGCGCGACCCGCAAGCGCAGCGGCCCCGCCTGCGCGACATGATCTTCCCCGGCGCGCGCCAGCGCCCACCCGCGCCGCTGCCTGGGCTGGACCCGCTACCCGCCTGGCGCCAGCCACCCGGCAGCGGCCTGCGCGCCACCTGGCTGGGCCACTCCACGGTGCTTATCGAAACCGGGGGTCTGCGCGTGCTGACCGATCCGGTCTGGGGCCAGCGCGCCTCGCCACTGCCTTTCATCGGGCCGCGCCGCTTCCAGCCCGTGCCGGTGAGCGTGGCGGCGCTGCCCCGGCTGGACGCGGTCCTCATCTCGCACGATCACTACGATCATCTGGACTGGCCCACGGTGAAGGCCCTGCTGCGCCACCAGCCCGGCGTGCCTTTTGTGACTTCGCTGGGCGTGGGCGCGCACCTGCAGCGCTGGGGCGTGCCGCCCGCGCTCATCCACGAGCTGGACTGGTGGGAGCGCTGGCAGCACCCGTTGGCCGATCTGGCCATCACGGCCGCGCCGGCGCAGCACTTTTCCGGCCGGTCGCTGGGCGACCGCAATGCGACGCTGTGGTCCTCGCTGGTCCTCGAAACACCGCGTCACCGGGTGTTTTTCAGCGGCGATACCGGCCTGACGGACGAATACCGCGCCATCCGTGCGCATTTCGGGCGCTTCGATCTGGTCCTGCTGGAGGTCGGCGCCTTCCACCCCAGCTGGGGCCACGTCCACCTCGGGCCCGACAACGCGCTTCAGGCGCTGGATCTGCTGGGTGGTGGCGCGCTGCTGCCGGTGCACTGGGGCACGTTTTCGCTGGCGCTGCACGACTGGGACCAGCCGGTCGAGACCCTGCTGAAACACGCCAGCACACGGCAGGCACCGCTGCTGCTGCCCCGGCTGGGGCAGGCGCTGGAGCCCGCGCACGGCCCGCTGCTGCAGCCCTGGTGGCGCAGCGCAGGCGGATGACAGCGCCTTCATATTTCGTCATAAATTGACAATTCCGCCCGCTAAATCAGGCAGATGGATCATTGACCCTCCCCTCAGCCAGGGGGGTACTGGCTTCTAATAGCGCTGGTATGAGACCGTCGTCCCGCCCCAGCTTTCAGCCCACCCTGCTGCTGGATTCGTCGTTTGACGAGTCCACGCCGCAGCGCGCGCCAGACCCCATTGCGCCGCGCCGCACCCTGATGCTGACCGCAGCCGTGCTGCTGCTGGGCCTGATGCTCAGCGCCTGGCTGGTGCACTGGTCACAGCAGGGCGAAGCCCAGCGCCGCCAGGCCGATCTGGCGCGCATCGCCGACCGCATCAACGTCGATGTGCTCAAACGCCTCACGCTGCCCCTGCGCACGCTGGAGGGCGTGCGCGGCCTCTATACCGCCACCGGCCGCATCGGCAGCGCCGAGCTGGGCGCTTACCTCGATTCATCGCCCGGCGACCGCGTCACCGACGCCGTGCTGGCTTACGCCAGTGTCGAGACCGACCCGCCCGGCGCCGACCCGGCCAGCAGCGCGCTGCGCGTGCGCGAGGTCCACGCCCGGCCCGGCCAGGCGCCGGGGCTGACGGTGGGCGAGGATCTGGCGCGCAGCGCCGTCCTGCGCGCCGCCTGGGCCAGCCGCGCCCGCGCCGGCCTGGCCACACTGTCGCTGCTGCCCGAACCCGGCGGCGACCTCCTGCCGCCGGGCGACAGCCCCTCTTTCGTGCTGGCGCTGCCGGTGTTTGCGCTGGACCAGCGCAGCCAGCCGCCCACGGGCTGGGTGGTGGCGGTGCTGCAAGTGGGGCCGCTGATGGGCGATATCGTCGATGACCGCGAAGACGGCATGGGCGTACAGCTCGCCCTGGGCGACGCCAGCGCCGCTGCGGCCCCGCTGCCCCTGCTCTACACCAGCCCCAACCTGCCGCCCGGTGCGCTGAGCGCCGACCGCCAGGCCAGCGCGCTGACCCAGACGCTGCGCTGGCAGGGACAGACCTTCAGCCTGACCGTCAGCCCGCCCGCCGCCGCGTACGGGGGGCTGTCGTCCTTCAGCCTGGTGCTGGGCGCGGTCAGCACCGCGCTGGCGCTGGGCCTGGCCTGGGGGGTGTACATCACGCTGGGCGCCCGGCGCCGCGCCGAAACCCTGGTGCAGGAGCGCTCGCAGGATCTGCAGCAGGCCTCGCGCGACATCCGCTCGCTGCTCGGCATCATCCGCCAGCACTCGCTGGTGTCGGTCACCGACGGCGAAGGCCGCATCACCGAAGTCAACGACAGGTTCTGCAGCGTCAGCGGCTACCCGCGCGACGAGCTGCTGGGCCAGAGCCACCGCATGCTGGACAGCGGCACGCACGCGCCCGAGTTCTGGAGCGAAATGTGGCGCACCCTGCAGCGCGGGAAAACCTGGATGGGCGTGGTCTGCAACCAGTCGCGCGACGGCAAGCCGATCTGGTGGGACACGGTGATCGCGCCCTTTTTCGGCAGCGACGGGCGCCTGAACCGCATCGTCTCGGTCCACCACGACATCACGCCGCTGCTGCGCATGCAGCAGCGCCTGGCCGAACAGGGCGCGCGTCTGCAGCTGGCCGCCGACACGGCCGGTCTGGGCGTGTGGGAATGGAGCCGCGAGAAAGGCCCCGATGCCCTGCGCTGGGACGAGCGCTGCGCCCGCCTCTTTGGCGCCACCGCGCCGTCGGCCGCCGGGCTGACGCCGCTGGAGGTTCTGGCGCAGCGCCTGTCTGCGGCCGATCTCACCGGGCTGTCGCGCCAGGTCGAGGTCGCGCTGGACGGCCGCCAGGCGCTGCGCTGCGAAATGCACTTCAGCGGCTTCGACGGGCGCGACTGCCATGTCGCCTTCAGCGCCCAGCTGGAGCGCGACGAGGAAGGGCGCCCAGTGCGCCTGGTCGGCGTCGTCCAGGACGTGACCGAACAGCGCCTGGCCGAACTGGAAACGCGCACCAGCCGCTCGCTGCTCAACCGCACCGGCGCCATCGGCGGCGTGGGCGGCTGGCAGGTGCAGCTGGGCGAGAACACCGTCTCCTGGACCGACACCGCCTGCCGCATTTTCGATCTGCCCGAGGGCTACCGCCCGACGCTGGAGGAAATCGGCGGCTGGCTGGCGCCCGCTCAGCGCGAGCACGCCGCCAGCCTGCTGGCCCGCGCGCGCGCCACCGGCCAGGGTTTTGACGAGGAGATCGAGGTCGCCACCGCCAGTGGCCGCACGCTGTGGGTGCGCGTGGTGGCCGAGGTCGAGCTGGAAAGCGGCGAGCCCGTGCGCCTCGTGGGCGCGCTGCAGGACATCACCGAGCGGCGCTCGCTGATGCAGACCATCTCCGAGAACAACGCCCTGCTGGGCAGCATCGTGGACAGCCTGCCCTGCGGCCTGGGCGTGTTCGATGCCGACCAGCGCCTGCTGCTGGCCAACGCCGAGTTCGGCCGCCTGCTGGACACGCCGCAGGACATGCTGCAGCCCGGCCAGCTCTACTTTGAAGAGATTCTGGAGCGCTGCGCCGAGCGCGGCGACTACGGGCCCGGTGGCACCGCCGCCCACGTGGCGCGCTGGCTGGCGCGGGCGGGCGGCGACATGCGCAGCTTCGACCACGAGCTGCTGCGCGCCAGCGGCACGGCGCTGGACGTGCGCGGCAGCCCGCTGCCCGGCGGCGGCTTCATCACCACCTACACTGACATCAGCGCGCGCCTGAGCGCCGAAAAACAGGCCCGCGAATCGGGCGAACTGCTGCGCGGCGCCATCGATGTCATCGACGAATCCTTCGCGATTTTTGATCCGCAGGACAGGCTGGTGATGTTCAACGAGCATTTCCGGCGCATCAACGCGGGCATCGGCCATCTGCTCAAGCCGGGCGTGCCCTACAGCGACATGCTGCGCGCCACGGCCGACATCACCTCGATCAACGGCCACCCCTGCACGCCGCAGACCTGCGCCGGCCTGCTCGAATCGCTGCTGGGCGACCGCCAGGCGCGCATCGGCCAGAAGTGGATCGCCACGCGCGGCGGCGGCCTGGTCGAAAGCATCGTGGACAAGCGCCTGCCCAGCGGCCACATCGTGGGCGTGCGCGTCAATATCACCGAATTCGTCGCCGCCCGCGAAGCGGCCGAGGCCGCCGCGCGGGCCAAGAGCCAGTTCCTGGCCAATATGAGCCACGAGATCCGCACGCCCATGAACGCCATCCTGGGCATGCTGACGCTGCTGGGCCACACCGCCCTGGCGATCCAGCAGAAGGATCTGGTCGGCAAGGCGCAGACAGCGTCGCGCTCGCTGCTGACGCTGCTGGACAACATCCTGGATTTCTCCAAGGCCGAGGCCGGAAAAATGGAGCTGGACGTGCGCCCGCTCAGCCTGGACGCCCTGATGCGCGATCTGTCCGTCATTTACAGCGCCAGCATGAGCAACCCGCAGGTCGAGATGCTGTTCGACATCGCCCCGGACGTGCCCGCCTGGGTGCTGGGCGACGGCATGCGCCTGCAGCAGGTGCTGGTCAACCTGGGCGGCAACGCCATCAAGTTCACCCGCGAAGGCGAGGTCGTGCTGCGCATCCGCCGCACTCCGGCGCCCGAGCTGCCCGACGACCAGGTGCGGCTGACCTTTGAGGTCAGCGACACCGGCATCGGCATCGCGCCCGAGAACCAGCAGCGCATTTTCGAGGGTTTCACGCAGGCCGAATCGCACATATCGCGCCAGTTTGGCGGCACGGGCCTGGGCCTGGCGATCTGCCAGCGCCTGGTCGATCTGATGGGCGGCGAGCTGAACCTGCTGAGCGAGCCCGGCGAAGGCAGCACCTTCTACTTCATCCTGGACCTGCCACTGGCGCAGGCCCCGGCCGACAGCGCCCGCAACAGCGACATCGCGCCCCCGCCGGGCGCTTATGTGCTGGTGGTGGACGACAACGCCGTGGCGCGCGAGATCATGCAGCACATGGGGCGCGCGCTGGGCTGGACGGTGCGCAGCGTCAGTTCCGGCGAAGCCGCGCTGGCGCAGCTGGCCCGCGACCAGGCCAGCGGCACGCCGCCCGACGCTGTGCTGATCGACTGGCTGATGCCCGGCCTGGACGGCCTGGCCACGGCCCGGCGCATCGAGGAGCAGTCGCTGCTGCCGCCGCAGTCGCTGCGCCTGCTGCTGACCGCGCACAGCGCCGAGATGATGGCGCGCCAGTCCGAAGCCGACCGCGCGCTGCTGGACGGCTATCTGATCAAGCCAGTGACGCCTGCGACGCTGCGCGAAGGCCTGCGCGCCGCGCAGCTGGAGCGCCAGCAGCGCAGCAGCCCCCACGCCGGGGCGGCTGCACCCCGCCTGCGTCTGGCGCAGCGCCGCCTGCTGCTGGTCGAGGACAACCCCATCAACCAGCAGGTCGCGGTCGAACTGCTGGAGAGCGAAGGCGCACAGGTGGAAGTCGCCAGCAACGGCCAGGAGGGCGTGGAGCGCCTGCTGGCCACGCTGCAGCCCGACGCCACCGGCTTTGACGCCGTGCTGATGGATCTGCAGATGCCGGTGCTGGACGGCCTGACCGCCACACGCCGCCTGCGCGAAAACCCGTCGCTGCGCCAGCTGCCCGTCATCGCCATGACGGCCAACACCCACGCCAGCGACCGCGCAGCCTGCACCGAAGCCGGCATGGACGACCACGTCGGCAAGCCCTTTGATTTCGACGACCTGATCGCCACCCTGCTGCGCTGGACACCCCAGCCACGCGCCCTGCAGGCCGCAACCGCTCCTGACCCTGAAGCGCCTGCTGCCGCACCGGCGCCAGACCCGGCCCTCGCGACAGGCGGCAGCGCCCTGCCGCCGTCCATCGTCCGCGCCGCGCAGGACATGGGCCTGGACTGGCCCGCCGCGCTGGCCCGCATGGGCGGGCGCCTGGCCGTCTACAGGCGCATGCTGGCCAATCTGGGCGGCGAGCTGATTCGCCTGCAGCAGCAGATGGACGCGGGCCGCGAACGGGCGCTGGCCGAAATGGCCGAAATGGCCGATCCGGGCGCTGCGGGCCACGGGCAGGACAGCCCCCCGTCCGCCGCCGAACTCAGCCGCCACGCCCACACGCTGAAAGGCCTGGCGGCCACGCTGGGCCTGAGCGCGCTGTCGCAGACCGCCGCCAGCGCCGAAAAAGCGCTGGGGGGCGCGCGCCACGCGCCGGCCCTGCTGACGGCCCTGCAGCCCGTCATGGGCGCCATGGCCCGCGCCCAGTCGCAGCTGGACCAGCTGATGGCGCTGTGGGCCGCCTCCGACGCCCCACTGGCGGCTTCGACCGGGGCAGCAACGCCTGAGCCCGTTCCCGCCGACCCAGCCGAGCGCGCCCTCCGGGCGCAGACCCTGAACCAGATGCTGGGCCTGCTGCGCGCCAGCGACATGGACGCCCTGGCGCTGCTGGACCGCCTGCCCCCGCCCGTGGACGCCCGCAGCCACCAGCGCCAGCAGGGGCTGGAAGAGGCGGTCCAGACCCTGAATTTCGAGGCCGCAATCGCCCAGATCGAGCCCTGGCTGAAAGAGATGGAAGACCATGAGCCCCGCTGACCCCCAGCCCGCCCCGACGCGCGGCGCCGTTCCCGGCTGGAACGATGGCGCCACCGCCCAGCAGGCCCTGGCCGACCTCGGCCCGCCGGGCAGCGACGAGCCCCTGTCCACCTCGCCCTGGGCGCTGGCCAGCCAGCCGCCCGCACGCCCGCGCCTGCTGGTGGTGGACGACCAGATCGCCAACATCCAGGCGCTGTATCAGGTTTTCGCGCACGACCACCAGGTTTTCATGGCCACGCGCGGCGCACAGGCGCTGGCGCTGTGCCACGAGAAAAAACCCGACGTCGTCCTGCTGGACATCGGCATGCCCGACATGGACGGCTACACCGTCTGCCAGCAGCTCAAGGCCAGCGAGGACACGCAGGACATCCCGGTGATTTTCGTCACCGCGCATGGCGACGAGGAAGCCGAAACGCGCGGCCTGGACGTGGGCGGCGTCGATTTCATCGTCAAGCCCATCAACCCGCGCATCGTGCGGGCGCGGGTGCGCAACCAGGTCACGCTCAAGCACCAGGCCGACCTGCTGCGCGGCTGGGTTTTCGTCGACGGGCTGACGGGCCTCTTCAACCGGCGCTATTTCGATCACCGCTGCGCGCTGGAGATCAGCCGCAGCCTGCGCGAGCACTCGCCGCTGACGGTGATGATGATGGATGTCGATTACTTCAAGCGCTACAACGACCACTACGGCCACCAGATGGGCGATGACTGCCTGCGCCGCGTGGCCTGGGCGCTCAAACGCGCGCTGCGCCGCCCGGCCGACGTGCTGGCGCGCTATGGCGGCGAAGAATTTGTCTGCGTCCTGCCCTCGACCGATTTCGAAGGCGGCATGCTGATGGCGCAGCGCTTCAACCAGGCCGTGCTGGAGCAGCACCTGCCGCACGCCGCCTCAGACGTGGCGACGCACGTCACCATCAGCGTCGGCGTCTGCACCCGCCAGACCGGCCCCGGCCACGACGTCCCTGCCCTGACCGCCGCCCTGATGCACGGCGCCGACCGCCAGCTCTACAAGGCCAAAACCGAAGGCCGCCACCGGGTGTGCGGGCAGGTGCTGGAATGAGTCAATGTGATCTGTCCAATCGATCTGAGCCGTCGGAGGTGATTAAACCAAGGCACACAAAGGTGGAAAGCCTGTAACACGCGCATTCATGCGTCGCCTCCCTGGTCGTGTTGTTCCATGCCACTCAACTCGCTCTCCAGCTCTTCCACCGTGGGCAAGCTGCTGGCCAGCGCATCTGGCAAGGCCCGCACCAATTGGTACTCGGCCACCCCCATGGGCTTGTCGATGCCCGACAGGGCATACTCCACCACCGTGCGCTTTTGGGTTTTGCACAGCAGCAGGCCAATGGTGGGGTTGTCATCGGGCGATTTCACCAGCCGATCCACCGCCGTCAGATAAAAGTTCAGCTGACCAGCATGTTCTGGCTTGAACGCGGTCGCCTTCAGTTCGACCACCACGTGGCACTTCAGGCGCGTGTGATAGAACAGCAGGTCGATGAAAAACTCGTCGCCTTCAACTTCCAGGCGCACCTGCCGGCCCAGAAAAGCGAAGCCGCTGCCCAGTTCCAGCAGGAATTTGGTGATATGCCGTACGAGCGCGTTTTCGATGTCACGCTCATGGGCCTCATCGCCCAGACCCAGAAAGTCAAACAGATACGGATCTTTCAGCGTTTCATGCGCCAGTTCCGAATGCGGTGTGGTCAGACGGGCGTCAAAATTGGTGATCGCTCGCCCTTGGCGATCATGCAGCCGGTTGCGGATCTGCAGCTCCAGCGTGGCACGCGACCAGCCTTCCGCGATGGCTTTTTCGGCATACCAGAGGCGCTGCCCACGATCCTTCAGCCTGGTCAGCAGCATCACGTTGTGGCCCCAGGGCAATTGGCTAACAGCCTGTTGGCCAATTGCCGCATCAGGCCAAGCTTGGGCAAACGCACGCATGAATTTGAGGTTAGCGAGCGAGAAACCCTTCATCTCCGGAAAAGCTTCACGCAAGTCGCTGGCCAGCCGCTGCAACACCTTGTCACCCCAAGTGGCGGTTTGCTGGCGCTGCAAAATGTCATTGCCAATGTGCCAATAAAGCCGGATCAGTTCTGCGTTGGCGGCCAGTGCGGCACGCTGACGGGCCGTCGCTACGCGCGCCTTGATGTCGGCCAGCCAGTCGGCATAGTCCCTCGGAACTGCAGCGCTCAGCCCGCTCATGGCTGGCTATGCCCGGTCGTGTCACACAACAGGTCTGGTTTGTTGTCCAAGAAATAACCCCGTGGAAGTCTGCTCTGGCGAATGATCTGAATCAATTCTCCCACAGGGCCGCATCGCCCCCTAAACCCGCCCCGCCCCCCGGATCGCGCCCAGAAAGTGCTTTGCGGCCTCGCTTTGCGGGGCGTCAAAAAACGCCTCGGGCGGGGCGCATTCGGCGATGGCGCCGCGCGACAGCAGGCAGACGCGGTCGGCGACGCGGCGGGCAAAGCCCATTTCGTGGGTGGCGACCAGCATGGTCATGCCGTCGTTTTTCAGATCGCGCAGCAGGCTGAGCACCTCCAGCACCAGCTCGGGATCGAGCGCGCTGGTCACCTCGTCGAACAGCATCAGGCGCGGCTGGTTGACCAGCGCCCGCGCGATGGCCACGCGCTGCTGCTGTCCGCCCGAGAGCTGGTCGGGCTTGCGCCCCGCCTTGTCCAGCAGGCCGACGCGGTCCAGCATCTGGCGCGCGGCGGCTTCGGCTTCGGCCCGTTCGCGGCCAAACACACGCACCGGCGCCAGCACGATGTTCTCCAGCACCGTCATGTGCGGGAACAGGTTGTAGGCCTGGAAAACCATGCCGATCTGGCCGCGCACGCTGTCGGGGTTGATGCGCGGATCGGCGATGTCGCGCCCGGCGAAAACGATCTCGCCATCATCCACCTCGTCCAGCAGGTTGATGCAGCGCAGCAGCGTCGATTTGCCCGAACCGGACGCGCCGACCAGCACCAGGCAGTCGTGCTCGGGCACATCCAGGGTGATGTCGCGCAGCACCACCTGGCTGGCGTGGCTTTTGCGCAGGCCGCGCAAGGCCAGCAAGGGCGCCAGCGGCGGCGGCTGCAGCGCCGTCACAGCGCGCCCCCGGCGGCCGTCCAGCCCTGGCGGCGCGCCAGCCAGTCGGTCAGGCGCGTCATGGGAATCGTCAGCAGCACAAAGAGCAGACCGGCGACCACATAAGGCGTCAGGTTGAAGCTCTCGGCCGAGGCGATGCGCGCCTGCAGCACGGCGTCGTAGGTGACGCCCAGCACCGAGATCAGCCCCGAATCTTTCTGCAGCGAAACCAGATCGTTGAGCAGCGGCGGCATGACGCGCCGCGCCGCCTGCGGCACGACCACGCAGCGCATGGTCAGGCTGTGGCTCAGGCCCAGCGAGCGCGCCGCCGCCCGCTGCGAGGGATGAACCGATTCGATGCCCGCGCGGAACACCTCGGCCACGTAGGCACTGTAGGTCAGCACCAGCGCCACGCAGCCCCAGAACAGGCCCGACGACGGCAGCCAGGCCAGACGCAACCCCGGCACGCCAAAGCCCAGCAGCAGAAGCAGCAGGATCAGCGGCAGGCCCCGGAACAGGTCGGTGTAGGCCGCCGCCAGCGCCCGCAGCGGGAAAAAGACCGCGCCCGGCAGCGTGCGGCACCAGGCGATCAGCAGGCCCAGCACCACGATGACCGCCCCGCAGCCCAGCATGATGGCGACGTTCACCATCAGCCCGCGCGCAATGTCGGGCAGCACCTGCAGGCCGTAGCGCCAGTCGAAAAAGCTGTCGCGCACCAGCGGCCAGCCTGGCGTGGCCAGCACCAGCGCGACAAGAATCGCGATCACGGCCAGCGTCGAAACCCCGGCCACCAGCGCACTGCGCCGGGCGCGGGCGCGGCGCCAGGCCGTGCGCTCCTGCGCCCGCTTCGAGGGCTGCCAGCTGTCCTGCGGGGCGTCTGAAGTCACAGGTGCCGTCACAGGATGGGCGCACCCTGCTGCGTCAGCCAGCGGCCGGCCAGCTTGTCCAGCGTCCCGGCCGCGCGCAGGGCGTCGACCGCCTGCGACACGCAGGGGGTCATGGCGCTGCCTTTTTCCAGCAGCAGGCCGAAGGGGTCATCGGCGCTGTCCCCCGAGGCAGCCGCTCCGGACGGAATCTGTCCGACGATCAGGCCCTTGCCGCCCAGCTGATCGGATCCGGTCATGTAAAACGCGGTCGGCAGATCGACCACGATGCCATCCACCTGACCGGCCTTGAGCGCCGCCACGGCCAGGTCGTTGGTGTCGAACACCGCTGGCGGGCTGGACGGCTTGATGCCGTTGCGCAGCGCGATCAGGCTGGTCGTGCCGACCTGGGCGCCCAGTTTGGCGCCGGTGAGATCGGCCACAGCTTTCACGTCTTTCAGCGCCCCGCCCTGCAGGCCCACCACCACCTGCGTGGCGGCGTAATAGGGCGTGGAGAAATCCACCACCTTCTGGCGCTCGGCCGAGATGCTGAACTGGTTGATGTCGAAATCGAAGGCCTTGGGCGCGGGAGATACGGCGGCGTTGAAGGGCACTTTCACCCACTTGACCTTGTCCGCTGGATAGCCCATCTGCTGCGCCACGGCGTAGGCCACGGCCGATTCAAAGCCCTGGCCATTGGCCGGATCGTTGCCGACAAACCAGGGCGCGTAGGCCGGATCGTCGGTGGCGATGGTCAGCACGCCGGGCGTGTGTGTGGGCATGTCACCGGGCTTGCAGGCCGACAGGTCGGCCGCAGCGGCAGGCGCCGCGCTGGGCGCTGCCGGGGCTGAAGAAGCGGCAGGCGCCGAGGGCTGGCAGCCCGCCAGGCCCAGGGCCGCAGCAAGCAGGGTCAGGGACATCAGGGGATAAGAGGGCATGGCAGCTCCGCGCAGGGCCGGTCAGGATGAAAGGGAGAAATAGAGAAATGGAGAAAGGGCAAATCCAGCGGAGATTCTAGCGGCCAGGCACAGCCTGCCCCCTTGCGGAAACCGCACAAACCCTGGTAAACGTCCCCGGGTCATGTGACTAGACTGCGCACCAGCGCGCGGCCGGTTACAAGCGGGCCGCGCCCCAACACGGCCTAACGGAGATCCCATGAGCCCACACCTGCCCAGCCTGAGCTTTGACCACGGCGAAACCCTGGACATGCTGCGCGACAGCGTCGCCCAGTTTTCCGCCACCGAAATCGCGCCCCGCGCGGCGCAGGTGGACACAGACAACCTCTTTCCCGCCGACCTGTGGCGCAAAATGGGCGATCTGGGCCTGCACGGCCTGACGGTGGACGAGGCTTACGGCGGCAGCGCCATGGGCTACCTGGCGCACATGATCGCGCTGGAAGAGGTCTCGCGCGCATCGGCTTCGGTCGGGCTGTCCTACGGCGCGCACAGCAATCTGTGCATCAACCAGATCCACCGCAACGGCACCGAGGCGCAAAAGCAGCGCTATCTGCCCCAACTCATCAGCGGCGAGCACGTCGGCGCGCTGGCCATGAGCGAACCGGGCGCGGGCTCCGACGTCGTCAGCATGACGCTGCGCGCCGAGGACAAGGGCGATCACTACGCCCTGACCGGCAGCAAGATGTGGATCACCAACGGCGGCGACGCCGACACCCTGGTCGTCTACGCCAAGACCGATCCGGCGGCCGGACCCAAAGGCATCACCGCCTTCATCGTCCAGAAGGATTTCCCCGGCCTGTCCTTCGGGCAGAAGCTGGACAAGCTGGGCATGCGCGGCTCCAACACCTGGCCGGTGTTTTTTGACGCCTGCCGCGTGCCCAAAGAGCAGGTGCTGGGCGGCGTCGGTCAGGGCGTGAAGGTGCTGATGTCGGGGCTGGATTACGAGCGCACCGTGCTGGCCGGTGGCCCGCTGGGCATCATGGCTGCGTGCATGGACGCGGTGCTGCCCTATGTGCACGAGCGCAGACAGTTCGGCCAGGCGATTGGCGAATTCCAGCTCATGCAGGGCAAGATCGCTGATCTGTACACCACCTGGCAGGCCTGCCGTGCCTACGGTTACGCCGTGGCCCAGGCCTGTGACCGGCGCGACCACGACCGCACACTGCGCAAGGACGCCGCCGGGGTCATCCTGTATCTGGCCGAAAAAGCCACCTGGATGGCGGGCGAAGCCATCCAGGTGCTGGGCGGCGTGGGCTACACCAAAGAATTCCCCGTGGAACGCCTGTGGCGCGACGCCAAGCTGTACGAGATCGGCGCGGGCACCTCCGAGATCCGCCGCATGCTGATCGGGCGCGAGCTGTTCAGCGAAACCGCCTGACAGGAGCACCACCATGCCCGTTCTGACTTCTGCGCTGAAACCGCGCAGCGATGCCTTTGCCGCCAGCAGCGCCCACATGCGCGCGCTGGTTGATGACCTGCGCGCCCAGGCCGCCCGCGTGCGCCAGGGCGGGGGCGAAACCGCCTGCGCCCGCCACGTGGCGCGCGGCAAGCTGCTGCCGCGCGACCGGGTGGACGCCCTGCTCGACCCGGGCTCGCCGTTCCTTGAGATCGGCCAGCTCGCCGCCCACGGCCAGTACGGCGACGCCGCCCCCGGCGCCGGGCTGATCGCCGGGGTGGGCCAGATCCACGGCCGCCCCTGCATGGTCGTCGCCAACGACGCCACCGTGAAGGGCGGCACCTACTACCCGATGACGGTCAAAAAACACCTGCGCGCGCAGGAGATCGCCAGCGAAAACCACCTGCCCTGCGTCTACCTGGTCGATTCGGGTGGGGCCAACCTGCCCAATCAGGACGAGGTCTTCCCCGACCGCGAACACTTTGGCCGCATCTTCTACAACCAGGCCAATATGAGCGCACGCGGCATCGCGCAGATCGCCGTGGTCATGGGCTCGTGCACCGCAGGCGGCGCCTACGTGCCCGCCATGAGCGACGAGGCCATCATCGTGCGCCACCAGGGCACCGTCTTCCTGGGTGGACCGCCGCTGGTGCGCGCCGCCACAGGCGAAGTCGTCAGCGCCGAAGACCTGGGAGGCGGCGACGTGCACACGCGCATCTCGGGCGTGTGCGATCACCTGGCCGACAGCGACGCCCACGCGCTGGTGCTGGCCCGCCAGGTGGTGGCCACGCTCAACCGCCCGCCCGGCGCGCGGCTGGAACTGGCCACGCCCGAGGCGCCGCTCTACGACGCCGAAGAGCTTTACGGCATCATCCCCGTGGACACGCGCAAGCCCTGGGACGTGCGCGAGGTGCTGGCCCGCGTGGTCGATGGATCGCGCTTCGACGAGTTCAAAGCCCGCTACGGCCCCACCCTGGTCACCGGCTTTGCCCACATCCAGGGCATGCCAGTGGGCATCGTCGCCAACAACGGCATCCTGTTTGGCGAATCGGCGCAGAAGGGCGCGCACTTCATCGAGCTGTGCGCGCAGCGCGGCATTCCGCTGGTTTTCCTGCAGAACATCACCGGCTTCATGGTCGGGCGCAAGTACGAAAGCGACGGCATCGCCAAGCACGGCGCCAAAATGGTCACCGCGGTGGCCACGGCGCAGGTGCCCAAGATCACCCTGGTGATAGGCGGCAGCTACGGCGCGGGCAATTACGGCATGTGCGGCCGCGCCTACAGCCCGCGCCTGATGTGGATGTGGCCCAACGCGCGCATCGCCGTCATGGGCGGCGAACAGGCCGCCAGCGTGCTGGCCACCGTGCGCCGCGACGGCATCGAAGCCAAAGGCGGCGCCTGGTCGGCTGACGAGGAAGAAGCCTTCAAAGCGCCGATCCGCCAGCAGTACGAGACCCAGGGCCACCCCTATTACGCCAGCAGCCGCCTGTGGGACGACGGCATCGTCGACCCGGCGCAGACCCGCCGCGTGCTGGCGCTGTCGCTGGCCACCGCCCTGAACGCGCCCATTGCGCCCACGCGCTTTGGCGTGTTCCGCATGTGAGGAAGGCCCCCATGTTCACGAAAATCCTCATCGCCAATCGGGGCGAAATCGCCTGCCGCGTCATTGCGACCGCCCGCAAAATGGGCATCGCCACCGTCGCCGTTTACTCGCAAGCCGACCGCAACGCCCGCCATGTGCGCCTGGCCGACGAAGCCGTCTGCGTCGGGCCCGCCGCCGCGCGCGAATCGTATCTGCGCGCCGACGCCATCCTGCAGGCCGCCCGCGACACGGGCGCGCAGGCCATCCACCCCGGCTATGGCTTTCTGTCCGAAAACGCCGCCTTCGCCCGCGACTGCGAGGCCGCCGGCATCACCTTCATCGGCCCGCCGGCCAGCGCCATCGAGGCCATGGGCAGCAAATCGGCGTCCAAGGCGCTGATGCAGCGCGCGGGCGTGCCGCTCACCCCCGGCTACCACGGCGACGACCAGGACGGCGCGCTTTTGCAGGCCGAGGCCGACGCCATCGGCTACCCGGTGCTGATCAAGGCCAGCGCAGGCGGCGGCGGCAAAGGCATGCGCCGCGTCGATGCCCGCTGTGATTTCGCCGCCGCCCTGGCGAGCTGCCAGCGTGAAGCAGCCAGCAGCTTTGGCGATGCGCGCGTGCTGGTCGAAAAATGCCTGGAGAACCCGCGCCACATCGAGGTTCAGGTCTTTGCCGACACGCAGGGCCACGCCGTCCACCTGTACGAGCGCGACTGTTCCATGCAGCGCCGCTACCAGAAGGTCATCGAGGAAGCGCCCGCGCCCGGCCTGACGCCCGGCCAGCGCGCCGCCATGGGCCAGGCCGCCGTTGATGCGGCGCTGGCCGTGGGCTATGTCGGTGCGGGCACGGTCGAGTTCATCGCGCAACAGCAGCCCGGCGGCGAACTGATCTTCTATTTCATGGAGATGAACACCCGCCTGCAGGTCGAGCACCCGGTGACCGAAATGATCACCGGCCTGGACCTGGTCGAATGGCAGCTGCGCATCGCGGCGGGCGAGCCCCTGCCGCTGGCACAGGACGCCATCCCCTGCCAGGGCCATGCGTTTGAAGTGCGCATTTACGCCGAAGACGCCGACCACGGCTTCCTGCCCGCCACCGGCCTGCTTCAGCACGTCCAGCCGCCGCCCGCCAGCCGCCAGGTGCGCATCGACACCGGGGTCGAGAGCGGCGACACCATCACGCCACATTACGACCCGATGATCGCCAAGCTCATCGTCCACGGCGACAGCCGCAGCGAGGCGCTGCAGCGCCTGCTCTCGGCGCTGGCGCAGTACCAGATCGTGGGTGTGACGCACAACCTGGGCTTTCTGCAGCGTCTGGCCGGGCACCCGGATTTCGCCGCCGCGCGCCTGGACACCGGCCTGATCGCCCGCGAGCTGGAGCGCCTGGTGCCGCCGCCCGCTCCCGTGCCGGACGCCGTGCAGGCGCTGGCCGCACTGGCCCTGCACCGCCTGGACGCGCAGACCCGCGCAGCGCCCGCACCGGGCAGCGCCTGGGCCCATGCGCTGGCGGGCGGCGCCGAAGTCAACGCCGACACCGCGACAGGCTGGCGCCTGAACGACGCACAAGCCGCCATCCCCGTCCGACTTCGCCGCGTGGCCCACGCCAGCGACGGCGTGCAGCTGGACAGCCTGTGGCGGCTTCAGGCCCGGCCTGCTCAGGGGACCGGCGACCCTGCTGGCACGCCGTGCTGGCGCCTCATGGATGCCGCAGGAGTGGCGCAGGACATCGAAGTGCAATCCCGCCCCGGCGACAGCGCGGCGACGGCAGGCCTGATTCACTGGCAGATCCTGCAGGACGGCCAGCGCTGGCAGGCCACCACCCTGCCCGACATGCAGCCGGGTCAGGCCGCGCGCGTGCACGTGCTGGTGGCCAGCGGCGCGCAGGCTGGACACTGGACGCTGGAGCGCATCCTGCCCGGCCCCGACGCCGATGCGGCGCAGGGCGGCGCGGGCCATGTGCGCGCCCCCATGCCCGGCAAGGTGATCGCGCTGCTGGTCCAGGCCGGTGACCGCGTCGAAGCCGGACAGCCACTGGCGGTGATGGAGGCCATGAAAATGGAGCACACCCTGACCGCACCCCACGCCGGGGTGGTGGCCGCGCTGAACTGCGCCGTCGGTGACCAGGTCGGGGATGGGGTGGATCTGCTGGATCTGGAGCCTGCCGCATGAGCGCCGCCCCGCCCGATCCCGCCCTGAGCCACGTCATCGGGGCCAGCGATCCGCCGCTGGACGAGCGCACGCTGGGCGCACTGCTGGCCGAAGTCTGCCAGCGCCACGCCGGGCGCGAGGCCCTGGTCGTGTCCTTCCAGCAGGTGCGCTGGACCTATGCCGAGCTGGGCCGCCGCGTGCAGGACCTGTGCGCCGGGCTGCTGCGCCTGGGGCTGCAGACGGGGGACCGCGTGGGCATCTGGTCGCCCAACTGCGCCGAGTGGCTGCTGGCGCAGCTGGCCACGGCGCGGCTGGGTCTGGTGCTGGTCAACATCAACCCCGCCTACCGCCGCGACGAGCTGATCTACGCGCTGGACAAGGTCGGCTGCGCCGCCCTGATCACCGCCGTGCAGTTCAAGACCAGCGCTTACGCGCAGATGCTGCACGATCTCATCCCCGAGCTGGTCGGCCACGACGCCCGCCGCCCGCTGCACTGCGCCGCCCTGCCCGCGCTGCGCCACATCGTCGCACTGCCGCTGCTGCCCGGCGGCCACGCCGGGGGGGTGGACGCCGCGCAGGCCCAGGCGCTCACGCGCGGCATGGTGGCGTTTGAGTCGCTGTGCCAGCCTGCCAGCGCGGCCGAAGTGCAGGCCATTGCGGCCTGCGAAGCGCGGCTGGACCGCCACCAGCCCATCAACATCCAGTTCACTTCGGGGACCACCGGGCGGCCCAAGGGCGCGACGCTGACCCACCGCAACATCCTGAACAACGGCTATTTTGTCGGCGAGGCCATGCGTCTGACGCCCGAAGACAGGCTGTGCGTGCCCGTGCCGCTTTACCACTGCTTTGGCATGGTGCTAGGCAACCTGGCGGCGCTGACGCACGGTGCGGCGCTGGTCTACCCGGCGCCGGGCTTCGAGCCCCTGGCCACGCTGCAGGCCGTGCAGGACGAGCGCTGCACCGGGCTGCACGGCGTGCCGACCATGTTCATCGCGCTGCTGGATCACCCGCGCTTCGCGGATTTCGCCACCCCGCAGCTGCGCACCGGCATCATGGCGGGCAGCCCCTGCCCCATCGAGGTCATGCGCCAGGTCATCGCGCGCATGAACCTGCGCGACATCACCATCGCCTACGGTATGACGGAAACCTCGCCCGTCAGCTTCCAGAGCCAGACCGACGACCCGCTGGAGCGCCGCGTCAGCACCGTGGGCCGCATCCACCCGCACTGCGAGGTGAAAATCACCGGCCCCGAGGGCGAAACCCTGCCGCGCGGCGCCACGGGCGAACTCTGCACGCGCGGCTACAGCGTCATGCAGGGCTACTGGGACGACGATCCGCAGACGCGCCAGGCCATCGACGAAGACGGCTGGATGCACACCGGCGATCTGGCGCAGATCGACGCGGCGGGCTACGGCCAGATCGTCGGTCGCATCAAGGACATGGTGATCCGGGGCGGCGAGAACCTCTACCCGCGCGAGATCGAAGAGTTTCTCTACCGCCACCCCGCCATCCAGGACGTGCAGGTGGTCGGCGTGCCCGACGCGCGCATGGGCGAAGAGCTGTGCGCCTGCATCATCCTCAAGCCCGGACAGGCGCTGGACGCGGCGGGCGTGCGCGCCTTCTGCCAGGGTCAGATCGCGCACCACAAGATCCCGCGCCATGTGCGCTTCATGAGCGAATTCCCGCTGACCGTCACCGGCAAGATCCAGAAATTCCGCCTGCGCGAAGCGCTGCAGGCCGAACTGAAAGACCCCGCATGAGCTCCAGTCCCGCGTCCGATGCCGTCACCCTGATCGAAATGGGCCCACGCGATGGCCTGCAGAACGAGCCCGCCGCCGCGCAGCTGCCCACGGCGACCAAGCTGGAGCTGGTCCAGCGTCTGGCCACCTGCGGCCTGACCGAGATCGAGACCACGGCCTTTGTCTCGCCGCAGTGGGTGCCCGCCATGGCCGACCACGCCGGGCTGACACGGGCGGTCAGCGCCGCGTGGGCCGGACGGCCGGGCGCGCCGCGCTTCTGGGTGCTCACGCCCAACCTGCGCGGTTTCGAGGCCGCTGTGGCCGCTGGGGCGCGCCATGTGGCGGTGTTCGCGGCGGCGTCGGAATCGTTCTCGCAGCGCAACATCAACTGCAGCATCGCCGAATCGATGGCGCGCTTCGCGCCGGTGCTCGAGCGCGCTGCAGCGCAGGGCGTGGACGTGCGCGGTTATGTCTCCTGCGTGGCGGGCTGCCCATACGACGGCGCGGTGGCGCCCGCACAGGTGGCGGCCGTGGCGCGCGACCTGCACCAGATGGGCTGCTGCGAGGTCTCGCTGGGCGACACCATCGGCGTCGGCACGCCGCGCAGCATCCTGGCCATGCTGGACGCCGTCGCCCGCGAAGTGCCCCCGGCGCTGCTGGCCGGGCATTACCACGACACCTGGGGCATGGCCGTGGCCAACGTCTACGCCTCGTGGCAGTTCGGGCTGCGGCGCTTCGACAGCGCGGTCGCGGGCCTGGGCGGTTGCCCCTACGCGAAGGGCGCCAGCGGCAATGTCGCCACCGAAGACCTCGTCTGGCTGTTCCAGGGCCTGGGCGTGGAGACCGGCGTCGATCTGGCCCGCCTGGCCGACACCGGCGCCTGGATCAGCCACCAGATCGGCCGCGCGCCCGCATCGCGGGCGGCGCAGGCGCTGCGGGGGCAGGCGCCAGCACAGCAGGCGGCAACATCTGCGCATGCGTCGATTCGAAAACCCGCCGATTTCTGACGACAGCCGGGCCGTGCGGGCGTAAAAAAAGCCAGCCCGCTTGCGCGGACTGGCTTTTGAGCCAAAGCTCAGACGGATCAGCTGTGCTGCTGCTGCGTCTTGAGCTGGTCGCCCAGGCGGGTCAGCTCGGCCACCAGCTGCTGCGGGTCGCCGCCCAGCGCGCCCAGCGCGTCGGTCACCACCGTGTGCAGGCTGTTGCTGCTGTCGGCCAGGGCCGTCGTCACCGTCTGCACCGCGTGGCTGACATCGCTGGCCGTCGTGCCGGTGGGCAGACCGCCCAGCAGCGCCGTCAGATCCACCTGGCCATTGCTGGCCGTGGGCAGCAGGTCGGCCAGATGCAGGCTCTCGCCCGCCTGCAGCAGACCCTTCAGCGACGAGGTGTCGGCAGCCGCCTTGTCGGCGCCCGCGTGACCCAGGGCGATGTCCAGCACGTCGGCCAGCAGGGCCTGGCCGTGATCGACCAGCGCCGTGTGGTGCGTGTCAACAGCGGTGCTCGCGTCGGTGGCCGACGCATCGGGGGTCGTGGCGACACTGTCGCTGACCACTTCAACGCCCTTGCCGCCCGACAGGAACAGCTTGCCGGTGTTTTCCAGCTGCGACACGATGGCGCTGTCGCTCAGCGTGCCGCCTGCGGTCAGGTCCACACCCTGCAGCAGCACGGCGGCGGTTTCTACGCCATCGCCATTGCTCATGATGTGCACCACGGTGCCGCTGCCGTCCTTCACCGCCTCGAAGCTGACGTAATCGCTGTGCGCGGCGCCGTCCTTCAGGTTGACCACGTTGCGCAGGTCCAGGGCGTCGCCGCCGTCAGCGATGCTGGCGGTGCCAAAACCCTTCACCAGCAGCGCGGTTCCGGCGTGCAGGTGGCCGTTGCTGTCCAGGTTGATGGCGAACACGTCGCTGCCGCTGGTGCCATGCTCCAGCTGCGCGCCGGACAGGGCCGCACTCTGGGCCAGACCAATCGCAGCACGCTCGGCTTCGGTCAGGCTGGCCACGGCTTCGGCACTGGCTGCGGCCTGGTTGGCCAGGGCATCCACGTTGGCCTGGCTCAGGTTGTCGCTGTCCAACTGGAAGTAGACATCGCCCAGCAGCACATGGCTGCCGTCGGCGCGGATGGCGTAGCTCTTCTCGATCACCACGTTGCCCGTGCCATCGCTGCCCGGAGCAATTTCGTAACCCACCTTGATGGCCACGATGCCCACTTCGGCCAGGGTTTTCAGCTCGCCCGGATCGGTGATGCGGTCGCCATTGGCATCCACCCACACTTTCAGCTCGCCAAAGTCCTTGTCCTGGACGTTGATGTAACCGTCGCCGTTGGTATCAAACTTGGCCAGTTTGGCAAAACCCTGGCCAATCGCGCCACCGAACATCTCGTTCACGTTGTCGATTTTGCCGTTGTGGTTGGTGTCAATGACCAGGAAACCATCGCCCTTGGCCAGCCAGCCCGATTTCACCTTGTCGCCCGTGCCCAGCAGATCAAACTTGTGGTCACCGGCGTGCTCAACACCCACGGTGTTGATAAGGCCATCCTCGTTCAGATCAATGGCGATCGGGGATTGCGCGTTAAACAATTTGGTATAAGTTTGACCGCCTTCAACAGTGAATACAGCGGTAGAACCTGTATTGTAGAAAGCCCCACTACTGGCCCAACGGTCAACAATGTCACCACCAGCCAGCATACCAGCTGCTCGCACAATAAGATAGTACTGGCCGGGCGGTACATCGTTGAATGTGTAATTGCTTGTGTTGTTGGGATAGTCGTAATGCCTGACAACCTGCTGGGTCACAGCATCCTTCAACTCAACATAAGCACCCCAGCCAAGCGGAGTCGACGACTTGGTAATAATAGTACCAAACTGAGGCACATTACTCGCCGCCGCATCAATGCTGACCTGCTGACCTTGCGCCAGCGTGAACGGCGAACTCCAGCCGGAGTTGCTGCTGTCACGAATTTCAGACGCGCCACCACCGTAGAAGCGGGCGCCGGAAGGCAGCTGGCTTTCGTTGAAGTCCACGAAATAGCGGCCTGCAGGCACGTTGGTGAAGGTGTAGCGGCCATCGGCGTCCGTGGTGGTGGTGGCCACCACTTTGTTCATGGCGTTGCCTGCATCGTCGGTGGCGTACAGCACGGCGGTCACGCCCGCGATGCCTTTTTCACCGGCGGTGAACTGGCGGTCGTTGTCGCTGTCCAGCCACACGAGGCCCGACACGCTGTTCGGCAGGATGGGGCGGATGCCCGCGTCAATGTGCTGCACCGAGTTGCCACTGGTGACGCTGATGTCGTGCGTCCAGCCTGCGACGTAGTTGGTCACGTCGCTGTCCACATTGCGGTCGCTGCCCTGCAGGCCCGATGCGAAGTTGCGGCCGATCAGCGGCGCCTTGTCTTCGGCGAAGTCAACAAAGTAATTGCCTTCCTTGACGTTGTTGAAGACGTAGTTGCCGTTGGCATCGGTCGTGACCGTGGCCACCGAGTTGATGGTGCCAGCCACACGCAGGTCAACGGTCACGCCAGCAATACCGGCTTCACCCGCCTGGCGGATGCCGTCGTTGTTGGTGTCATTCCACACCGAGCCCGACACGCTGGAGGCCGGGCGGATGCCCGCGTCAATGTGTTCCACCGACTGGCCGGTCTTCAGCGTGAAGTCGTCCGTAAAGCCGATCTGGGCGTTGGTGACATCGCTGTCCACGGCGGTGTTGCTGCCCTGGTGCGCGGCTGTGAAGCTGCGGCCGATCAGCGGCGCCTTGTCTTCGGCAAAGTCAACAAAATAGCTGCCTTCCTTGACGTTGCTGAAGGTGTAGTTGCCGTTGGCGTCCGTCGTGGTCGTGCCCACCGAGGTCCGGGTTCCGGCGATGCGCAGGTCAACAGTGACGCCAGCAATCCCGGCTTCGCCCGCCTGGCGGATGCCGTCGTTGTTGGTGTCGTTCCACACCGAGCCCGACACGCTGGAGGCCACGGGAACCGGACGGATGCCCGCGTCAATGTGCTCGACACTGCCGCCCGAAGCCACTGCGAAGTTGCCCGTCCAGCCCGCCGTGTAGTTGGTCACGTCGCTGTCCACGCTGCGGTCGCTGCCCTGCAGGGCCGATGCGAAGCTGCGGCCCACCAGAGGCGCCTTGTCTTCGGCAAAGTCCACAAAGTAGTTGCCCGGCGTGACGTTGTTGAACACGTAGTTGCCGTTGGCGTCCGTCGTGGTCTGGCCGACCGATGTGGTGCCGCCCGCGATGCGCAGGTCCACCACAACACCGGCAATCCCGGCTTCACCCGCCTGGTGGATGCCGTCGTTGTTGGTGTCGTTCCACACCGTGCCCGACACAGTGCCCTTCTGGGGCGGCGCGTAACCGGCGTCGATGTTGCTCAGGGTCTGGCCCTGGGCCAGGTTGAGCACCCCTGTGGCGTTCCAGTCGGTGTTGCTCGCGTCGCTGTTGCGCGTGGCATCGCTGCCCTGGTTGGCGGCGACCAGCTTCAGGCCGTTCAGCGCGGCGCTGCCCTCCACAAAATCCACCACATACTGGCCAGCCGCCAGGCTGGTGAAGCTGTAGGCGCCGCTGGCGTCCGTGGTGGTCCTGGCCACCAGGGTGCCGTCCGGCTGGCGCAGCTCCACGCCCACGGCCGCAATGCCCGTGTCGTTCGTGTCGCGGATGCCGTTGTCGTTCAGGTCCTTGAACACCAGACCGGTGATGGCCGACGTGCGCGAGGTGTTGATGCCCGCGTCCACGTGCTCGACCGCGCCGCCCGCGGCCAGCGCGAAGTTGCCCGTCCAGCCCGCCGTGGCGTTGGTGACATCGCTGTCCTTGCTGTCATCGCTGCCCTGGTTGGCGGCCGAGAACGTCTTGCCCAGCAGCGGGGCCTTGTCTTCGGCGAAGTCCACAAAGTAGTTGCCGGCCTTGACGTTGGTGAAGCTGTAGTTGCCGTTGGCGTCGGTCGTGGTCGTGCCCACCGAGGTCGTGCCCCCGGCGATGCGCAGATCCACCGTCGCGCCGGCAATACCGGCCTCGCCCGCCTGGCGGATGCCGTCGCCATTGGTGTCGTTCCACACCGTGCCCGACACGGTGCCGACCTGCGGCGGCGCGTAACCGGCGTCGATGTTGTTCAGCGTCTGGCCCTGGGCCAGAGCCAGCACACTGGTGGAGTTCGCGGCGATGTTGGTCACGTCGCTGTTGTGCGTCGGGTCGGTGCCCTGGTTGGCGGCCACCAGCTTCAGGCCGCTCAGCGCAGCGCTGCTTTGCACAAAGTCCACCACATACTGGCCTGCGGCCAGGTTGCCAAAGTGGTAAGCCCCGCTGGCGTCGGTGGTGGTCGTGGCCACCAGCTTGCCTGCGGCGTCACGCAGCTCCACACCCACGGCCGCAATGCCCGTGTCGTTCGTGTCGCGGATGCCGTTGTCGTTCAGGTCCTTGAACACCAGGCCGTTGATGGCGGCGGTATCCGGCAGCGATTTGCCGTTGATGTTGACGGTGATCGTCTCCTGGGTGCCGTCCAGCGTCCTGTAGGTGATGGTGTCGGTCAGATGCTGGCCGTCGTTCAGGCCGGTCACCGCCGGTTTGCTCTGGTCCAGCGTGTACGTCCAGGTGCCGTCAGCGCCAAAAATGATCTTGCCGTAGGCGCCCGTGTAGGTGCCGGCCGTCACGCCGCTCTGGTCGTGGTCGGCATCGACGACGGTGATCTTGCCCGTGGTGGTCACCACGCCGGTATTGTTGTTCTCGGTGACCGTCTGCGTCGTCGTGCCCGTGATGGTGGGCACGTCGTTCACGCCCTTCACCGTCACGGTGATGGTCGATTCGGTGCCGTCCACGCTGTGGACCTGGAACACTTCGGTTTTGGTCTCGTTCTGCTGCAGCGGCTGGGCCTTGGCGTTGTCCAGGTCGTACTTCCAGGTGCCATCGGCCTGCAGTACCAGCGAGCCGTAAGCGCCCGTCTGCGTGCCCGGGATCAGGGCAGCCTGGCCTGCATCGGGGTCGGTCACGACCAGCTTGCCGCTCGTGCTCAGCGTGGTGTCTTCCACCACGGTGCCCGTGGCCGTGCCGGTGATGACGGCGGGCGTGCCCAGCGTCACCACGTCCACCGGCGTCCAGGTCAGTTTGATCGGCAGGTCGGCGTGTTTCTCCACGTCGCCCACGTCCTGGCTGGTCGCCACGGCGATGGCGTTCACGGTGCCCACGAAATCCTTGGCCGGAATCACTTCCAGCGTGGAAAGATCCCAGTTGCCAGACGCAGAGCCCTTGTTGCTGTACACCGGCACCCCCGCAGCCGCGTTGGCCTCGGTGATGGTGTAGCCGTGGCCCTGGCCGTCCACCAGGCGGAAGCCCGCCGGCAGGCCCTTGATGAAGATCTTCTCGACCTCGCTGCCGTCGTTGTCGAAGAACTTCGGCGTCAGTTTGGGGATGTCCTGGGGAATGTTCTCCAGCGTGGTGATCTCGATCGGCTGCGTGCCGTCCGACACCACCGTCACGGTCGTCGTCGACGAGGTCTTCTGCGACACGTAGTAGCCGCCCTCACCCGAGGCGTTCTCCTGCAGGGCGCTGACCTGGATGCCCGCGCTGGTCAGGTCGGCCAGGTTCTTGGCCAGGGCAAAGTTGCTGGCGTTCAGATCCTTGGCCGCGCCGCCGTCCACGCTAACGTTCACGTCCAGGCTGCCCGGGCCCGATTCGTTGCGGTGGAACACCGTCAGGGTGTGCCACGCGTCTTCGGTGGGCGTGAAGGTGCCGCTGAAACGGCCGCCGTTGGTGCCGTAGGTGGCGCTGGCCACGGTGGTCACGCCGCCCACTTCCAGGCGGAAGCTGTCATCGGCCGCGCCCGTGAAGGTGTAGGTGTGGCCCTTCTCCAGGTAGATCAGGCCCGTCACGCGGCTGGTCTCGCCGGCCGGCACGCTGGCCAGGCTCAGGTCGGTGATGTTCTGCGTGCGGTTGGCCGCACCGGCCGATTCAACGGCGTTCTCGACCACGTTCAGGTCGGCGCCCACGCCGCCTGCGCTGACCGGGATATTCAGCCCCGTCCACACCTCGCGCACCAGGCCGCTGCTGTACGCCGCGTTGCTGGTCAGCGCGATGTTGTCCACGATGCCGCCCTGGGCATTGGCATCGGTCGAGCGCAGCTCGATCAGGTCAGAGCCCGACCCCTGGAAGGTGAAGCTGTGATGCGACCAGTTCACGGTGTGCGTGTTCATCACGCCGATGGATTTGCCGTTGACCAAAACGGTGAGTTCGCTGTTGGTGCCCTCGGTCACACCGGCACGGGCGGAATAATCCAGCTCGAAGGTGTAGGTGGCACCGGCCTTGGTCGCGAAAGTGCGGCCCAGGGTGTTGACGCCCGGGTCGGATTCCACTTCCAGAACCTTGCGGCTCGGGTCGCTGGCGCCGTAATAGGTTTCGGGCAGGATTTCGGTGCGCGCAGTCACGTTCGGCGTGGCCGAGCTATACGCGCGCCAGCCCTGGGCTTCGCCGTCGTTCAGGTTCTCGAAGTAGTTGACATGGCCATGGGTGTTGGCCGACTGGGTGGTCACCGTCACGGTCTGGTTGACCGGGCCCCAGGTGGGCTGGTCGGTCACCGGCTTGATGTCGATGGTGGCGGTGCGCTCGGCCGTCGTCGCCGTGCCTTCCACGCCCTGGAACCTGAACTGCGCGTAATCGTTCTTCTCGTTGCCCACGCCCGGGGCGTTGAAGGCGGCAATGCCCGACTCGTTCGCGTCCGGCTTGAAGACCAGCTTGCCCGCGTCAATGTCGGTCTTGCTGATGGTTTCACCCACGGTCACATTGTGGCCGTTGAACTGCAGCACGCCATCTGCCGGCAGGCTGGTCACCTTGATCGACGGCGTGCCCGAGCCGGTCACGCCAAACAGGTTCCAGGCCAGCGCCAGCGTCGTGTCTTCCACGCCCACGGTGGGGTGGGCGTTCAGCGTGGCCTGGTCAACCACGGTCAGGCTGGTGTCGCCGTTGATGGTGATGGTGATGGCCTGCTCGGTGCCGTCCGTCGTCTTGATCTTGATGGTGTCGGTCAGCTTGTCGCCGGTGTTCAGGCTGGTGACGCCGGGCTTGCTCTGGTCCAGGGTGTAAGTCCAGTGGCCGCTGCCGTCCACCACCACCTTGCCGTAGGTGCCCGTGTAGGTGCCGGCGGTGGTGCCGCTCTGGTCGTGGTCCTTGTCCACCACGGTGAGGGTGCCCGTGGTCGTCACCACGCCGGTGTTGTTGTTCTCGGTGACCGAGGAGGTCGTCGTGCCCGTGATGGTGGGCACGTCGTTCACGCCCTTCACCGTCACGGTGATGGTCGTCTCGGTGCCGTCCACGGTGTGGACCTTGAAGACTTCGGTTTTGGTCTCGTCCTGCTGCAGCGGCTGGGCCTTGGCGTTGTCCAGGGTGTACACCCAGCTGCCGTCGGCCTGCAGCACCAGCGAGCCGTAGGTGCCCGCCGTCGTGCCCGGGATCAGGGCCGATTCGCCGGTGTCCTTGTCCACCACGGTCAGCTTGCCGCTGGTGCTCAGGGTGGTGTCTTCAATGACCGTGCCCGTCGCCGTGCCGGTGATGGTGGGGGCGTCGTTCACGCCCACCACCGTCACGACCACCTGGGTCTTGATGCCCGCCGTGGTCGTCAGATCATAGGTTTCGGTGATGGTCGCGTCCTTGGGCAGGGCCTGGACCTTGTCGGCGCTGTTGTTCAGCACATAGCGCCAGTTGCCAGCAGCATCCACCGTGAAGGTGCCGTAATCGGACGTTTTGGTGCCCGCCGGGAAGACCAGCGCCTGGCCGTTGGCGTCGTTGCCGGCCAGCTTGCCGGTGCCCACGTAGTTGTTGGAGTCTTCCACCAGCGTGACCTTGCCGTCGTTGACGGTCACGCCGGTGCTGGTGCCATTGATGGTGATGGTGATGGGCTTCTCGGTGCCGTCCAGGGTGCGCACGACCACGGTGTCGGTCAGCTTCTGGCCGTTGAGCAGCGCCACCACGTCGGGGCGCTTGTTGTCCAGCGTGTACACCCAGTGGCCCTTGGCGTCCAGCGCGATGGTGCCGTACTGGCCCTGGTAGTTGCCCGCCGTGGTGCCGCTCTGGTCGTGGTCCTTGTCGACCACGGTCAGGGTGCCTTCGGCCGTCACAGGCGTAGCGGCACCGTTGTTCTCGGTGACCGTGGCCGTGCTGGTGCCCGTGATGGTGGGCACGTCGTTCACGCCGTTGATGGTGATGTTGACGGTGGTCGTCACTTCACCCGACGTGATGGTGTATTTCTCGGTGCGCACATCGCCCTGGGCCAGCGACTGCACGGCATCGCTGTCGTTCTTGAGCGTGTAGGTCCAGCTGCCATCCGCCTTCAGCACAAACGTGCCGTAAATGCTGTCCTGGGTGCCCGCCGGGAACACGACGGCGTTGCCCGACGCATCGGTGCCCACCAGCTTGCCGCTCTGCACGAAGGGCTGGGCGTCTTCGGTGAAGACCGCCTTGCCATCGTTGATGCTGACCGTCTGGTCAATGCCGCTGATGGTGATGGTGATCTTGCCCGTGCCCGTGCCGTCCTTGCTGACCACGTTGAAGGTCTCGTCAGCCGTGGCGCCCGCGCGCAGGTCCTTCACCGCCGCCAGCGAGTTGTCCAGCTGGTAGGTCCAGGTGCCGTCGGGCTGAAGGTGCAGCGTGCCGTAGGTGCCCTTGATCGTCGTATCGCCCGACACGGTCGTGCCGTTGACCTTGCCCACGATGGCTTCGCCCGCGTCCACGTCCACCACGGTCAGCTTGCCGTTCAGGATGGTGGTCTGGCCTTCGGTCAGCTTGCCCGTTGCGCTGCTCACGGTGGCGATGTCGTTCACGCCGGTGATGGTCACGGTGATGGGGATGGGCGTCTTGCCGTCGCCCGCCGTCACATTGATGACGTCGGTGACCTTGACGCCGGCCGGCAGCGACTGCACGTTGGCGGCGCTGTTGTTCAGCGTGTACGTCCAGTGGCCGCTGGCGTCAATGGACAGCGAGCCGTAAGTGCCCTTCAGCCCCGTGGCGGCAACGGTACCGTTCTGGTAAGCCACGCCGTTCTTCAGATCGGGATCGACCACGTTGACGGTGCCCGTCACGGTCAGGGTCACGGCATCTTCAAAAATGGCGCCGCTGGTGGTGCCGGTGATGGTGGGGGCGTCGTCGGCGCCGACGATGTTCCAGGAGTAGTTGACGCGCGCGGTCTGGGTCAGGTTGGCCGGGTTGGCCAGCGTGTAGATCAGCGGGTAGGACGTCTGGGGGATGTAGAGGATTTCGCCCTTGGCATCCAGCTTGGGCGAGCCATCGGCGTTTTTGTAGTACTCGGCTTGCGGCAGGGCCTTGTACAGCTCGTTACGCTGGTAGGTGCCCGTCAGGTCCGGGAGCAGCGTGTCCACACCATACGGATGGGTCAGCGTGAACGAGCCATCAGCGTTGCGCGTGACGGTCAGGTCAGGCGACTGGGAGACAACGTTGGTCAGGATGTAGGTGGCCATGCGTATTCCTTAAGAGAAAAACAGATTCAGCGTAAACGCCCGTGGTCGGGAAGATGGGCGCCATTGTGCCAAAGCTCGGCGCGCTTGTGTAACGTATTGCGCTACCCGTTGCATTTTTTACAGACTGGCATCAACGCTGAGGTGTGGCTGTTGTGGGCGGCCACAGGGACGTGAACAATTCACGCCACAACCATAAAAAAACCCGGGATCAACCCGGGCTGGATCAGGGACAAGCCGCCGTGGCAGGCCGCCACGTGCAACGTCAGCCGTTACGGAACAGGAAGCTGTAGGCGTTGAGCGCAGGCACGCCGCCCAGGTGGGCGTACAGCACGCGCGATCCGGCCGGGAACTCGCCGTTGCGCACGCGCGCTATCATGCCGTGCATGGATTTGCCCTCGTACACCGGGTCGGTCAGCATGCCTTCCTGACGGGCGCACAGGCGGATGGCTTCCAGCGTGCCCTCGCTGGGCAGACCGTACTCGGGGCCGCCGTAGCGCGTGTCCAGCACCACATCGGCGGCGGTGATGTCGCGGCCCAGTTCGACCATTTTGGCGGTGTTCTGGGCAATGCGCAGAATCTGGGCGTGCGTGGCCTCGGGCTTGGCCGAAGCGTCGATGCCGATCACGTGGTCGGCGCGGCCGTCCGCCGCAAAACCCACCACCATGCCGGCCTGGGTGCTGCCTGTGACGGCGCACACCACGATGTAATCGAACTTGAAGCCCAGTTCGGCCTCCTGGGCGCGCACCTCTTCGGCGAAGCCGACAAAGCCCAGGCCGCCCTTGGGGTGCTCGGAGCAGCCCGCCGGAATCGGGAAGGGTTTGCCGCCGCGCTGGCGCACGGATTCCATGGCCTGCTCCCAGCTGGGGCGGATGCCGATGTCGAACCCGGCGGCGTCCAGCGTGACCTCGGCGCCCATGATGCGCGACATCTCGATGTTGCCCACGCGGTCGTACACCGCATCGCTGTAGTTCACCCAGTTTTCCTGGACCAGCACGCACTTCATGCCCAGGTGCGCGGCCACGGCAGCGACCTGGCGCGTCTGGTTGGACTGGATGCCGCCGATAGACACCAGCGTGTCGTAGCCCCCGGCGATGGCGTCAGGGATCAGGTATTCCAGCTTGCGCGTCTTGTTGCCGCCAAAGGCCAGGCCGGAATTGCAGTCCTCGCGCTTGGCGAAGAGCTCGACCTTGCCGCCCAGATGGGCCGAAAGCCGCTTGAGCGGCTGGATGGGCGTGGGGCCGAATGTGAGCGGATAGCGGTCAAACTGGGTCAGATTCATGCGGGTCTCCGGGGCTGTAAAAATGGTCTGACCATCATAGCCCAGACAGCGGGTCGGTCAGCGGCCCGGCCTGCGCCAGCCACTGCCGCAGCATCGGCCGCGTGATGGCGCGGTGCTGCGACAGCGTCCACTCGTCCAGCTGGACCAGCACACCGCGCAGCACCGACAGGCGGCACGGCAGGCGGGCCAGCATGTCGGACAGCACCTCGGGCGGCAGGTGCAGGCCGCGCTCGTCAGCCAGATCCTGCAGGATGCGCGCCATGTCGGCCTCGCCCGGCGGCTGCCAGGCGCACACGGTGCCCGACGCCAGGCGGGTGCGCACGTCGTCGCGCAGCGCCAGACGGCCCGGCGCGGGCTGAGCGCTGCCCACCCAGGTGCCGCCCGCCGACCAGACCTGGCCCATCAGTGCGAACAGGGTCTCCTGGCGGGCGCGCGCGGCCACGCCGTCGCCCTGTACGGCGTCCAGACCGTCAAAAAACAGCACGCGCCAGTGCGGCTGGCGCACTGGCGTCCAGTCGGCGCGCGGGTCAAACCAGGCGCAACCCACGCCGCGCGACTGCAGTTCGGCGTACAGCGCGCGCAGCACATGCGTCTTGCCACTGCCCTGCGGCCCGCAGACAAACAGCGGGCTGACCACGCTGGAGGCGTCAGCGTCAGGCCCGGCAGGCAGATCGTCCAGCCACTGCAGCACCTGCTGCAGCGCCAGGGCGTTGGGGCCGGGGCGCAGCGTGGCCAGGCGGGGTTCGGTCTCGGGCAGCAGCGGCAGGTTGAGCTGGCGCTGAGGCCGCTGGCCCACGGCGTCAGGCATCACGGCCACTGGGATTGCGGCGCGACGGGTTTACGGCGTCAGCACCGCCTGGCCTGTCGTTGTCAGCATCGTCCTGCGTGTCATCGCCCGTGTAAATATCGCTGGCCAGGTACCAGCCGCTGGCACGGCGCAGCGCCACCAGCAGCACGGCGCTGGCGGGCAGCGCGATCAGCACGCCGGTGAAGCCCAGCAGGTGGCCAAACGCCATCAGCGCAAAAAGTACCGCCACCGGGCTCATGCCCAGGCGCTCGCCCACCAGGCGCGGGGTCAGCACAAAGCTTTCCAGCAGCTGGCCGGTGATGAACACACCGATCACCCCCGCCACCGTGCCCCAGCCTGTGGCGTCCAGCAGCGCGGACAGCGTCGCCAGCAGAATGCCCAGGCCCGGTCCCACATAAGGAATGAAGAAGGCCAGACCCGTGAACACGCCCACGGGCAGCGCCACGCTCAGGCCGACCATGGACCAGCCGATGGAAAAGTAGGCCGCCAGCACCAGCATCAGGCTGAGCTGGCCGCGCAGATACTGCCCCAGCGCCTCGTTGGATTCGGCCATGAAGGACTGCACCGCAGGCAGCCAGCGCGGCGGCACCAGGCGTTTGGCCTTGGCTGACAGCGTGGCGAAATCGGCCAGGATGAAGAAGGTGACCAGCGGAATCAGCACCGCATTGCCCAGCACCGACAGCGCCACCCCGCTGCCCGTCCGCAGCCAGGCCAGGCCCTGGGTCATCCAGCCCTCGGAATTGACCTGGAAATGCTCCAGCACCAGGCGGCGCACGCCCGCGACGTCGATCTGCACGTCCAGCCCCAGACGCTGTAGCAGCGGCGCCACGGTGTCGTTGAAACGCTCGGCCAGCAGCGGCACCTGCGTCACCAGCTTGGGCACCTGCGTCATCACCACTGGCACCAGCAGCAGAAAAAGCGACAGCAGCGACAGGATGACCAGCACCAGCACGCCGACCACCGCCAGCGAGGGCGGCACCCGCCGCGCCACCAGGGCACGAACGGCCGGCTGCAGCACATAGGCCAGCACCACGCCGACCACAAAAGGCGTGAGGATGGGCGCCAGCAGCCACAGCAACCACAGCGTCAGGACGATCAAGGCCAGCCAGGTCCAGGTGGCGCGGCTGTTCCAGCCCGGCGGAAACAGGCTGTGCCGGGAGGGTCGGGGCTCGGGGCTCATGCGGGCAACTCCAGCAAAGGCAGGATGGTTAAAAGGGCAGTTAGAGGGCAGCGCGGCGCAGCATACGCCACCAGGGCAGGCCCAGCAGCGCCAGGGCCGCGAAATACAGGCCAACCGAAGCCGCCAGACAGCCACTGACGATGGCCACGCGCTGGCCTTTGGGCAGGGTCAGCCAGCTCCAGTGATGCTGCATCCAGTACAGCGCCCCGGCCAGCAGCAGCGCCGCAATGACGATGCGCAGCACCAGCAGCCCCCAGCCCGGCTGAGGCTGATACAGCCCCCCGCGCAGCAGCCCGGTCAGCAGCAGGCCCGCGTTGCACAGCGCGGCAATGCCGATCGACAGCGCCAGCCCGGCCTGGCCAAAGCGCGGCACGGTATAGATATTAAGAAGCTGCGTCAGCACCAGCACCGCCACGGCGATCTTCACCGGTGTGCGCAGGTTCTGCTGCGCGTAAAAACCCGGCGCCAGCACCTTGATGGCGACCAGACCCAGCAGGCCCACGCCGTAGCCCTGCAGCGACACGACCGTCTCGGCGACATCCACCGGGCGGAAGGCGCCGTAGTGGTACAGCACCGCCACCAGCGGCTCGCCAAACAGCAGCAGCGCCACGGCGCAGGGCAGGCTGAACAGCAGCACCAGGCGCAGGCCCCAATCCAGCAGCTGCGAGTACTGGCCCAGCTCGTTTTTCGCCCGCGCGGCCGACAGCTGGGGCAGCAGCACCACACCCAGCGCCACGCCCAGCAGCGCGGTGGGGAACTCCATCAGCCGGTCGGCGTAAGTCAGCCAGGAGACCGCGCCCGGCCCCACGTGAGACGCCAGCTGCGTGTTGATCAGCAGCGAAATCTGCGCCACCGACACGCCCAGAATCGCCGGGGCCATCTGGCGCAGCACATGGCGCACGCCCGGGTGATGCCAGGAGCGGCGCAGCCCACCCGGCGTCAGGTGCAGGCGCGGCACCATGCCCAGGCGCCACAGCGCGGGCAGCTGCACCGCCAGCTGCAGCACGCCGCCGATCATCACCCCGACCGCCATGGCGTAAATCGGCTCGATGCCATGGCGCCTGAACCACGGCGCCAGCAGCGCCGCGCAGGCGATCATCGACAGGTTGAGCAGCACCGGCGTGGCCGCAGGCACCACAAACTTCTTCCAGGTGTTGAGCACCCCGGCGGCCAGCGCCACCAGCGACATCAGCAGGATGTAGGGGAACATCACCCGCGTCATCCACAGCGCCTGGTCTTCGGCCTGCAGGCCAGACGCCATCAGCCACAGCAGCACGGGCGCAAAAACCACACCCAGTATCGACACCGCCAGCAGCACGGCGACCAGCACCGAGGCCACGGCGTCCAGCAGATCGCGCGTGGCGGCGTCGCCATCGCGGGCGCGGGTGGCGGCAAACAGCGGAATAAAGGCCTGCGAAAAAGCCCCTTCGGCGAACAGGCGCCGAAGCAGGTTGGGCAGGCGGAAGGCGACGTTGAAGGCGTCGGTGACGGCACTGGCGCCGAACATGGCGGCCACCATCTGCTCGCGCACCAGGCCCGTGATGCGCGACAGCAGGGTCAGAAAAGAGACCAGCGAGGCGGCCCGGAACAGGTTCATACAGTCATCCAAACACGCGAGGCCGCGGGATTCGTTGCGTACCCCGGACAGCCCTGCTACAATCCCGCGATTATGCCCTGACTGGGCTTTGCGGCCGATCTGGCCATCTGGTTTTCACCCCTTTCCTTTCAAGACACACCATGGCCACTTCTGCGAAAAAGAAAAAAACCGTTCGTCTGGCATCCGGCCGCAAGCGCGCCCGCCAGGATGTCAAGCTCAACGCCGCCAACACCGCGCTGCGTTCCAAGTTCCGCACCGCCGTCAAGAACGTGCGCAAGGCGGTTGCCACGGGCAACGCCGACCAGGCCAAAGCCGCTTTCCAGAACGCCCAGTCGGTGCTGGATTCGGTGGCCGACAAAGGCATCTTCCACAAGAACAAGGCCGCGCGCCACAAGCGTCGCCTGTCGCAGCAGGTCCGCGCCCTGTCGGTCGCTGCCGCCTAAGCCGCCCGCTGCCCCACAAAAAAACCAGCCGATGGCTGGTTTTTTTGCGTCTGCGCCACACGGCAAAAAAAGCCCAGGCCAGAACGGCCCGGGCCCAAACAGGGGCTGCAGGGCAGCCCCTCACCTCTGACTCAGAGATCGGTCACCAGCTTGCCCACCTTCATCAGGTCATTGATGATCTGATGGTCGGTCAGCGGCGTGCCGTGCATGCTGTGCGTCAGATCGACGTTCTGCAGCACGATCTGCAGGTTCTCGGTGCTGGACACGTTGGAGCCATCCTGCGCGAAGCCGCCCGACTGGCTGATGTGGATCACCGTGCCTTCGTCGGATTTCTCGAAGTGCAGGAACTGCGACAGATCCTGCGTGGCGGCCTGATCGGCCGGCTGCAGCAGATCCTTCAGGTTGAGCACGTCGCCGCCCTCCTCCACCGCCGCCGCATTGAAATCGGGGATGACGGTGACGTGGGGCTCGCCCGGATCGCCGATCTGCGTGCTGGCCCAGGTGAAGACATCGGCCATCAGCGGCGCGGCGTCGAAACTGCTGGCGATGAAGCCGTGGTTTTCGGCCAGCTCCTCCAGCATGGGACGCGCCTCGGTCAGCACCGTCTTGAGATCAGACGCCAGCGCGTGACTGTCGGCGGCGGCATGGCTGTCCACCGTCGCAGGAACCACAGGCGCATCCAGCCCCATCACCTGGTGCGTGTCGGCAATGACGGGCACGTCGTCGTGGCCCGCCACCTCGTGCGTGTCCGCCACCACCGGCACATCGTCATGCGCGGCCGATTTGTGGGCATCGACTTCGGTGGCTTTGTGGGCATCCGTGTCCGCCTGGCCCTGGGCGATGGCAGCGCGCTCGGCATCGGTCAGCGTGGCCAGGTGCGCCTCGGATTCCGCAGCAGACTTGGCTAGCGCCGCCAGGTTGGCTTCGCTCAGCGTGCCCATGTCGACCTGGAAGTAGACATCGCCCATCAGCACTTCGTGGCCGTTGGCCATGATGGCCGTGCTCTTCTCGATCACGATGTTGCCGTGGCCGTCGTTGCTGGGGTCGATCTCGTAAGAGACTTTCAGCGCGACGATACCCACCTCAGCCAGCGTTTTCAGCTCGCCCGGATCGGTGATGCGGTCGCCGTTGGTATCCACCCAGACCTTGAAGGTGCCAAATTCGGCGTCATGGACATTGATATAGCCGTCGCCATTGGTGTCGTATTTGGCCAGCTTGCCAAAACCGGCCCCCAGAGCGCCACCGAACATCTCGTTGATGCTGTCGATCTTGCCGTTGTGGTTGGTATCGATGACCAGGAAGCCATCGCCCTTGGCCAGCCAGCCCGAGTGCACCTTATCGCCGGTGCCCAGCAGATCAAAGGCGTGCCCGGCCGCATCCAGACCGGCCGTATTGATCTGGCCGTCGTTGTTCAGATCAAGCGCGATCGGGCTCTGGTACGCCCCGTTGCGCTGGATCACTTCGCCCCCTTGACCCGACACCCGGAACACGTCCGTGTAGCCCAGGTGGCTGGAGCCCCAGTACGGCCCGGTCACCTGAGTGCCCCTGTTTGTGTCACCGGAGGCCTCGCCCGTCATCCAGAAAGGGGTGGGATTGGCCGCGTTGCGGTTGAACATGATGTAGTAGGTGCCAGGCTCGGTCACACCCTCAAAACGGTACTCGCCTCTGGAGTCGAGATAGGTCGTCTTGTAGATGTTCTCACCCCGGCCGTCTTTGGTCACCAGATCGACCTGCATGCCCGGCGTTGTGACCCCAATCTCGTTGTCGTTCAGATGGCCATTGTTCGATCCCGGCCTGCCCTGGCTCGCCGCCCAGTAGCCCTTGCCGCCGCCCGCGTCCTGCCAGACGATGCCCTTGATGGTGGAGCCCATGTTTTCAGAAGCCGCCGCGTCGATGCTGACCTGCTGGCCTTGCGACAGCGTGAACGGCGCGCTCCAGCCGGAGTTGCTGTTGTCACGCACATCCGACGTTCCGCCGGTGTGGAAGCGCACGCCAGAAGGCAGCTGGCTTTCGTTGAAATCCACGAAATAGCGGCCCGGAGCGACGTTGCTGAAGGTGTAGCTGCCATCTGCCGCCGTGGTGGTGGTGGCCACGGCGGTTTGCATGGCGTTGCCCGAAGCATCGGTGGTGTACAGGACCGCGGTCACGCCGCCGAGGCCTTTTTCGCCGCTGCCGACCTGGCCATCGTTATTGCCGTCCAGCCAGACCTTGCCTGACACGCTGTTCGGCACAATGGGGCGGATGCCCGCATCGATGTGCTGCACCGAGGCGCCGGGAGCGACGGTGATGTCGTGCGTCCAGCCAGCGGCGTAGTTGGTCACATCGCTGTCGGTGCTGGCGTCGCTGCCCTGCAGGCCCGAGACGAAGTTGCGGCCGATCAGCGGGGCCTTGTCTTCGGCAAAGTCGACAAAATACTTGCCTTCCCGGACGTTATCGAAGGTGTAGTTGCCGCTGGCGTCGGTCGTGACCGTGGCCACCGAGTTGATAGTGCCAGCGGTGCGCAGATCGACCGTCACCCCGGCAACCCCGGCCTCTCCCGCCTGGCGGATGCCGTCGTTGTTGGTGTCGTTCCACACCGAACCGGACACGCTGGAAGCCGGGCGGATGCCTGCGTCCAGGTGCTCCACCGCCTGGCCGGTCTTGAGCGAGAAGTCGTTCGTGAAGCCGATCTGGGCGTTGGTGACATCGCTGTCCCTGGCGTCGTCGCTGCCCTGGTCGGCGGCGGTGAAGCTGCGGCCGACCAGCGGCGCCTTGTCTTCGGCGAAGTCAACAAAGTAGTTGCCTTCCTTGACGTTGCTGAAGGTGTAGTTGCCCTTCTCGTCGGTGGTGACCGTGGCGACAGAGGTTCGGGTTCCCGCGATGCGCAGATCCACCGTGACCCCGGCAATGCCGGATTCACCGTCCTGGCGGATGCCGTCGTTGTTGGCGTCGTTCCACACCGAGCCCGACACGCTGGAGGCCACAGGCAGCGGACGGATGCCCGCATCAATGTGCTCGACACTGCCGCCTGCAGGCAGCGCGAAGTTGCCCGTCCAGCCGGCCGTGTAGTTGGTCACATCGCTGTCGACACTGTGGTCGCCGCCCTGCAGGCCGGATGCGAAGTTACGGCCCACCAGAGGCCCCTTGTCTTCGGCAAAGTCCACAAAGTAGTTGCCCGCAGCCACGTCCTTGAAGCTGTAGTTGCCCTGGGCGTCCGTCGTCGTCGTGCCCACCGACGTCGTGCCCCCGGCGATGCGCAGGTCCACCGTGACCCCGGCAACACCGGCTTCGCCCGCCTGGTGAATACCGTCGTTGTTGGTGTCGTTCCACACCGTGCCGGACACAGTGCCCTTCTGCACCACCGCCTGCTGCGGCGGCGAATAGCCCGCATCCACATGGTTCAGCACCTGGCCCTGGGCCAGCGTCAGGGTGCCCGTGGCGTTCCAGGCGGTGTTGGTGACATCGCTGTTCTGATCGGTGTTATTGCCCTGGTTGGCCGAGACCAGCTTCAGGCCGTTCAGTGCGGCGCTCTGCTCGACAAAATCCACCACATACTGCCCGGCGGCCAGGTTTTTGAAGCTGTAAGCGCCATTGGCGTCGGTGGTGGTTTCGGCCACCAGCGTGCCATCGGGCTGGCGCAGCTGCACGCCCACGCCCGCGATGCCGGTATCGCCCGCTTCGCGCACGCCGTTGTCGTTCATGTCCTTGAAGACCAGACCGTTGATGCCCGCCGTGCTGGGCAGCGACTGGCCGTTGATGGCCACGGTGATGCTGTGCACGGTGCCATCTTCAGTGAAGTATTTCACCGTATCGGTCAGCTTGCCGCCGTCGTTCAGGCCGGTCACGGCCGGTTTGCTCTGGTCCAGCGTGTAGGTCCACTGGCCATTGGCGTCCAGGACCACCTTGCCGTACTGGCCGGTATAG